>NZ_CP195161.1:1241013-1551266 GCF_051200835.1 Janibacter sp. GS2
GCGTCCGACCGGGGTCGACGTCGGTCGGGTGACCCTCATGGAGGACGCCGGTACGCGCTATGTGCGTCACCTCCTCGACGCCGTCGAGCCGCGGCTCGAGGGGTTGACGATCGTCATCGATGCCGCCCACGGTGCCGCGAGCGAGGTCTCGCCCGAGGTCTTCCGACTCGCCGGGGCCGAGGTGCACGTCATCGGGGCGCGGCCCGACGGTCTGAACATCAACGACGGGTGCGGCTCGACCCACCTGGAGGTCCTGCAGGCGGCGGTCGTCGAGCACGGCGCCGACCTCGGCATCGCGCACGACGGGGACGCCGACAGGTGCCTAGCCGTGGATGCCGACGGCACGGTGGTCGACGGCGACCAGATCATGGCGATCCTCGCCCTGTCGCTGAAGGACCACGGCACCCTCGTCGACGACACGCTCGTCGCGACGGTCATGAGCAACCTCGGCCTCATGCAGGCGATGGAGGCCGCCGGCATCACCGTCGTGCAGGCGGGGGTCGGTGACCGGTACGTCCTGGAGGAGATGCGCCGCGGGGGATACTCGCTCGGCGGTGAGCAGTCCGGCCACGTGATCCTCCTGGAGCACGCGACGACCGGAGACGGTGTGCTCACCGGCCTCATGCTCGCGGCCCGGGTCGCCGAGACGGGCCGCAGCATCGCCGACCTCGCCGGAGCGATGACCCGGATGCCGCAGGTGCTCATCAACGTCAAGGACGTCGACAAGCACCGCGTCGACGGCGACGAGGGTGTGCGCGCTGCGGTCACCCAGGTGGAGACCTCCCTGGCCAGTGCGGGCCGCGTCCTGCTGCGCAAGTCCGGCACCGAGGCCGTCGTGCGGGTCATGGTCGAGGCGGACACGCACGAGCGTGCCCTGGCCAGCGCCGAGCGCCTCTCCGTCGTCGTCCGGGAGCGCCTCGCCCTCTGACCGTCGCCCGCCGCCCCCTTCGCCGCCTCCCCTTCGCATCTGCCTAGGCACATGCGAAGGGGGGCGGGCGCAAGGGAGTCAGACCGCGGGCACGTCGAAGTAGGAGTGGCGGGTGCACCGATCCGGCCGACCGCCGCGAGGGTCTCCTCGTCGCTCCAGCCGGAGACGCCGCCGTGGACCTGGATGACCCCACCGGCATTGGCGACGACGTCGGGGACGAAGGTGATGCCTGCCTCGCGCAGGGCCTCGGCGCAGCCGGGGTCGTCGAGGGTGTCGTTGGCCGCACCGGCGATGATCCGGGCGGGGATGCGGGCGACTGGTGTCGACGTCCGCGACGGTGAGCCTCGCCCCGTCGGCGTGCGCGAGCCGGGCGACCTCCGCGCCGACGCCGCCGACACCGGACGACGACCTCCGCCCCGGCGAGGCCACTTCGCCGTGGCGGTGGATGGCTGCGGCCCGCATGGCCGCGTCGACGCCACGAGCGGTGAAGGGGGAGGGGCTGACCTCGTCGCAGAAGGCCCGGGCGCCCCCGTCGTCGCGGATGGTCTGCATGTCCTCCAGCAGGGTGCCCATGTCGACGCCGGGGACCCTGCGGGGGCGATCTCCCCCTCGAGCATCACCACGGACTTCGCTCCGCCGTAGGGGAGCTCGGCGAGGGCGTGCTTGAGGGTCATGGCGGCAGCGAGTCGCTGGGCCTCGCGTGCGGTAGTCGTGCCACCCATGGTGGCAGGGGCCATCGGGCCGGGGACGGCGCACTGTCCCCGGGGTGGTGGCGGGTCAGAGGTGCTGCGCGATCAGACCGGTGTCGACGTCGTAGAGGAAGCCGCCGACCTCGATGCCGGCGGGCACGAGCGGGTGCGAGCGCACGGCGGCGACGTCCTGCTCCAGGGCGGCCATCTGGTCGTGGACGACGCTGAATCCCTGCCAGGAGGCGTCCTGCCCGGCGGCGTCACCGATCTTCTGGCGCAACTCGGCCTCGGAGGAGGTCGTCATCGCGCAGCGGGTGTGCGGGATGACGAGGACGCGCTTGACGTTGAGCAGGTGCACGCCGAGCACGATGGCCTCGAGCGCCGCCGAGGTGACCCGCCCGCCCGGGTTGCGGAAGATCTTCGCGTCGCCGGGGGAGAGCCCGAGCATGCCGAGCGGGTCGATCCGCGAGTCCATGCAGGTGACGATCGCGACGCCCGCGTGGGCGATCCCGTCGAAGCCGCTGAGGGAGAAGGTCGTCGCGAACTCGCGGTTCGCTGCCAGGAGGTCGTCGAAGGCGTCGTTCATGAGGCCACGGTAAACCCGACGCGAGGCATCACGAATCAATTCCGGAGCAGGATCACAACCGCGTAACTGTGGCATTGGACACGGTGGGGGTGTAGACATCAGATCGGCAGGATGAGAGGACGGAGCGACGTGAACACACGACGACGAGGTCGGATCGCCTTTGTGGCAGCGGCGGGTACGGCAGCCGCTCTCGGGCTGGCGGCATGCGGTGGCGGCGACGGGTCCAGCGGCGGGACGCAGCTCACCTGGTACATCAACCCCGACGGCGGCGGCTCTGATCCCGACGGCGGCGGCCAGGCGCAGCTCGCCAAGGAGTGCACCGACGCCTCGAAGGGGGCGTACGACATCGGGATCCAGGTGCTGCCCAACGGCGCGAGCGACCAGCGCCAGCAGCTGCTGCGCCGGCTGGCCTCCGGCGACACCGGGGTCGACATCATGTCGATCGACCCGGTCTTCGTCGCGGAGTTCGCCGAGGCCGGATACCTGGCCAAGGTGCCCGACGACAAGCAGGAGACCTTCAGCGACGACGCCGTCGAGCCGGCCGTGACGAACACCGAGTGGAAGGACGAGATGTACGCGGCGCCCTTCTGGGCCAACACCCAGTTGCTCTGGTACCGCACATCGGTCGCCAAGAAGGCCGGTCTCGACATGACGAAGCCGGTGACGTGGGACCAGGTCATCCGGGCCGCACAGAAGAGCGACACGAACGTCGGGGTCCAGGCCTCGCCCTACGAGGGCTACGTGGTCTGGATCAATGCGCTCGTCGAGGGCGCCGGCGAACACATCGTGCGCAACCCCGAGGCCGACGGGAAGGACCTGAAGTTCGGTCTCGAGTCGGCGGGAGGCAAGAAGGCTGCCTCGGTCATCCACGACCTGTCGAAGGCGAAGGTCGGTGGCCCGGCGCTCGGGTCGACCGACGAGACGACCACGCTGGACATGTTCCAGAACGAGCGGGCCGGCTTCATGGTCAACTGGCCCTACGTCTACGCCGCCCTCAAGGGCGCCGAGGTCGACTGGATGGATGATCTCGCCTGGACCCGCTACCCGCAGACGGTCAAGGGCGAGGACTCCAAGCCGCCGCTCGGTGGTATCGAGATGGGCGTGAGCGAGGCCTCCGAGCACCCGGAGGAGGCGTGGGACGCCGTCGAGTGCCTCACCTCGCAGGAGAGCCAGACGACGTACATGCTCGGGACGGGAAATCCGGCCGCCCGCAAGGCGGTGTACGACGACGCGGAGGTGAAGAAGGAGTTCCCGATGGCGGCCCTGATCCGCCAGTCCCTGGACTCCAGCGCGCCGCGGCCCCTGACCCAGTACTACGGTGACGTCTCCGCCGGCATCCAGCGCGAGTACAGCCCGCCCGGCTCGGTCGACGCTGACTCGACCCCGAAGCAGGCGACGACGCTGCTCCAGGACGTGCTGAAGGGGGATGCGTTGCTGTGAGTGCAGTGACCGACAGGGGGAGTGACACCCCGACGCATCGGAAGAAGAAGACCGGGCTCTCCGACCGGGCACGCAGCGAGCAGCATCTCGGGTGGAGGCTGGCGATGCCGGCCTTCGTCATCATGCTCCTGGTCACCGCCTACCCGATCCTCCAGGCGATCTGGAACAGCTTCTTCTACTACCGGCTGACCGACCCCGACAACCGGGAGTTCGTCGGGCTGCAGAACTACCTCGTCTCCTTCACCGACGAGGTCTTCTGGAAGGCGATGTGGATGACCGTGCTCGTCACGGTGATCACCGTGGTCGTCGAGCTCGTCTTCGGTTTCATCATCGCGCTCGTGATGCACCGGATCGTCATCCCGCGACGGACCCTGCGCACGGTCGTGCTCATCCCGTACTCGATCATCACGGTCGTCTCGGGTTTCACCTGGCTCTACGCCTTCCGCACCGACACCGGGTTCGTCAACAACTGGATCAACTGGATACCGGGGATCGACCCGAACTACGACTGGTTCGGCAGCTTCTGGCCCTCGGTCTTCGTCATCTCCCTGTCGGAGATCTGGAAGACGACGCCCTTCATGTCGCTGCTGCTCCTCGCCGGCCTCGCCCAGGTCGACTCCTCGATGGAGGAGGCGGCGAAGGTGGACGGGGCCTCCTGGATCCAGGTGCTGGTCAAGGTCATCCTGCCGAGCATGAAGGCGGCCGTCATGGTCGCGCTGCTCTTTCGCACCCTCGACGCGTTCCGCATCTTCGACAACATCTTCATCATGACCGGAGGCGCCAATGACACGGCGTCGTTGTCGATGCTCATCTACCGACAAACCATCGACCGCACGGAGATCGGACTGGGATCGGCGCTGTCGGTGATCCTCTTCCTCTGCGTGCTGGTCATCGCCGCGGTGTTCGTCAAACTGTTCAAGGTCGACCTGGCCGAAGGGAGGAGCTGACATGGCGAAGACGTCAGCGAAGGGCACGGGACTGTGGTCGATCCTGGCGGTGCCGATCATGGTGTGGACGATGTTGATGCTGCTGTGGATGCTCTCGTTGTCCCTGAAGAGCGCCGACACCCTGGCCAACCCGGACGCGAGCTTCCTGGGCAACTTCTGGCCGAAGGACCCGACGCTCGACAACTACCGGCTGATCTTCACCGGCGGTGCGAGTGATCTGTTCATGCCGGCGCTGCGCAACTCGCTCATCGTCTGCCTGCTCGCCACCTTCATCTCGGTGGTCCTGGCGATGTTCTGCGCCTATGCGATCTCCCGTCTGGAGTTCAAGGGCAAGAAGATGATCCTCACGACAGCCCTCGCGGTGAGCTTCTTCCCCGTGGTCGCCATGGTCACCCCGCTGTTCGAGGTGTGGAGCAAGACGGGTCTCTTCGACACGATCCCCGGGCTGGTCATCCCCTACCTCGCGCTGACGCTGCCGCTGTCCATCTGGACGATGTCGGCCTTCTTCCAGCAGATCCCCTGGGAGATGGAGCAGGCCGCCCAGGTGGACGGGGCGACGAGCTGGCAGGCCTTCCGCAAGGTCATCATCCCCCTGGCCGCCCCCGGTGTCTTCACCACGGCGATCATCACCTTCTTCATCGCGTGGAACGACTTCGTCTTCGCGATCTCGCTCACCTCGGACAAGGCACGCACCGTTCCGGCCGCGCTCGCCTTCTTCACCGGCGCGAGCCAGTTCGAGCAGCCGACGGGCGCCATCATGGCGGCCGCGGTCGTCGTCACCATCCCCGTCGTCATCCTCGTGCTGATCTTCCAGCGCCGGATCGTCGCCGGGCTGACCTCGGGCGCCGTCAAGGGCTGAGGCCCGGCCTGAAGAAACAGGAGAACACCCCATGGCTGAGATCACTTTGACCAACCTCGTGAAGAAGTACGGTGACGGCTTCCCGGCGATCAACGACGTGAGCCTGGACATCAAGGACGGCGAGTTCATGATCTTCGTCGGCCCGTCGGGCTGCGGGAAGTCGACGCTGCTGCGGATGGTCGTCGGGCTGGAGGACATCACGAGCGGTGAGCTGCAGATCGACGGCAAGCAGGTCAACGAGCTGTCGCCGAAGGACCGCAACCTGTCGATGGTCTTCCAGAACTACGCGCTCTACCCGCACCTGACGGTCTTCGAGAACATCGCCTTCCCCCTTCGCCTGGCCAAGGGCAAGCACACGCACGACGAGATCGACGCGAAGGTGCGCAAGGCCAGCGCGATGCTCGAGCTCGACGAGCACCTCGAGCGCAAGCCGGCCAACCTCTCCGGTGGTCAGCGTCAGCGCGTGGCGATGGGGCGGGCCATCGTGCGCGACGCCGACGCCTTCCTCTTCGACGAGCCGCTGTCCAACCTCGACGCGAAGCTGCGCGGGCAGATGCGCACGGAGATCTCCCGGATGCAGCGCCGCCTGGGCACGACGACGATCTACGTCACGCACGACCAGACCGAGGCGCTCACCCTCGGGGACCGGGTGTCCGTGCTCAAGAAGGGCGTGCTGCAGCAGTGCTCCAGCCCGCGCGAGCTCTACGACCAGCCGGTCAACCTCTTCGTGGCCGGCTTCATCGGGACGCCGCCGATGAACTTCCTCCCGGCGGAGGTGAGCGGCGACGAGCTCGTGCTGCCCTTCTGCTCGGTGCCGATCCCGCAGATCGCCCAGGAGCGCGTGCGGGGCCGCGACCTGCTCATCGTGGGGATCCGCCCCGAGCACATCAAGGACGCCGACCTGGGTGACGAGACGGCCAACGGGGTGCGCTTCGATGCCGTCGTCGACCAGACGGAGTGGCTGGGCAACGAGCAGTACGCCTACGTGCCCTTCGACGTCGAGGGCGATGTCAAGGCCAAGCTCGACGAGCTGGACAAGGACCTCGACGGCGAGGGGATGCGCACCCAGATGGTCGTCAACCTCGACCCGCGCTCACGCGTGCGTGAGGGCGATGTCGCCCACTTCGTCTTCAACCCGGCCCTGATGCACGTCTTCGACCCGGAGACCGGCGACTGCCTCACCCGGGACGACGACGCGGCCGCGGAGATCGCCCGTCAGTCCGAGGAGGACCGCCAGCGGGCCCTGACCCGGGCGCGCGAGCGCGAGGCGGAGCAGCAGACCGCCTGATCCCCCCCTTCGCATCTGCCTAGGCAGATGCCCGGCGGAGGTCGCATCTGCCTAGGCAGATGTGACCGGGCCTGGAACTGGACCGCATCTGCCTAGGCAGATGCGGATCAGCGGAGTGGGGCGATCCCCAGGTCGGCGCGGCTGGGGGCGTGCGCGCCGAGGCGGGCGACGGTGCGCGCGGAGGCGTCGACGCCGCGGGTGACCGCCGCGGTGACCGCCGCACCCTTGGCCTTGCGCAGGCGGGAGCGAGCCTCCGGCCCCCCGAGCAGCCCCACGTCGAGGAGCGCGGAGAGCATCCCCGCCATGAACGAGTCCCCGGCGCCGACGGTGTCGGCGACCTCGACGCCGGCGCCGGGCACCGTCACGGTGCGGCCGGACGGGAGGAGCGCCAGGGCCCCCTTCGCCCCACGGGTGCACACGAGGACGGTGGGCCCGAGGTCGCGCCAGCCGTGCAGCCAGTCGGTGAGGCCCTGCTCGTCGAGGGGGCGACCGGCGAGCCACTCCAGGTCGTCGTCGCTCGCCTTGACGACATCGCTCACCGCCACGCGCCGCTCGACCTCGCCGAGCGTGGCGCCGCGGTCCCGCACGAGCGAAGGGCGGATGTTCGGGTCGTAGGAGACGGTCCCGACCCGACGTCCGCCACCCATCGCCGCGAGGACGTCCACCCCACCCGGTCGCAGCAGGGCGCCGATCGATCCGGTGTGCAGGTGCCCGGTGCGCTCGGGCAGCTCGGGGACGCGCCAGGCGATGTCGAAGGTGTACTCCGCCCGGCCCTGCTCGTCGAGGGTCGCGGTGGCCACCGTGGTGTCCTCGGCCCGGTCGCTGCCGGGCACGAGATCGACGCCGGCGTCGGACACGTGGGCGCCGATGGCGGCGCCCCCCTCGTCACGTCCGAAGTACGTGGCCAACGAGACGCGGTGGTCCAGTCGGGCCAGGCCGACGGCGACGTTGAGGGGGCTGCCGCCCACGTGTCGGGTGCTCGACCCGTCCGGGGTGCGGACGACGTCGATGAGCGACTCCCCGATGACGAGGGTTCGGCTCGGTGCGGAGCGGCGGGCCGCCACGGTCAGGAGGGCAGTTCGGGGGAGAGGCGCTCGACCTTGGTCAGGTTGTGGTGCGCCTCGACCATGCGGGTCGTGCCGGACTTGCTGCGCATGACCAGCGACTCGGTCGTCGCCCCACCGGCGCGGTAGCGCACGCCCCGCAGCAGCTCGCCGTCGGTGATGCCGGTCGCGACGAAGTAGCAGTTGTCGGTCCGGACGAGGTCATCGGTCGTGAGGACCCGCTCCAGGTCGTGCCCGGAGTCGATGGCGTGCTGGCGCTCCTCGTCGTCGCGGGGCCACAGCCGCCCCTGGATGGTCCCCCCGAGGCACTTGATCGCGCAGGCGGTGATGATGCCCTCGGGGGTGCCGCCGACGCCGAGCAGCAGGTCGATGCCCGTGTCCGGACGGGCGGCCATGATCGCGCCGGCGACGTCACCGTCGGAGATGAAGCGGATCCGGGCGCCGGCCGCTCGCACCTCGTCGGCGAGCCCCGAGTGACGCGGCCGGTCGAGCATGACGACGGTGACGTCGTCGGCGTGGGTGCGCTTGGCCTGGGCGATGCGGCGGATGTTCTCGGCGACGGGCAGACGGATGTCGACGCTGTCGGCGGCCTCGGGACCGGTGACGAGCTTGTCCATGTAGAACACGGCGCTCGGGTCGAGCATCGTGCCGCGGTCGGCGACGGCCATGACGCTCACGGCGTTGGTCATCCCCTTCGCCGTGAGGGTGGTCCCGTCGATCGGGTCGACCGCGACGTCGCAGGCGGGGCCCTGACCGTCGCCGACCGCTTCGCCGTTGTAGAGCATCGGGGCCTCGTCCTTCTCGCCCTCACCGATGATGACGACCCCGTCCATGCGCACGCCGGAGATCATCGAGCGCATGGCGTCGACGGCGGCACCGTCGGCGCGGTTCTTGTCTCCGCGGCCGACCCACCGTCCGCCGGCGAGGGCGGCGGCCTCGGTGACGCGGACCAGCTCCATCGCCAGGTTCCGGTCGGGGTGCATGACCCCGGCGCTGGGGACGGGCGTGCTGGACTGGCTCATGGTTCTCCTCCGCGGGGTGGTGCTCGTCGCGCCCGAGCCTATCTGGCGCACTCGGGGGCGCGTGCGACCATGGCTGCCATGAGTTCCGCCCCAGGTGATCCCGCCGAGCCGGCCGTGCAGTCGGTGCCGGCACGTGGCGCGAGCCACTACGCCAAGGGGACCGCGGCGAACATGGTCCGCTCCCTGGCGGTCATCCTCGCGATCTCCCTCGCCATCTTCGCCATGTCCGGCCGCGGCAACAGCCGCTCACCCGAGTCGCTCGACGTGCCGGGGACCGCGCAGCACCGCGCGGAGCAGGCGGGGCAGCCCTTCGCGTACCCCACGGACCTCCCGGACGGCTGGATCGCGACCAATGTGCGCTACGAGCGCTCCACGGACGGCGTCATGGCGTGGAACGCGGGCTACACGACCCCGGACGAGGAGTACGTCTCGGTCCAGCAGGCGGCGGACCCCGAGACGGCGTGGATCACCAGCCAGACCCACGACGGCGAGAGCGTCGGCACGCTGACCACGCAGGACGGGCGGGCCTGGGTCAAGCGCGACCGCGAGGGCCAGGTCCAGCGCAGCCTCGTGCACGAGCCGGCGGCGAAGGGTGAGCTGACGACGATCGTCACCGGCACGGGCAGCTGGAAGCAGCTCGAGGGTTTCGCCAACCGTCTCGTCGAGGCGACGCCCGGGGCGAAGGGCGCTTCAGCCGGCTGATTCCTCGGCCGCCTCGGTGGAGGCGAGGCTCGCCTCGGCCTTGTCGAGCCAGGCCTCGCAGTGGGCCGCGAGGGCCTCGCCGCGCTGCCACAGCCGCATGCTCTCCTCGAGACCGGCCTGACCCCCTTCGAGCCGGGCCACGAGCTCCACGAGCTCCTGGCGCGCCTGCTCATAGGTCAGGTCGGCGACATCGGTCTCATCGGGCTGGGTCGGCTGCTCGGTCATGCCCCAACCCTAGGTCGGGGGCGGTGGTTCACGCGTCGGTGACCCGCACGGCGAAGTCCCCGTCCGCGACGGTCACGCGCAGCAGGTCCTCGACCTCGAGGCCCTCACGGGCGGCGATGACCTCCCCGTCGGGCCGTTGGACGATCGCGTAGCCGCGCTCGAGGGTCGAGGCGGGGGAGAGCACCCGTGCCTGGGCCCGCAGGTGGGTGACGCGGTCGCGCTCGCGGTGCAACCTGGCCTCGAGCCGGCCGTGGGACCGACGGCGCAGCGACTCGATGACCTCCCGCTGGGCCCGCACGAAGGCGGTGCGGTCGGTCAGGACCGGCCGGGAGGTCAGCTCGACGAGCCGGCGGCGCTCCCGCTCCACGTGGGCGGACAGGCTCGCCCACGCCCGGGTGCGGGCGTCGACGATGCCGGCGCGCTCGGCCGCGGCGTCGGGGCAGACGAGCTTGGCCGCGTCCGTCGGGGTCGAGGCGCGCACGTCGGCGACGAGGTCGAGCAGGGGTGTGTCGACGTCGTGCCCGATCGCGCTGACGACGGGAGTGCGGGCGGAGGCCACGGCCCGGACCATCGTCTCGTTGCTGAAGGAGAGCAGGTCCTCCACGGACCCGCCCCCGCGGGTGACGATGATGACGTCGACGTCCTCGACGGCGTCGAGCTCGGCGATCGCCGCGCTGACCTCGGCCACGGCGCCAGCGCCCTGGACCGCGACCTGGCGGATGGCGAAGGGCAGGCCCGGCCACCGGCGGTGGGCGTTCTCGATGACGTCCCGCTCGGCGGCGCTCGCCCGGCCGCAGACTAGCCCGACCCGGCGGGGGAGGAAGGGGAGCGACCGCTTGCGGGAGGCATCGAAGAGGCCCTCGGAACGCAGGTTCTGCTTGAGGTACTCGATCCGGGCCAGCAGCTCACCGACTCCCACGGGCCGGATCTGGCGCACGTCCATCGACAGCGAGCCGCGCTGGGGCCAGTAGCTCGGCTTGGCCTGCACGACGACGCGGGCTCCCTCGCCGAGCGGGGCGGGCATCGCGTCGAGGGCGTTGACGCGGACCATGCACGACAGCGACATGTTGACGTCGGGGTCGCGCAGGGTGAGGAAGGCGGTGCGTGCCCCGGGGCGGCGGTTGAGCTGGACGACCTGCCCCTCGACCCAGGTGACCGACATCCGGTCGACGTAGTCGGCGATCTTCATGCTCAGCACGCGGACCGGCCACGGTTGCTCCGCGGTGGTGTCGGCGGCCTTGTCGGGAAGGGGGGGGCTCACGGGCGCGCCGGTGTCGGAGCGGGCGGCCGGGCGCGGCCGGCGTCCCGGGCGGGCAGCAGCGCGGTGCCGTAGACAAGCAGGTCGATGACCAGGGACTGGCGGCCGCGCGAGCCGCTGCTCATGTCGATGTGGCTGGTCTCGATGCGGATGTTGGCGACCCCGAGGGCCTCCTGCGCGGCGGCGTGCTCGAGCATCCGCACGGTGGCCAGGCGCCGGGCCAGGTCGACCTGCTCGTGGAGGCTCGTGGCGTGGCCACCCACGAGGTTGCGCCACCCCGTCGCCCAGCGCGAGGGGAAGTCGGCTGCGTAGGCGACGCTGCCGTGGACCAGGCCGGTCGGGCCCGGGTGCTGGGTGACCTCGGTGTTGACCTGCAGCAGGTGGGCCAGCTGCGGCTCGCGCTGGGCGAGGAGCTGCTGGCTCGCCGCGCGGCGGCGGAACCCCACGATCAGGGCGTAGAGCGGGATGGACAGCGGGAGCCCGATGACGAGCAGGAGGCAGAGGCTGCCGATGAGGAGTCCAACGACCTCGCCGGGCTCCATCAGCGCTGCTCCGACGCAGCCTGCTCCAGCACCACGGCCGTGCCGTAGGCGTAGATCTCGGCCGCCCCCGGCGCGACCGACGCGGTCGTGAAGCGCACGTTGACGACGGCATTGGCGCCCATCTGCTGCGCTTGGGTGACCATCCGGCCGATGGCCTCGTTGCGGCTCTCGGTGAGCAGCTCGGTGTAGGCCTGCAGCTCGCCGCCGGCGAGGTTCTTGAAGCCCGAGAGGATGTCGCGGCCGAGGTGCTTCGCCCGCACGGTGTTGCCGTTGACCAGCCCCAGGGTGCGGGTGACTCGGGCGCCCGGGACCGTCTCGGTGTTGCTGAGGAACATCGCTTCTCCTGCTCGTGGCCACGTGTCGGCCCCAGTCAATCAGGTCACCGGCCCGTGAGAGCGCGATGGTCAGTGCGTGTTCAGGGCCCTCGCCTACGATGGGGCCATGACCACCAGTTCAGACCCGTCCGCCGACCTCGACACCGCGCAGGGCACCAAGCGCGTGCTGCTCGCGGCCCCCCGCGGCTACTGTGCGGGGGTCGACCGCGCCGTCGTCAGCGTCGAGCGGGCCCTGGAGCTGTACGGCCCGCCGGTGTACGTGCGCAAGGAGATCGTCCACAACAAGCACGTTGTCACCACCTTGGAGAAGCGCGGCGCGATCTTCGTCGAGGAGACCGATGAGGTCCCCGAGGGTGCGACCGTCGTCTTCTCCGCCCACGGCGTCGCCCCGGTCGTCCACGACGAGGCCAAGGCGCTGAGCCTGAAGACCATCGACGCGACCTGCCCCCTGGTGACCAAGGTCCACCGTGAGGCCGTGCGCTTCGCCGACGACGACTTCGACATCCTCCTCATCGGTCACGAGGGCCACGAGGAGGTCGTCGGCACCTCCGGGGAGGCGCCCGA
Source organism: Janibacter sp. GS2 (assembly GCF_051200835.1). GTDB lineage: Bacteria > Actinomycetota > Actinomycetes > Actinomycetales > Dermatophilaceae > Janibacter. The sequence continues at coordinate 1,253,463 of NZ_CP195161.1, forward strand.
CAACATCACCCTCGTCGAGAGTCCGGACGACGTCGTCAATGTCGAGGTCCGCGACCCGGACAAGGTGGTCTGGCTCTCCCAGACGACGCTGTCGGTCGACGAGACGATGGAGACCGTGCGCCGGCTGCGGGAGAAGTTCCCCGCGCTGCAGAACCCGCCGAGCGACGACATCTGCTACGCCACCCAGAACCGCCAGCTCGCGGTCAAGGAGATGGCCCAGGACTGCGACCTGATGCTCGTCGTCGGCTCGCGCAACTCCTCCAACTCGGTGCGCCTCGTCGAGGTCGCCATCGAGCACGGCTCCCGTGACGGGCACCTGGTCGACTACGCCGACGAGATCGACGAGTCCTGGCTCGAGGGGGTGCGCACCGTGGGGGTGACCTCCGGCGCGTCCGTCCCCGAGCTCCTCGTGCGCGGCGTCCTCGAGTACCTGGCCGAGCGCGGCTTCGGCGACGTCACGCCGGTCGTCTCCGCGGAGGAGAGCCTGCTCTTCTCGCTGCCGAAGGAGCTGCGCAAGGACCTCAAGGCCGCCGGGATGGACGACAAGATGAAGCACGACGCGGGCTCCCTCGAGGACGCCGGCCAGCTGCACTGAGCCGTGCGCCTCAGCTCACAGCCGTGAGCCCATCGCCTCGGCCGTCCGACGGGCGGCCGAGGCGAGCTCGTCCTGGGCCTCCCCGTCGATCTCCTCGCTGCGGAAGGTGATGGCCACCGCGGCGACCGGGTGCCCGTCCCGCTCGAGCACGGCGGAGGCGACCGACGACAGCTCGGCCGAGACGCTGCCCACCTCGAGCGCGTACCCACGGGCTCGGACGGCGACGAGCTCGCGGCGCAGGGCGGACGGTGTCGGTGGTCCGTCGGCGACCATGGCCGCGGCCGAGGGGTAGAGGGCGGTGACCTGCTTGGGTGGGAGAGCCGCGAGGACGGCCAGCCCGCTGGCGGTGAGTGTCGCCGGGAGCCGGATCCCGACGTCCGTGACGAGCGACGGGCGCCCCGCCGCCCGCTCCTCGATGACGTAGAGGACGTCCCGCCCGCTGAGCACGGCGAGGTGGGCGTTGTGCGTCGTCGCGTCCACGAGCCGCTCGACGAGCGGCCGGGCCAGGCGCTGCAGCGGGTCCTGTCGCTGGTAACCCGCGCCCAGCTCGTGCACCGCGGCGCCGAGACCGTAGGTGCGCTCCTCCGCGTAGTGGACGACGTAGCCGTGCTCGATGAGCACGCCCAGCAGGTGGTACGTGCTGCTGCGGGGCAGGCCGATGGCCCGGGCGAGGTGGGCCGCGGGGACCGGCGCGGCGCGGCTGGCCAGGTGGGTCAGGGCGCGAAGGGCGTGCCCGGCCGCGGTCGCATTGGCCACGGGCCCTCCCTTCGCTCGCCCCCACCCACCGCATCTGCCTAGGCAGATGCGGTGTCCGGTCGCCGTTGCCTAGGCAGATGCGGTGTGTGTCTTGTATCCGAGACACTAACGCCTGTCGAGAGCGACCGCAGCCCCGCCCGAGGGAGTTGCATGGTGGACATGAGCACGCAGCAGCAGACCACGACCACCGTCGTCCTCGGCGACGCACCCCTGAGCATCGACGACGTCGTCGCCGTCGCCCGCCACGGCGCGCCGGTGTCGATCAGCGAGGCCGCCTGGGAGCGGGTGCGCTCCGCGCGCTCGATCATCGAGGGGCTGGCCGAGGACACCGTGGCGCACTACGGGGTCTCCACCGGCTTCGGTGCGCTGGCCACGACCCACATCCCCCACGCGAAGCGCGCCCAGCTGCAGCGCTCGCTCGTGCGCAGCCACGCCGCCGGCACCGGCAGCGAGGTCGAGGACGAGGTCGTGCGCGCCCTCATGCTGCTGCGCGTGCAGACCCTCGCCACCGGACGCACCGGCATCCGGGAGGAGACCCTGCGCCTCTACCTCGCGCTGCTCCAGTACGACATCAGCCCGGTCGTCCACGAGTACGGCTCGCTCGGCTGCTCCGGTGACCTCTCCCCGCTGAGCCACTGCGCGCTCACGCTCATGGGCGAAGGGAGGGTCCGCGTCGCCGGTGGCGACGAGATCGGCGCCGCCGCCGCGCTGGCCGATGCCGGGCTCGCCCCCGTCGAGCTGCACGAGAAGGAGGGGCTGGCCCTGATCAACGGCACGGACGGGATGCTCGGGATGCTCTGCCTCGCCGTGCACGACCTGCGTGACCTCCTCGTCAACGCCGACATCGCGGCCGCGATGAGCGTCGAGGGGCTCCTGGGCACCGACGACGTCTTCGCCGCTGACCTGCAGGGGCTGCGGCCCCACCCCGGGCAGGGGCTCGCCGCCGCCAACATGCGAGCGGTCCTGCGCGACAGCCCGATCCGCGACAGCCACCGCGATCCGCAGGCCTGCACGCGAGTCCAGGACGCCTACTCCCTTCGCTGCGCGCCCCAGGTCCACGGTGGTGCCCGCGACACCGTCGAGCACGCCGCGAGCGTCGCCGACCACGAGCTCGCCTCGGCCATCGACAACCCCGTGATCACCCCCGACGGCCGGGTCGAGTCCAATGGCAACTTCCACGGGGCGCCCGTCGCCTACGTGCTCGACTTCCTCGCGATCGTCGCCGCCGACGTCGCGAGCATGAGCGAGCGTCGCACCGACCGGTTCCTCGACGTCAAGCGCAGCCACGGACTTCCTCCCTTCCTCGCCGACGACCCCGGTACCGACTCCGGGCTGATGATCGCCCAGTACACCGCCGCCGGGATGGTCTCGGAGATGAAGCGACTCGCCGCTCCCTCCAGCGTCGACTCGATCCCGAGCAGCGCGATGCAGGAGGACCACGTGTCGATGGGCTGGGGCGCCGCCCGCAAGCTGCGCCGCAGCGTCGACGCGCTCTCCCGGGTGGTGGCGATCGAGCTGCACACCGCGGCGCGGGGGATCGCGCTGCGGGGTCCCCTTCGTCCGGCGCCCGCGACCGGGGCGGTCATCGACGCCCTCGCCGAGCACGGGGAGATCGCACCCGGACCGGACCGCTTCACCGCACCCGACCTGGCCGCCACCCACCTCGCCGTCGTCGACGGGTCGGTCCGCGCCGCGGCCGAGTCCGTGGCCGGCCCCCTCGCCTGACCCACGAAGGAGTGATCACCATGGACGGAGCCCGTCCCGTGCGTGCCGCCCGAGGCACCGACCTGACCGCACGCAGCTGGCAGACCGAGGCGCCGCTGCGCATGCTCATGAACAACCTCGACCCCGAGGTGGCCGAGCGCCCCGACGACCTCGTCGTCTACGGCGGCACGGGGCGTGCCGCGCGCTCCTGGGAGGCCTTCGACGCCATCGTCGAGACGCTCACCGACCTCGCCGACGACGAGACCCTGCTGGTGCAGTCCGGCAAGCCGGTCGGGGTGTTGCGCACCAATCCGTGGGCGCCGCGCGTGCTGCTGGCCAACTCCAACCTCGTCGGCGACTGGGCGACGTGGCCGCAGTTCCGCAAGCTCGAGGCCGAGGGCCTGATGATGTACGGACAGATGACCGCCGGGTCGTGGATCTACATCGCCACCCAGGGGATCCTCCAGGGCACCTACGAGACCTTCGCCGCGGTCGCGCGCAAACGCTTCGGCGGCACCCTCGCCGGGACCATCACCCTCACCGGAGGCTGCGGCGGGATGGGCGGCGCGCAGCCGCTGGCGGTCACCCTCAACGGTGGCGTCTGCCTCGTCGTCGACGTCGACCGCTCGCGGTTGGAGCGGCGGCAGTCCAAGCGCTACCTCGACGAGGTGACCACGGACCTCGACGAGGCCCTGGCGAGGGCCATGGCGGCGAAGGGGGAGCGCCGCGCCGTGTCCATCGGTCTCGTCGGCAATGCGGCGAGCGTCTTCCCGGAGATCCTGCGCCGGCACGCCGCCGGGGAGATCGACATCGACGTCGTCACCGACCAGACGAGCGCGCACGACCCGCTGAGCTACCTGCCCGCGGAGATCCCGCTCGAGGACTGGACCCGCGAGGCCGACGGCGACCCGGAGGGCTTCACCAAGAAGGCCCAGGAGTCGATGGCCGCGCAGGTCGAGGCGATGGTCGGGCTGCAGGACGCCGGCTGCGAGGTCTTCGACTACGGCAACAGCATCCGCGACGAGGCGCGGCAGGCCGGGTACGGCCGAGCCTTCGCCTTCCCCGGCTTCGTCCCCGCGTACATCCGGCCGCTCTTCTGCGAGGGCCTGGGGCCCTTCCGCTGGGTGGCGCTCTCGGGCGATCCGGAGGACATCGCGGTCACCGACGCCGCGCTGAAGGAGCTCTTCCCGGAGAACGAGCACCTGCACCGGTGGCTCGACGCCGCGCAGGAGTTCGTCGATTTCGAGGGGCTGCCCGCCCGCATCTGCTGGCTCGGGTACGGCGAACGCCACCGGGCCGGGCTGCTCTTCAACGAGCTCGTGCGCGACGGCAAGGTCACGGCCCCGATCGTCATCGGACGTGACCACCTCGACTCCGGCTCCGTCGCCTCGCCCTACCGCGAGACCGAGTCGATGCTCGACGGCTCGGACGCGATCGCCGACTGGCCGCTGCTCAATGCGCTCACCGCGGCCAGCTCCGGTGCGACCTGGGTCTCGATCCACCACGGGGGTGGCGTCGGGATCGGTCGCTCCATCCACGCCGGTCAGGTCGGCGTCGCCGACGGCACCGACCTGGCTGCGCAGAAGCTCGAGCGACTGCTGACCAATGACCCCGGGATGGGCGTGCTGCGCCACGTCGACGCCGGCTACTCGCGGGCTGCGCAGGTCGCGCAGGAGCGTGGCGTGCGGGTGCCGATGACGTCGACGATCCGCGACGGGGAGGCTCAGGCGTGACCACGACCTTCGAGTGGAGCGGGCGCGACGACGGTCCCGGACCGCAGCACCGGCGCTTCTTCCGCACGGTCTGTGCGCCTCAGAGCGGCATGCGCCCCGATGCCGCACTCTTGGGCTTCGCCAGTGACGAAGGGGTCCGCCGCAACCGGGGGCGGGTCGGCGCGGCGGACGGGCCCACCGCCCTTCGCTCGGCCCTGGCCTCGCTGGCGGTCCACGAGGAGCTGACGGTCGTCGACCACGGGGACGTCGCCGTCGAGGGGAGCGACCTCGAGGACGGTCAACGCCGGCTCGGTGCGGCGGTGGCGGCCGCGCGTGACGAGGCGCCGCTGACCGTCGTCCTCGGTGGCGGCCACGAGACGGCCTACGGCAGCTACCTCGGCCTCGGTCGGCGACCGCGGCTGGGCGTGCTCAACCTCGACGCGCACTTCGACCTGCGGCAGGAGGAGCGCCCCACCTCGGGAACCCCCTTCCTGCAGATCGCCCGAGACCGACAGGCGCACGGCCTGGACGTCCACTACGCCGTCCTCGGGGTGAGCCGGGCGAGCAACACCAGTGCGCTCTTCGACGCGGCGCGCCAGCTCGAGACGCCGTGGCTCCTCGACGACGACTGCCAGGAGCTCGACGCGCCGCGTGCCTTCGTGCAGCGCTTCCTCGAGGACGTCGACGAGGTCTACCTGTCGATCGACCTCGACGTGCTCCCGGCCGCAGCCGCCCCGGGAGTGAGCGCGCCTGCGGCACTGGGGGTTCCGCCCTTCGTCATCCAGGCGGTGTGCGACGCGGTGGCCGACAGCGGCAGGCTGATCCACCTCGATGTCACGGAGCTCAGCCCGCGCTTCGACATCGACCAGCGCACGGCCAAGGTCGCGGCCCGCCTGATCCACCGCGTCATCACCCGCGCGGCCCACCACCGGAAGGGGTCATGAGCAGCATGTCGACACTGATCACCAGCATCGGCGAGCTCGTCACCTGTGACGAGACGGGCGAAGGGGGCGCCGGTGCCCGCTCCGACCGGGCGATCGTCGTCGTCGACGGGCGCATCGCCTGGACCGGGCCGGCCTCGTCGGCACCCGCCGCCGACGAGGTCGTCGACGTGGGGGGACGTTGCGTGCTGCCCGGCTTCGTCGACAGCCACGCCCACCTCGTCTTCGCCGGGGACCGCTCGGGCGAGTTCACCGCACGGATGGCCGGGGAGCGCTACGACGGCGGGGGGATCGGGGTGACGGTGGCAGCGACCCGCGCCGCCGACGACGAGTGGCTGCGTGACGCACTGCGGGCTCGGGTCGCGGAGATGCGCGCCCAGGGCACGACCACGGTCGAGATCAAGTCCGGCTACGGCCTCGACGTCGAGCAGGAGACCCGCGCGCTGCGGCTCGCCGCGGAGGTCACCGCGGAGACCACCTTCCTCGGGGCGCACTTCGTGCCCGAGGAGATGCGTGCGGACCGGGCGGGCTACCTGGACCTCGTCACGGGGGAGATGCTCACCGCCTGCGCGCCGTACTCCCGCTGGATCGACGTCTTCTGCGAGCCGGCGTCACCGCACGCCTTCACCGGTGAGGAGTCGCGCCGGGTGCTCCTCGCCGGGCGTGACGCGGGGCTCGAGCTGCGGGTGCACGGCAACCAGATCGACCACGGTCCCGGAGTGCAGCTGGCGTGTGAGCTGGGCGCCGCCAGCGTCGACCACTGCACGTACCTGTCCTCCGCGGACGTCGAAGCCCTCGTCTCCTCGGCGGGCACGACCACCGCGACGCTCCTGCCGGGCGTGGAGTTCTCCACCCGCTCGCCCTACCCGGACGCGAGGTCGCTGCTCGACGCCGGCGTCTCGGTCGCGCTGGCCACCGACTGCAACCCGGGGACCTGCTACTCCAGCTCGATGCCCTTCGTCATCGCGCTCGCCGTGCGGGAGATGGGCATGACCCCGAGCGAGGCCGTGGTCGCGGCCACGCGGGGAGGTGCCCGGGCCCTGCGAAGGGAGGACATCGGCCGCATCGAGGTCGGTGCCCGCGCGGACCTCGCGGTGCTCGACGCGCCGAACCACCTGCATCTGAGCTACCGCGCAGGGGTGCCCATCGCCCGGACGCTGGAGTGGTGAGCGGCGGACCTGCAGGGCGTTCCTCCCGTCGCCGGTCGATGTTTCGCTGAGCCCTCGGGCTCACTCCCGGACATCGAACCGGGAAGGGGTGGGGCGCCCGAGGGGACTCGTGCTCACGACGCCTCCTCGCGCTCACGAGCGGCCCGCGACAGCCCCTCGAGGTCCAGCTCGGGTCGGGCATCCTCCGCGGCCACCGCGTCCAGGAGCTCGGGGGCGGTGAGCGGCCGGGGCGTCGTCGTCACGGGAGGCACGTCCTCCAGCTCGTCGGGGCTGATCCCGATCTCGCTCATCCGCCGGGCGCTCACGAGCACCCGCGACTCGAGCGAGCCGACGAGTCGGTTGTAGTCCTCGACCGATCGCTGGAGGGAGCGGCCCATCCGGGTGGCGTGCTCCCCGAGGGTGCCCAGGCGGGCGTAGAGCTCGCGGCCGAGCGCGAGCAGCTCGCGGGCCTCGCGGGTCACGGCATCCTGCTGCCAGGTGAAGGCGACCGTGCGCAGCAACGCGAGCAGCGTGCTGGGGGAGGCGAGGACGACCTTGCTCGTCATGGCCTCCTCGTGCAGCCCGGGGTCCCGGGACAGGGCCGCAGCGAGGGTGGCATCGGAGGGGATGAAGCACACGACCATCTCGGGTGAGGGGTCGAAGGCCGTCCAGTAGGCCTTGTCCGCGAGCGTGCGCACGTGCCCCCGCAGAGCTGCCGTGTGCCCGTCCAGCAGGCGGGCCTGCTCGTCGGGGTCGATGTCCTCGGTCTGGGCCCGGAGCCAGTGACTCATCGGTGCCTTGGCGTCGACGACGAGGTGCTTGCCTCCGGGGAGGTGGACGACGACGTCCGGCCGGACCTCGCGCTCGTCGGCGGTCACCCCCTTCGTCTGCTCGTCGAAGTCGCAGCGTGCGAGCATCCCGGACACCTCGAGGACCCGTCGCAGCTGCACCTCGCCCCAGGCGCCGCGCACGGACGACACGCGCAGCGAGGAGGCGAGCGAGGCGGCCTCGTGGCCCACCCGGGTCGTCGTCTGCTCGACGCGGCCGAGGGCGTCGCGCACCGTCGCGAACTGGTCGAGACGGTCCCGCTCGAGCTCCTCGACCTTGTGCGAGACCCGCCGCAGCGCCTCACCCATGGGTGCCAGGGCCGCTGCGGTCTCGGCGTCCTCACCGAGGCTCGCCTCGAGGTCGCCCACCCGCTCGCGCAGGCCGTCGCGCTCGACCCGCGCGCCCACGACCTGGGTGCGCGCCGCCAGCCAGGCCAGCAGCCCACCGATGAGTGCGCCGAGCAGCAGTCCCGTCACGAGGGTCGTCATGTCCATGGCTGCAGCCAACCAGTGATCACCGACAGCGCTCGCCCCCAGGGTGGGTAGCCTCGTGACCATGCCGACAGAGGAGCCCAGCGAGGAGCAGGTCAAGGACGAGACCCGCCGGCCGGACCTCGGCACGGAGCAGGGACGGCGCGCGTTCATCCGCGTCCTCAACTCCCGCCTGCCGAAGAAGCGCCTCATCGCCCAGGGCGTCCTGCGCACGGACGGCGATCGGATCGCCCTGTGCCAGCTCGTCTACAAGAAGGACTGGGACCTGCCCGGGGGCATCGTCGACCCCGACGAGTCGCCCGCCCACTGCGTCGTGCGCGAGGTCAAGGAGGAGCTCGGCCTCGACGTCACCGTCCAGGGGCTGCTCGCGGTCAACTGGCTGCCGCCCTACCGCGGCTGGGACGACGCCCTGCTCTGCCTCTTCGACCTCGGCCACGTGCCCGAGGAGACCCTCGAGGCCGCCGTGCTGCAGCAGCGGGAGATCAAGGCCGTCCACTGGGCGGATGCCGCGAGCGTCGAGGCGAACACCGCTGCCTACACCGCCGCGATGATCGCGCAGGTCGGCTTCGGCACCCGGGAGGGGACGACCTTCCTCGAGAACTCGTCGCCGCGGGACGGCATGTGAGCGACCGGCTCCCGGACGGGGTGCCGCCGCCCAGGCGGCCCCGACCATCCCTCTTCACCATGTGGGGGCGCGAGACGGTCAAGGACCTGACGCTCGTGGTCGCGGCGCTCCCGGTCCTCGTGTGCCTGCTCTACGTGCCGGTCCTCGCCTCCGCGGGCGGCTCCTGGCTGCGCCTGCTCGGCCTCTTCGTCCTCTTCGTGGCCACCTGGTGGGTCCTGAGGTTCCTGCTCCGACGCTGGGTGGCCGCGGGGGACCGGGATGGGGATTCCCCTTCGCGCGGTTAGACTCCTGTCCCCGTGGCACTCTCCATCGGAATCGTCGGTCTCCCCAACGTCGGCAAGTCGACGATGTTCAACGCTCTGACGAAGAACAACGTCCTCGCCGCGAACTACCCCTTCGCAACCATCGAGCCGAATGTCGGCGTCGTCCCGCTGCCGGATGTTCGGCTGAAGCGGCTCGCCGAGATCCACGGCAGCGAAAAGATCCTCCCCGCGACGGTCTCCTTCGTCGACATCGCCGGCATCGTGCGCGGCGCGAGCGAAGGGGAGGGGCTGGGCAACAAGTTCCTCGCCAACATCCGCGAGTCGGACGCGATCTGCCAGGTGGTGCGCGCCTTCGTCGACGACGACGTCACCCACGTCGACGGCAAGATCGACCCGGCCTCCGACATGGAGACGATCAACACCGAGCTGGTCCTCGCCGACCTGCAGACCCTCGAGAGCGCCGTCCCGCGCCTCGAGCGGGAGCTGAAGGGCAAGAAGATCGACAAGGCGGTCCTCGACACGGCGCTCGCCGCTCGTGAGGTGCTCGAAGGGGGAGACACCCTCTTCGCGAAGGGCGTCGCCGCTGGCGTCGACATGGAGATCGCCGCGCAGCTCGGCCTGCTGACGACCAAGCCCTTCCTCTACGTCTTCAACGTCGACGAGGACCAGCTGACCGACACCGACTTCCGGGACCGGATGCAGGCGCTCGTCGAGCCGGCGGAGGCCATCGTCCTCAACGCCAAGCTGGAGTCCGAGGTCGCCGAGCTCGAGGACGAGGAGGCCCGCGAGCTGCTGGAGTCCGTGGGCATCGACGAGCCGGGACTGGACCAGCTCGCGCGCAAGGGCTTCAACACCCTGGGCCTGCAGACCTACCTCACCGCCGGCCCCAAGGAGTCGCGCGCGTGGACGATCAACCGTGGTTGGAAGGCGCCGCAGGCTGCCGGTGTCATCCACACCGACTTCGAGCGGGGCTTCATCAAGGCCGAGATCGTCTCCTTCGAGGACCTCGACTCCCTCGGCTCGATGGCCGAGGCGAAGGCGGCCGGCAAGGTGCGCATGGAGGGCAAGGAGTACGTCATGGTCGATGGCGACGTGGTGGACTTCCGCTTCAACGTCTAGATCCGGACCCGAGGAAGCGGCAAGGCGCAGCCCCTGACGGGAGAGCACGAGGCGGGGGTGGCCATCGTGCTGAGCCTGCCCGTGAGCCGCGGTTCACCCCGGCCCTGAAGCCTGTCCTGCGGCGCCGTCACGATCACCTGGAACGTCATCGAGGCGGCCGTCGCACTCGCCGCCGGTGGCCCTGGGGGCGCGAATGGACAGCGCGCGGGGTGATCGCCGTCGTTGCCCTCCGCGAGGGCATCGAGGCGAGGAAGGGTGATGCGTGCTGCGCCGGACCGGTGGCCGTGCTCACTGGAGAGCGGGACCAGCAGTGCCAGGACAGCGGGTGGGATCACGAGCGGTCGCCGTGACCAACCCCTTGTCAGGACACCGTGGTGGTCCGTGCGTGGGGATAGGTGGCCTCGCGACCTTGGAACTGCAGGATGTCCGGGTTCTTGACCACTCCGTCGTGGATCTCGATCGCGCGAGAGATGGTCACGTTCTTCGTCCAGGCAGACGGTCCTTCCATCACGGTGCGCAGGAAGGGCAGGATCGCCTCGCTGATCTCCCAGGTGGCCGAGTTCCACAGGTAGGACGGGCTGTGGTCGACGGCGTAGTAGTTCACTCCCTGCCCGACGGTGAACATCGGATCCTCGAACTCCGTCGGCCTGGCCCACTCGAAACCCATTGCCTCGTCGCACGAGACGTCGATGATCAGGCTGCCCGCTGCGAACTCCTTCAGGTCCTCGGTCCGCAGGTAGTTCATCGGCGAGGTCGGGTCCTGGAGCGTGCAGTTGATGACGAGATCGTGCGATGCGAGGAAGGTCGGGAGCAGCACATCGCCGTCTTCCGTGGGCACCGTGCTGAGGTGGACCGGGCCGTCGTCGGTGTGCAGCTGGGTGATGTGTGCGCTGTGGATCGGTGAGCCGACGGCCGAGGCGCCCCGCTGGGTGAGGACCTGGATGTCGTGGATCCCGTGTGCTTTGAGCGCGGTGACCGCCCCTCGTGCCGTGGCGCCGAAGCCGATGACGACCGCACTCATCCGTGGCCCGTAGTTGCCCGTCGAACCTCGCAGGCTGAGCGCGTGCAGCACGGAGCAGTAGCCGGCCAGCTCATTGTTCTTGTGGAGGACGTGGAGGCTGAAGTCTCCCTGCCGGGTCCAGTGGTTCATGGCCTCGAAGGCGATGAGCGTGAGCCGGCGGTCGATGGCGGTCTGCGTCATGTGCGCGTCCTGGACGCAGTGCGGCCACCCCCACAGGACGCGCCCTTCGGGGATCGCGCTCACGTCAGCCGCCTGTGGCTTGGGCAGCAGCAGGACGTCTGCGGACTCGATCACCTCGGCGCGCTCGGCAACCCGGCCCACACGCGACTCGATGTACCCGGGCTCCAGCTGGAAGTCGGCGGCGTAGCCGCGCTCGACGATCATGCGGGCGCTCACGTCCGGGTCGAGCCGGTCCAGGTGGTGCGGGTGCAGCGGAAGCCGTCGTTCGTTCTCCATCGTCGATCCTGCGAGCAGGCCGAGGGTGAGGAGCGAGTTCGCAGCGGCAGCGCCGGACGAAGGGGGGACAGCTGAGGATTGTTGAGCGGTGCCGGACATCCGGACTCCCATGATCGGGGAACCCGAGTTAGCTCCGTCTCGGACTGTACTCCGAGGATTCACCGGGCCCGGCCACGCGATGAGCCGGCACCCCCCGGGCGACATCGCCCAGGCGCAGGCGCATGGCTCGCGGACCAGGCGCGCGCCCACTGTGTGCGCGTGGCCGTGCACGGCCTCCTGCTCGCACGAGGTTCGAGGCCAGAGGTCCACGGAGCGCCGGCGTGGGTTGGACCTGTCTCAGGCCAGCACGCCCGTGCGCATGAAGTCCTCGAGACGCCGCTGGTACGGCGTGATGTCGAGGCCGTTGTCCTCGAGCCACTGGCTCGAGTAGTACTTGTCGAGGTAGCGCTCGCCCGGGTCACAGATCAGCGAGACGATGCTCCCCTTCGTGCCTGCCTCGACCATCTCGGACACGATGCGCAGGGTGGCCCACAGGCTGGTCCCGGTCGATGCCCCGGCCCTGGACCCGGTGAGCTCCTCCAGCAGCAGGATCGACGCGATGGCGGCCGCGTCGGGTACGCGCACCATGCGGTCGATGCTCGAAGAGATGAAGCTCGACTCCACACGTTGGCGGCCGATGCCCTCGATGCGTGAGCCCACCGGCGTCGTGACGGTGGGGTCGCGCTCGCGCCACCCGGGGAAGAAGGCGGAGTTCTCCGGATCCGCGACGCAGATGCCGGTCGAGCGTCCGGTGTAGCGGACGTACCGGGCCAGGGTCGCCGATGTGCCGCCGGTGCCGGCGGTCGCGACGATCCAGGCGGGTTGGGGGTGCTCCTCCATGGACATCTGGTCGAAGATCGACTCGGCGATGTTGTTGTTGCCTCGCCAGTCCGTGGCCTGCTCGGCGTAGGTGAACTGGTCCATGTAGTGCCCACCCGTCTCCTCGGCGAGTGCGGCGGCGACGGCGTAGACCTCATGGGCGTTGTCCACGAAGTGACAGGACCCTCCGTGGAACTCGATGAGATCCAGCTTCTGGCTGCTCGTCGATCTGGCCATGACCGCGTAGAAGGGGACGCCGATCAGCGAGGCGAAGTAGGCCTCGGAGACCGCGGTCGAGCCGCTGGAGGCCTCGATGACCGGCTTGTCCGGTCGGATCCAGCCGTTGCACAGGGCGTGGAGGAAGAGCGAGCGGGCCAGCCGGTGCTTCAGCGACCCGGTCGGGTGCACCGACTCGTCCTTCAGGTACAGGTCGACACCCCACTGCGTCGGCAACGGGACCCGGACCAGGTGGGTGTCGGCCGAGCGGTTGGCGTCGCTGCGCACCTTCCTGATGGCGGACGCGAGCCACTGCCGGTACTGCGGGTCGTACCGGTTGACGTCCTCCTCTGCGGCGACGGCCGGCGCGGGCTGCTCGGCGGAGTGGGTCATGGCGTTCCTCTCGGGAGATGGGGTCGAGGACCGACGTCGCGGCCGTGCCGCTCCGGTGACGGGTGTGGCACATAGACTCCCACCCGTGAAGCCACTGACCATCAGGCACAACCGCATCCTGTCCGTCTCCCTCTTGGTGATCGGCGCACTGCTGCTGATCGTCTCCCTGCTCGGCCAGCAGTGGGTCTCGGTCCTCGGGGGAGCCGTGCTCGTGCTGCTCGGGGTGCTCATGCTCATCAACCCGATCGTCAAGGTCGAGTCGCACGAGGTGCAGCTGCGCAACCCGATCGGCATGACGCTCAAGCGCTTCCCGGTCACCTCGCCGGCGGACCTCGCGCTCGAGGGCAAGGCGCTGCGCCACGTGCCCACGGGCAAGCGGATCACCTCGCTCGGTTTCGGTGTGCACGGTCAGGACGCGGACGCCCTCCGCGCGCAGCTGTCCGGCCAGAGCTGACCTCACCCCCTCGGGAGGGCGAAGGGGGTCGGCTCGACTGATCGCGGTGCCAGGCCTTCCGCGGCCGTGAGGCTGGCCAGTCTCGCCTATGGTGACGGAAGAGCACCGGGTTGTCGGTGCCGCACCGCACCGAGGGGAGTGTTCGACCGTGACCGAGGTCAACGATCTGCCCGTCACCCCTGCCGAGGACACGACCGTGGACCTGTTGGTCATCGGTTCCGGTACCGGGATGCTCGCCGCGATGGCTGCCGACGAGCAGGGTCTGTCCGCCCTCATCGTGGAGAAGTCCGAGTACGTCGGTGGCTCGACGGCCCTGTCCGGAGGCGCCTTCTGGGTCCCGGGCAACTCCGTCCTGGCGGAGCAGGGCTCCTCCGACAGCACCGAGCAGGCGACGACCTACCTGGAGAACCTCGTCGGCGATGCCTCGCCGCGGGCGCGCTGGCAGGCCTTCCTCGACCAGGGCCCGGCGACGGTGGACCTGCTGCGGCGGATGACGCCGCTGACGTTCATCTGGGGCAAGGGCTACTCCGACTACCACTCGAACCTGCCCGGTGGGTCCGACGCGGGCCGCAGCGTGGAGAGCGCCCCCTTCGACACGAGCGTCCTGGGGGAGGAGGAGGCCCGGCTGCGGCCGTCGTCGATGAGCGCGCCCGTGCCGATGCCGATCACCAGCCCGGACTACCGGTGGATGAACCTCATGGCCAAGGCCCCGGCCCGGGCGCTGCCCAAGGTGGTCAAGAGGGTGGCCCAGGGAGTCGGCGGGCTCGCCCTCGGCCGGCATTACGCCGCAACCGGTCAGGCGCTGGCCGCCGGCCTGTACGCCGGCGTGCTGGACCGTGGGATCCCGGTGTGGACGACGACGCGACTCCAGCGGTTGGTCACCGAGGGCGGCGCCGTGACCGGCGCGGTGCTCGTCCAGGACGGACGTGAGGTGACGGTCACCGCCCGCCGCGGAGTCGTGCTGGCGGCCGGGGGCTTCGACCACGACATGGTCATGCGCCACCGGTACCAGTCGGAGAGCCTGCAAGAGAACTGGCCAATGGGCGCCGAGTCCAACACCGGTGACGCGATCAAGGTGGGGGTCGAGGTCGGCGCGGATCTCGCCCACCTGGAGGAGGCCTGGTGGTTCCCGGCCGTGGCGTCCCCGTCCGGTGGGACCCCCGGCGTGATGCTCGCGGAGCGCTCGCTGCCCGGCTCCTTCATCGTCGACCGGCACGGCCGGCGATTCATCAACGAGTCCACCGACTACATGACCTTCGGCCAGGAGGTGCTGCGCCGTGAGGACGCCGGGGACCCGGTGGGGACGATGTGGATCGTCTTCGACCAGGAGTACCGCAACAGCTATGTCTTCGCGACGGAGCTGTTCCCGCGCATGGCCCTGCCGCAGGCGTGGCTCGACGCGGGGATCGCGCACCAGGCCGACACCGCGCAGGAGTTGGCCGAGCTCATGGGCGTCCCGGTGGACGACTTCGTGGCGACCGGTCGGCGGTTCAACGAGATGGCGGTCGCCGGTCGCGATGCCGACCACGGCCGGGGTGAGTCGGCCTACGACCGCTACTACGGCGACCCGACCATGAAGCCGAGCCCCAACCTGCGCCCCCTGGACGGGGGCCCGCTGTACGCGGTCAAGATGGTCATGAGTGACCTGGGCACCTGCGGGGGGTTGCGCGCCGACGAGCACGCCCGCGTCCTGCGCGAGGACGGCTCGGCCATCACCGGCCTCTACGCCATCGGCAACACCGCGGCCAATGCCTTCGGCAACCGCTACCCCGGGGCCGGGGCCACGATCGGCCAGGGCCTGGTGTTCGGTGACATCGCCGCCCGTCACGCGGCTGGGCGACACGAGGGCTGACATCCCCCGGGCCGGTCGCGCAGGGCGCCCGCCGACAACCGCAGGTCAGCCCTGACTGTATAGTCAGCGAATGCTGACTATTGCCTCCCGGGTGGACGTGATGAACAGGCTGGGCCGGGCGATGGCCGACCCGACGCGTTCGCGCATCCTCATCGCGCTCCTGCAGGGGCCGGGCTACCCGGCGCAGCTCGCCCGCGAGCTGGAGCTGACGCGCACGAATGTCTCGAACCACCTGTCCTGCCTGCGCGGGTGCGGGATCGTCGTCGCCGAGCCCGAGGGCAGGCGGACCCGCTACGAGATCGCGGATCCGCACCTCGCCGCCGCCCTGACCTCCCTGGTCGACGTCACCCTGGCCGTCGACGGGGACGTGCCGTGCGCGGACCCGGCCTGCGCGGTGCTCGGCTGCTGCGACGCGGGGGTGGCCCGGTGACGGCGCTGGCCGTGGCGCCGGACCGGGTCGGGGTCCTGCGTCGTCGGATCAGGATCGTCGTCGCGATCACGATCACCTGGAATGTCATCGAGGCCGTGGTCGCGCTGGGCGCGGGCGCCGCCGCGTCGTCGTCGGCGTTGATCGGGTTCGGGCTGGACTCGATCGTCGAGGTGCTCTCCGCGGCGGCGGTCGCCTGGCAGTTCTCCGCTGCCGATCCGCAGCGGCGGGAGCAGGTCGCCCTGCGCGTCATCGCCGTCTCCTTCTTCGCCCTCGCCGCCTACGTCAGCGTGGACGCGCTGCTCTCGCTCGCGGGGCTGCGGGAGCCCGAGCACTCGCCCGTCGGCATCGCCATCGCGGCGCTGAGCCTGGTCGTCATGCCCTTCCTCAGCTGGTTCGAGCGTCGGACCGGTCGTGAGCTCGGCTCCGCCTCGGCGGTCGCCGACTCCAAGCAGACCCTGATCTGCACCTACCTCAGCGCGGCGTTGTTGGCCGGCCTGCTGCTCAACAGCCTGCTCGGGTGGGCCTGGGCCGACTCGGTCGCCGCGCTCGTGATCGCCGTCTTCGCCCTGCGTGAGGGGGTCGAAGCCTGGCGGGGGGACGCCTGCTGTGCGGCGCCGGTCGCGGTGCTGACCGGCGAGAGCGAAGCCGATACCTGCTGCTGACCCTCACCTCCGGCCCGACACCCGCGGACGCCGACCGACGATCAGCGGCCCCTCAGCACCTCGGCGATGTAGTCGACGTCCTTGTCGCCACGGCCGGAGAGATTGACGACCACGACCTCGTCGCGGCCCATGCCCGGCGCCACCTGCATCGCGTGGGCGACCGCGTGCGAGCTCTCCAGGGCGGGGATGATCCCCTCGAGCCGGCACAGCGCGGAGAAGGCGTCGATGGTCTCCGCGTCGGTGACCGAGACGTACTCGACCCGGCCGATGTCCCTCAGGTGCGCGTGCTGCGGACCCACTCCCGGGTAGTCCAGGCCGGAGGCGATCGAGTGGACCGAAGAGGGCTCGCCGGCCTCGTCCTGCAGCAGCCGGGTGGCCATCCCGTGCATGGTGCCGTCGGACCCCTTCGTCATCGTCGCCGCGTGCCGCGTGGTCTCCACGCCCTCGCCGGCCGGCTCGACGCCGACGATGCGGACCTCCTCGTCGGCCAGGAAACCGGAGAAGAGACCCAT
Organism: Janibacter sp. GS2; assembly: GCF_051200835.1. Lineage (GTDB taxonomy): Bacteria > Actinomycetota > Actinomycetes > Actinomycetales > Dermatophilaceae > Janibacter. Next base: position 1,270,499 of record NZ_CP195161.1, read on the forward strand.
CGCGTTGGAGCCGCCCCCGACGCAGGCCATGATGACGTCCGGCAGGCGCCCTTCCTTGCTGAGGATCTGCTCGCGCGCCTCCTCGCCGACGACCGACTGGAAGTCGCGCACCATCGACGGGTAGGGGTGCGGCCCGACGACCGAGCCGATGCCGAAGAAGACGTCCTCGTAGTCGGCGGCATACGTCGCGAAGGCGCTGTCGACGGCGTCCTTGAGGCAGCGCCCGCCGGTCTCCACGGCGACGACCTTCGCGCCGAGCATCTCCATTCGCACGACGTTCATGTGCTGCTTCTCGACGTCGATGCCGCCCATGTGGATCTCGCACTCCAGGCCCAGCAGTGCCGCGGCGGTCGCCAGCGCGACGCCGTGCTGGCCGGCGCCCGTCTCGGCGATGAGCTTCTTCTTGCCCATCCGCCGGGCGAGCAGCGCCTCACCGAGGCAGTGGTTGATCTTGTGGGCGCCGGTGTGGTTGAGGTCCTCCCGCTTGAGGTAGATCCTGGCGCCCCCGAGGTGGTCGGTCAGCCGCTGCGCGAGGAAGAGCGGTGAGGGGCGACCGACATAGTCGCGCAACAGCTCCCGGTACTCGTCCAGGAAGCTCGGGTCGGCGATCGCCTCGGCGTAGGCCGCGGCCACCTCGGCCACGGGACCCTCGAGGTGCGGCGGGAGGAAGGCGCCGCCGTAGCGACCGAAGAAACCCTGCTCGTCGGCGTGGGTGTACGGGGTCATCGTGGGCTCCTGCGGCGGGTCCGGGGGCGAAGGGGGGTCGAGCCCGGGTGCGGGCGCGAGCCGACGATATCGCGGCGATCGGCCCGGGTGGTGGACAGGAGACGGGACCGGGAGCGGCGTGACCCCTCTCGGGCGTGTGAGAGTGGGCAGGAGCACCGTCGCCTCGTGAGGGAAGGGAATCGTCGATCGTGAAGCCCAACATCGTCGTCGTCCAGGCAGACCAGATGGCCGCCCAGGCACTGGGCGCCTACGGGGATGCGGCGGCACGGACCCCGCACATCGACAGCCTGGCCGAGGACGCCGCCGTCTTCGACCGGGCCTACTGCACCACCCCGCTCTGCGCGCCGTCGCGCGCCTCGATGATGACCGGACTGATGCCCTCGGAGCTCGGCTGCCACGACAACGGCGACGACTTCCCGGCGTCGATGCCGACCTTCGCCCACCACCTGCGCAGTGCCGGGTACCACACGGCCCTCATCGGGCGGATGCACTTCATCGGACCGGACCAGCACCACGGGTTCGAGGAGCGGCTGACCACGGACGTCTACCCGGCGGACATGGACATGGTCCCGGACTGGGCTCGCGCCATGGACGAGCGGCTGCAGTGGTACCACGATGCCGATGCCGTCTTCACCGCCGGCGTCTCGAGGGCCACGGTCCAGCAGGACTTCGACGACGAGGTGGGGTTCCACACGTTGCGCCACCTCAACGACCGGGTCCGGGCGAACCAGGCCGAGGGGGAGGCCATCCCCTTCCTCATGGTCACCAGCTTCATCCACCCCCACGACCCGTACGAACCGCCGCTGGAGCACTGGGACCGGTTCGCGGGGGTCGAGATCCCGGACCCGGGGCACCCGGAGGTCCCGGACCCGGGCCAGGACCCGCACAGCCACCGGCTGCGGACGATGAGCGGCTTCGACCGGCGCGACCCGACGCTCGAGGAGACCCGCCGGGCGCGGCGGTCCTACTACGCAGCCGTCAGCTACATCGACGACCACGTGGGGCGCATCCGTGCTCGTCTGGACGAGCTGGGCCTGCTGGAGGACACCGTCATCATCGTCACCAGCGACCACGGGGACATGCTCGGGGAGAAGGGTCTGTGGTTCAAGATGTCGCCCTATGAGCAGTCCTCCCGGGTGCCGATGATCATCCACGGACCGGACCACCTGGTGGCGAAGGGGAGGTACGCCAATCCCGTCTCCCTGCTGGACCTGATGCCCACCCTGCTCGAGCTCGCCGGTGCACCGCAGCCGGAGGCCGAGCCGGGCGGCGGTCTGTCCCTGCTGGAGTCCGCGCGCCGGGAGACCGCCGGGCTCGCCGGCCCCCAGGACCGTGATGTCGTCATCGAGTACCTCGCCGAGGGCACGTTGCGGCCCCAGCTGACGCTCGTGCGCGGCCGGTACAAGTTCATCGTCTGCCCCGGTGATCGCGACCAGCTGTTCGACCTGGCCGTCGACCCCGACGAGCTGGACAACATCGCGTCGGCGCCGGGGAGCGCGGAGCTGGTGCGGACGCTGCGCCACGCGCTGGACGCCCGCTACGACCTCGCGACACTCGAGGAGGACGTGGTGGCCAGCCAGTCACGACGCCGATTCGTGGCCGCGGCCCTCCAGCGGGGCCGCACCCGCCCCTGGGACTTCAGCCCCGACCCCGGGCAGCGCTACGTCCGGGGCGACTTCTGGGGAGCCTTGGCGCACGGGCAGATCCGCGACACGTGAGGCCTGGCCGGCGCCAGATCACTCGTGGGAGTCACCAGCGGGGAAGTGGCGATCGGCGCGGTGGCTCAGTGCGACGCCCCGATCTCGACGAGCAGCACCCCGATCATGATCAGCGCGATCCCGATGCCCATGACCTGGGTCAGCGGCTCCTGGAAGAACACCCGCGAGCCGATCGCGGTGAGCGCGACACCCGCCGCGGCCCAGATCCCGTAGGCGACGCCCAGCGGCATGCCCTCGGCGAGGCTGGACGACAGCGCCGCGAAGGCGACGAGGTAGCCCACGACCACCGCGAGGTACCACCGTCGCGCTCCCGCGGCGGCCAGGCGAAGGGAGAGGGTCCCGGCCACCTCGGCGCCCACGGCCACGGAGAGGAGGATCCACGCGGTCACGAGACGACCTCCTCGCCCGGGCGCGAGCCGAGCTCGACGAGGAGGACGCCGCCGATGATCAGTGCGATGCCGAGCCCCATGACGCCGGTGACCGTCTCGCCGTAGATCGCCGCGGACAGGATCGTCGTGAGGACGACGCCGGTCGCGGACCAGATGCCGTAGGCCACCCCGATCGCCATGCCCTGCTTGAGCACGACGGTCAGGAGGGCGAAGGCGGCGGTGAACCCGGCGACCACGACGAGGTAGAAGAGCGGCTGGTCAAGGGCGGCCTTGAGGCTGAGCGAGGCCGTGACCTCGCAGAGGATCGCCCCGAGCAGCACGAGCCACGTCTTCATGCGGGATCTCCGTCGAGGAGTCGAAGGGCGCTCCCCAGCAGAGCCCTGCGGTCATCGGCCGGCACCGGCAGGAAGCCGGAGGCGTCGGCGAACCAGGAACCGTCGGCGATGAGGCGCACCGCCTGCAGGCGGGAGCGCTCCGGTTGGGGAGTGTCCGCGGGGACGTCCAGCCAGGGACTCAGCCGCTCGGACCACCGGTCGGTCATCTGCTCCCACAGTTTCGGGTCGCCGAGCATGATCAGCTCGACGGTGTCGTGCTCGGTCGTCAGCGCCCAGGTCAGGTAGGCCGTCAGACGCGCGCGCGCAGGAGCATGCTCGAGATCCCCGTCGAGCAGCGCCCCGAGCTGACGCTCGTGGCCGTCGACGACCCGGTCGACGAGGGCACGTACGAGCGCCTCCTTGGTGGCGAAGTGGTACATCAGCCCGGCCTTGCTCACGCGCGCCGCCCGGGCCGCCGTCTCGAGGGACACCGTCGGTGCCCCCTCGCGGCGCAGGTGGGTCAGAACGGCGTCGAGGATGACGGCCCGTTGGCTCGGGCGGTGGGCTGGGCGCGACATGGTGCTAACTCTACCGTCCGGTTGGGAAAGTAAGTGTCCGCCGCCCATCGTGGCCCCGACGCACCGCCTGTCAGGATGGGGGAGTGGACCAGGACGCCGTCGACGAGGCCTTCGCGCGCACCCCGCGCGCCGGTTTCCTGCCGGAGCGGGACCGTCGGCGCGCCGCCGAGGACCGGCCCGTGCCCATCGGTCACGACCAGACCAACTCCCAGCCGAGCACGGTGGCCGCGATGCTGCGCCTGCTCGACGTCCGGCCGGGCCAGGGCGTCCTCGACGTCGGCAGTGGATCCGGGTGGACGACCGCGCTGCTCGCCGACCTCGTGGGCTCCGGCGGCCGGGTGATCGGCGTCGAGCGGGTGCCGTCACTCGTGGACACCTCCCGAGCCGTGCTCGCCCCGCTCGACCGGCCCTGGGCCCGGGTGCGCCAGGCCGAGCCGGGCGTGCTCGGAGCGCCGGGGGAGGCTCCCTTCGACCGGATCCTCGTCTCGGCGGAGGCGCAGGCGCTGCCCGAGGAGCTCATCGAGCAGCTCACGGACGAGGGGGTGCTCGTGGTGCCGGTCCGCGGCGAGATGGTGCGCCTGGCCCGGGACGCGCACGGCCGGCGGGTCACCCGTCATGGTTTCTACCGCTTCGTCCCGCTCATCGCCCCGTGAGGCCGGGACGGAATGGATCGGGCCCGGCCCGCCGTTGACGCCACCATGCGAGCCATCACCTATGACCAGTACGGCGCGGACGACGTCCTTCGCCTCACCGACCAGCCGACCCCCAAGGTCGGGCCGGGGGAGGTGCGCATCCGGGTGACCCGGGCGTCCGTGAACCCCGTGGACTGGAAGGTCATGTCCGGCGGGCTCGACGCCCTCATGGACGCGTCCTTCCCGGTCATCCCGGGATGGGACGTGGCCGGAGTGGTCGACGAGGTCGGCCCGGATGTCCCGGAGTTCGCCGCCGATGACCGCGTCGCCGCCTATGCGCGCAAGCAGATCGTCTCCGCCGGCACCTTCGCCGAGTACGTCAGCGTCATGTCCGACGACGTCGCGGCCGTCCCCGACCAGGTGAGCGACGACGTCGCCGCGGGCCTGCCGCTGACCGGGCTCACCGCCCTTCGTGTCCTCGAGACCCTCGCCGTGACGAAGGGCGACACCCTCCTCGTCCACGCCGCGTCCGGCGGAGTCGGGTACCTCGCCGCACAGCTGGCACTGGCTGCCGGCGCGAGCGTGGTCGGCACCGCCTCGCCGGCCAACCACAACAAGCTCACCGCGCTGGGCGTCACCCCGGTGGCCCACGGGGAGGGCCTGGCCGAGCGGCTCGCGCAGGTCGCGCCGGACGGCTTCGATGCCGTGGCCGATCTCGTGGGCGACGTCCTCGACGTGTCCCTCGGTGTCCTGCGCGAAGGGGGTCGCCTCGCCTCCGTCGCCGACCCCGCCGTCGAGGAGCACGGTGGCCGTTGGGTGTGGGTGCGCCCCGACGGGGAGCGCCTGGCGCAGCTGCTCGACGAGGTGGCCGGCGAGCGGCTGGTCGTCGAGATCGACCGGAGCTTCCCGCTGGAGGAGGTCGCCGAGGCCTTCGCCGTGAGCCGGGAGGGCTCGGCCCGCGGCAAGCTCCTCATCACGCTCTCCTGACGAGGAGCTGACCCGGACCGGCTATCGCCGTCGGCGGGCGCTCACGACGACGCCCGCCGCGGCGAGCACCACCGCGGCCCCCTCCGCCACGGCGCTGATGATCTTGTCGTTCGACCACGTGGGGTCGTACATCGACGGGATCGGGCCCAGGGTCGGAACCGCCACGTAGGTGTAGAGCAGGACCGGGACGAAGGCGCTCAGCGCGACCAGTCCGGCCACGACATAGGCGAAGCGCCGACCGGTGACGAGCAGCAGCACTGCTGCCAGACCGGCGGCGACGGCCTGCACCCGGAAGAGGGTGCCACCACCGATGCCACCGGGCGCGGCCAGCTGGATCGCGTCGGCGAGCTTCAGGTGCACGACGCAGTCCACCGCCAGGGCTGCGACCACGAGGACGCGGAGCGTCAGCTCGCCGGCCCGCAGTGCGGGAGCGTCGCCGCGGCTCATTCCACGACCAGCGTCGCGGTCATGTCCGGGTGCGGGGTGCAGTGGAAGGGGAACTCGCCGGCCTTCTCCGGTGCCGTGAAGGTCACCGTCTCACCGGGGGGGACGGACTCGTCGAAGGTGTCCCCGGAGTCGGCCGTGACGGTGTGCCCGACGTCGTCGGAGTTGGTGACCGAGATCTCCGCGCCGGCAGGGATCGAGTCGGGCACCGAGAACTCGAAGTCCGAGATGGTGATCTCGACCTTCTCCGCGGCCTTCTCCGACTCGGATGCGGACTCGGACCCCGAGCTGGCCGACTCGCTCGTCGACGAGGACTTCGGCGACGAGGACTCCGACGACGAGGTCGCCGAGGACTCCGACGACGTGGGTGCGGAACTTCCCTCGTCACCGCCACTTCCGCCGCAGGCGGTCAGGAGGGCAGCGGCGCCGATCAGGGCCGCGCCGGTGCGAAGGGGATGGCGTGCGCTCGTGGGTCTCATACGAGTAGTACGTAGTGAAGGGGTCCAGGAGATTGCCCGGCCGGTCGGTCGCTCGAGATTTCCGCTGGCACGATGACGAGCATGACCACCGCACGTGCCGCCCGCCGGACCAGGGTCGGTTGAGCCATGGTCCGTGTCCGCGAGGCGATCGCGACCCTGCCGCCCGGCGCCTTCGCCTTCGTCATGGCCACGGGCATCGTGTCCATCGGCATGGCCCAGCAGGACCTGCCCACGCTCTCGCTCGCGCTGCTCGTCGTCGCCGGCGTCGCCTGGCTCCTCCTCATGGTCCTGCTGGTGCTGCGCGTGTGCTGGTACCGCGATCGGGTCGTCGCCGACCTGCACGACCCCCGTCTGGCCTTCGGCTACTTCACGCTCATCGCCGGAACCGACGTCCTGGCCGTGCGGCTGACCGAGGAGCACCTCGACACCGGCGTGGCCCTGCTCGCCTTCGCCACGTCCGTCTGGCTCGTCCTGGGCTATGCGGTCCCGTGGGCCGCCGTGCTCTCCCGGGCACGGCGCCCGGTGCTCAGCGAGGCCAACGGCACGTGGTTCATCTGGGTCGTCGCCGGCCAGTCCGTGGCCACGGCGGCCGCGAGCATCGAGCCTCTGGTCCCGGTGGGTCAGGCCGAGGTCGCCGTGCTGGCCGTCGCGGCCTGGTCGGTCGGGATCGTCCTCTACGGCGCTTGTGCCGTCCTGGTCGCCCTGCGGCTCATGCTCTATCCGCTCTCCCCGTCCGACCTCGACCCGCCGTACTGGGTGTCGATGGGGGCCATGGCGATCACCGTCGTCGCCGGCGCGAAGATCGTCGAGATGACCTCGACCCCGATCGTGCTCGCCACCGGTGGGCTCATCGCGGGACTCGCCGTCCTCTGCTGGGCTTGGGCGACGTGGCTCATCCCGGTCCTCGTCGCGGTCGGTGTCTGGCGTCACTGGGTGCACCGCATCCCCCTGCGCTACGAGGCGAGCTGGTGGAGCATCGTCTTTCCGCTGGGCATGTACGCCGTCGCCGGGATGTACCTCGGTCGGGCGGACGCCCTGCCGATCGTCGAGCAGATCGGCGCGGTCTGGTTGTGGCTGGCCGTGGCCGCATGGCTCTGCGCCGCGTCCCTGATGGTCCGCTCCTGGTTCGGCCCTCGCGAGAGGGTGGACGCACGGGTAGCGTCGCCGTCATGACGACGCGAGACCAGGTACACGTCCGATCGGTGCGCGACGAGCCGGCGAGCGGCGACGGTTACCGGGTGCTCGTCGACCGCGTCTGGCCGCGCGGCGTGCGCAAGGAGGACGCGGCCCTCGACGAGTGGCTCAAGGAGGTCGGTCCCTCGACCGAGCTGCGGACGTGGTTCGGGCACGACCCGGAGCGCTTCGAGTCCTTCGCGAGGAAGTACGAGCAGGAGCTCACGGACAGCGACGAGTGGGCGCAGCTGCAGCAGCTCGTCGCCGACCACGGTCGCGTGACGCTGCTCTTCGGTGCCGCCGACCGCGAGCACAACCAGGCCGTCGTCCTGGCGGACCTGCTCACCCGCTGACGTCCCTCCACCGCGCCTGCTCGTGGAAGTGGTGCACCGGGCCCGCCCCGGCCCCGATGTCGAGGACCTCACCGTGGCGCAGTGCCTCGGTGAGCCAGCTCTTCGCCGCGCGCACCGTGGGCAGCCACTCCTGGTGACGGGGGCGAAGGGCGGCCAGCGCCGAGCTGAGCGTGCAGCCGGTTCCGTGGGTCGCCGTCGTCGCGATGCGCGGGGCGCGTACCTCCACCGGACCACCGGCGTCGGGGTCGAGCCACAGGTCGACCGACTCCGGTCCGTCGAGGTGGCCGCCCTTGAGCAGCACCCGACGAGCACCCGCCTCGACGAGGCGGTGCGCCTGGCCGGTCAGGCCGGAGAGTGAGCCCACCGGCTCCTCGCCGAGCAGGACCGCGGCCTCCGGCACGTTCGGGGTGATGACGTCCGCGCGGGGGAGCAGCTCCCGCATCGCCGCCACCGCGTCGTCGTCGAGCAGGCGGGACCCCGAGGTCGAGACCATCACCGGGTCGAGCACGAGCGGTGTCGTGGCCAGGGGACCGGAGGTGAGCCTCTCCCGGACCGCCACGACGAGTGCCGTCGAGGAGAGCATCCCGACCTTCACGGCGTCGATGCGCACGTCCTCGACGAGGGTGTCGAGCTGCGCCCGCACGGTCTCGACGGGCACCTCGTGCACGTGCGTCACGCCCGTCGTCGACTGGGCGGTGAGGGCGGTGAGCACGCAGGTGCCGTAGGCCCCGAGCGCGCTGAAGGTCTTCAGGTCCGCTTGGATCCCGGCACCACCCGAGGGGTCGGACCCGGCGATCGAGAGCGCGACCGGCGGGCGCGGGAGGAGGGGGGCGTCCATGCGTGCACCGTAGCGAGTGGTTAGTCTGGGGGCACCCCCGCGGGAGCTCGGGCACGAGCTGAGATCGGACTGTCGCCGTCCGGACCGCCTGAACCTGTCCGGATCATGCCGGCGAAGGAAGAGGAGGCGCTTCCATGCGCGATACCCCCCAGACCGAAGTCCACCCCCAGCACCGTCGGGACGAGATCGTCGATCCCCACGACCCCGCGATCCGGGTGCCCGTCACCGCGGTCTCGCTGGCCCCCGCGCCCGACGGGACACCCCACGAGGACGTGCGCCTCTACCGCACCCGCGGTCCGGGGTCCGACCCCCAGGTCGGGCTGCCGGAGCACCGGGCGGCGTGGATCCGCGAGCGCGATGACGTCGAGACCTACACCGGCCGTCCACGGGACCTCGCCGACGACGGGCGTTCCGCGGTGCGCCGCGGGGAGGCCTCCCTCGCGTGGCACGGACGAGAGCACCGTCCCCACCGGTCGCGAAGGGGGCGGACCGTCACCCAGATGCACTATGCCCGTCGCGGCGAGATCACCGCGGAGATGCGCTACGTCGCCCTCCGCGAGGGGTGCAGTCCCGAGCTCGTGCGGGACGAGGTCGCCGCCGGTCGCGCGATCATCCCCGTCAACGTCAACCACCCCGAGTCCGAGCCGATGATCATCGGTCGGGCCTTCCTCACGAAGATCAACGCCAACATCGGCAACTCCGCAGTGACCTCCTCCATCGCCGAGGAGGTCGACAAGCTGACCTGGGCCACGCGCTGGGTCGCCGACACGGTGATGGACCTCTCGACCGGGGACGACATCCACACCACCCGCGAGTGGCTCATCCGCAACAGCCCCGTCCCCATCGGGACCGTCCCGATCTACCAGGCGCTGGAGAAGGTCGACGGAGCGGCGGAGGAGCTCACCTGGGAGATCTACCGGGACACCGTCCTCGAGCAGTGCGAGCAGGGCGTGGACTACATGACGATCCACGCCGGGGTCCGCCTCCCCTTCGTCCCGCTGACCGCCGACCGCGTCACGGGCATCGTCTCCCGCGGCGGCTCGATCATGGCCGGCTGGTGCCTGGCGCACCACGAGGAGTCCTTCCTCTACACCCACTTCGACGAGCTGTGCGAGATCTTCGCGCGCTACGACGTCGCCTTCTCGCTCGGCGACGGTCTGCGGCCGGGGTCGATCGCCGACGCCAACGACGAGGCCCAGCTCGCGGAGCTGCGCACGCTCGGTGAGCTCACCGAGCGGGCCTGGGCGCACGACGTCCAGGTGATGGTCGAGGGGCCGGGACACGTCCCGATGCACCTGGTCAAGGACAACGTCGACCTCGAGCAGGACTGGTGCCACGGCGCTCCCTTCTACACGCTCGGCCCGCTCGTCACCGACATCGCGCCGGGCTACGACCACATCACCTCGGCGATCGGCGCCGCGGAGATCGCCCGTCACGGCACGGCGATGCTGTGCTACGTCACGCCCAAGGAGCACCTGGGCCTGCCCGACCGTGACGACGTGAAGACCGGCGTCATCACGTACAAGATCGCCGCCCATGCCGCCGACCTCGCCAAGGGGCACCCCGGGGCGCGCACCCGCGACGACGCGTTGAGCAAGGCCCGGTTCGAGTTCCGGTGGCACGACCAGTTCGCGCTCTCCCTCGACCCGGCGACCGCCATGGCCTTCCACGACGAGACCCTGCCCGCGGAGCCGGCGAAGACCGCGCACTTCTGCTCGATGTGCGGGCCGAAGTTCTGCTCCATGCGGATCAGCCAGGACATCCGTGACGCCTACGGGTCGGCCGCCGAGCAGCGCGCCCTCGTCGAGGAGGGCATGGCCGAGAAGTCGCGCCAGTTCGTCGAGCTGGGGTCGAGCGTCTACCTGCGCGAGGAGGAGGCGGCCGACCGATGAGCGGATCCTCGAGGCTGGTCCCCGGGCTGCCGCCGACCGGCCGTGCAGCGGTGCGTGCCGGTGTCGTCGGCAACTACGTCGACCAGCTGGCCATCTTCCTGCCCGTGGTGGCGCTCGCGCCCGCGCTGGTCACCCTCGCCGGCCCGCACGCCGGTGTGACGGCCGGCGCGCTGGTCGTTGTCGCCACCCTGCTGGGGCGTCCGCTCGGCGCGATGGTCTTCGGGCAGCTCGCGGACCGGGTCGGGCGCACGCGCACGACGAAGGTCGCCATCGCCGGGACCGCGGTGTGCACCCTGGGCATCGCCGCGGTCCCGACCCACGAGAGCATCGGCGCGCTGGCGATCTCCGCCGTCGTGCTCCTGCGCTTCGTCGGCGGGGTCTTCCTCGCGGGGGAGTACACCTCCGCGATCCCGCTGGCCATGGAGTGGTCGGTGCCGCGCCGCCGCGGTCTGGTCTCCGGACTGATCATGTCGATGGCCCCGTGGGCGCAGTCGACGATCGCCTTCGCCACGGCCGCGCTCATCGCCGCCCTCGGTCCGGATGCCTACGCGGCCTGGGGGTGGCGGCTCGCCTTCGTCGCGGGGGGCGCCGCCAGCCTCGCGCTGCTGGTCTACTACTCCGCCCGGGTCGCGGACGCGCCGGACGTGGTCCGTCAGCGGGCCCTCGCGGACGAAGGGAGTGCCCCCTCGGCCCTGCGTCTGCGGGCCGTCCTCGGGGGCCGGTACGCCGGTGCCTTCTGGCAGATGTTCGGACTGATGAGCGGCCTGTGGCTCATGACGAACATGGTCGTCATCCTCGCCACCGGCCGCCTCGAGACCGACGTGGGCCTCTCGGGCGGCGAGGTCGCGCTCGTGATGGGGGTCGCCTCGATCGCCCAGGCACTGGTGATGTCGGTGACGGGCCACCTGTCGAGCCTGGTCGGTCGGCGACGGTTCTTCATCGCGTGGGGACTGGGCGCGGCCCTGGCCGCGCCCCTGCTGTGGCTGGGCACGCTCGCCGCCGGCCTCGTCCCCGTCGTCCTCGGGATCGCCCTCCTCCAGGTGCTCACCGTGTGCGGGTACGGCCCGGTCGGTGCCTATCTGTGCGAGCGCTTCCCCGCGCACGTCCGCTCGACCGGGTACGGGAGCGCCTACTCCCTCTCCATCGTCGGCCCGGCGCTGTGGCCCTGGTGGCTGCCCGCGCTCGAGCCCCTCCTCGGCCGCGACGGGTCGGTCGCTGCCGTGCTCGCGGTCGCCGGGCTGCTCGTGGCCGGGTGCGGCGCGCTCGGGGCGCGGCTCGCGCCCGCGGACCTCGAGCGTGACGTGGAGAGTCTCGCCCGCGCGGGCGAGACCGCACCGACGGGCGTCGCCCTCGCCGGAGGACGGTCGTGACCGCCGGTCTGCGGGCGGAGGTGAGTGCCGCGATCACCGCGATGCGGGCCCGCCCGCCACTCGTGCACGGAGCCACCGGGTCGGTGACCCGGTCCTTCGTCGCCGACGGGCTCCTCGCCGCCGGTGCCCGGCCGATGCTCACCGAGAGCGTCGAGGAGGCACCCACCCTCGTCACCGTCGCCGACGCGCTGCTGGTCAACCTCGGCTCGCTGAGCACCGACGGGATGGCCGGTTTCGTGCCGACGGCTCGTGCTGCGGGGGAGCACGATGTGCCGTGGGTCCTCGACCCGACCGCGGTCGGGCTCGCGCCGGTGCGTACCCCGCTCGCGCACGAGCTGCTCGCCCTCGGTCCGACGGTGGTGCGGGGCAATGCCTCCGAGGTGCTCACCCTGATGCGTGACGGTCGGGGTGGGCGAGGGGCCGACAGCACCGCGACACCGGACGCGGCGGCGACCGCGGCCCGGGAGCTGGCCAGCGGGGGCCGGTGCGTCGTGGCCGTCTCGGGAGCACGGGACCTCATCACCGACGGGAGCCGCACGGTCCGGGTCACGAGCGGGTCGCCGATGCTCACCCGGGTCACCGGAGCCGGGTGCCTCCTCGGTGGCCTGACCGCGGCCCTCGTGGCCGTGGCCTCCCGGGACGGCCGGGCGACCCCCTTCGTCGGTGCCGTCGCCGCCACTGCGCTGCTCACCGTCGCCGCGGACCGGGTCGGGAGCCTGGCGCCGGGGAGCTTCAAGGTCGCGCTCATCGACGCCCTGGACGCGGTGAGCGCCGACGAGGTGGGGCGCGAGGTGGGTCTGGCATGGGAGTGATCGACTGGCGCCTCCACCTCGTGACCTCCGGTGACGGGCCCGCGACCGTGACCACGGCGGCGGCAGCCGCGGCCGCCGGCGTGGGCGTGGTCCAGGTGCGCTGCAAGCACCTGCTGGCCGGTGACCTGCTCGCCCTCGTCGAGGCCGTGGCCGGTGCGGTGGCGCGGGTGGCGCCGTCCACCCGGGTCCTCGTCAACGACCGCGCCGATGTCGCTGCCGCCGCCCGCCGGGGCGGCGCCCCCGTCCACGGCGTCCACCTCGGTCAGCGCGACCTGCCCGTCGCCGAGGCACGTGCCCTCCTGGGACCCGACGCGATCATCGGTCTCACCGCCGGCACGCTCGACCTCGTCCGGCAGGCGGAGTCACGCCGTGGCGAGGACCGGCCGGACTACCTGGGGTCCGGGCCCTTCCGCCGCACCCCGACCAAGGACGTCGACCGCCCCCTGGTGGGACTGGCGGGGTACCCGCCACGGGTCGCGGCGACGAGCCTGCCCGTGCTGGCGATCGGGGACGTCACCCTCGCGGACGTCCCGGCGCTCTCCCGCACCGGGGTGGCGGGGGTGGCCCTCGTCCGCGAGGTCATGGCGGCGCCCGATCCCGGGGCGGTCGCGGCCGCCTGCCTGACCGCCTGGGAGCGGTGACTCACGCCCCCTTCGCCAGCTCCAGCTCGTCGTCGACGAAGACGTGCTTGGACACCCTCAGACCGGCGAGGGTGATACCCAGCCCGGTGGTCATGAGCAGGAGGAGCACGATGGTCCACCCGCCGGTGGCGGCGTGCAGCGCTCCGACCGCGAGGGGGCCGATGCCGGCGAGCAGATAGCCCACCGGCTGGACGAAGCCGGACAGCTGCGCCGTGATCCGCGGGTCACGGGAACGGGCCGTGATGAGGGCGATCGCCGTCGGGAAGGCGAAACCGGAGAAGCCCAGCATCATCGCCCACAGCCACGGCACGGTGGCCGGGGCGAGGAGCAACCCGAGGTACCCCGCCGCGGCGAAGACCCCGAAGGCGATCATCCACGGCGACATGTCCCGGCTGCGGGCGATGACGGTCGGCATGAGCAGGCCACCGAGGACGCCCAGCCCGGTGATGATGGCCACGAAGGCCCCGGCCGCGGTCCCCGACAGGCCGGCGTCGCGGTAGATCTGGGGGACCCAGCCGAACTGGATGTAGGCGTTCATCGACTGGATCCCGAAGAGGGCGGTCAGGGCGACCGCGGTCGGGGAGTGGCGCATCCGCCCGGTGAGGGGGGCGGAGGTGGACGTGCGGCGGTGCACCCGGTCCTTGGCGCTGATGATCACCCAGGGGACGAGCGCCGCGAGGGCGACGACGCCCCACACCCCGAGCGCCCCGCGCCATTGGCCCGGGGCGACCTGGGCGAGCGGGGCGGCCAGGAGCGGGCCGAGCGAGCCGCCGATCGTCAGGCCCATGCCGTAGATCGTCATCAGGCGCACGCCGCCGTCACGCGAGTGGGCCTTGATCCACGCGGGCACGAGGACATTGCCCAGGCCCATCCCGGCCAGGGCGATCGTCGTGAGCACGAGGAAGACGAGGGCGGAGTCGGTCAGGACCCGGGCGAGGAGCGCGAAGACCATCGCCGCGACCCCGAGGGTGATGCCCCTGGACAGGCCCATCCGTCGGGCGAGGGCGACCGAGGCCCCGCCCGCGGCGGCGAAGGCGAAGCCGGGCAGGGCCGTGACCACCCCGGCGAGGGTCGGCCCGAGACCGAGCCCCGAGCGGACCTCCTCGAGGAGGGGGCCGATCGAGGTCGCGCCGGGGCGCAGGTTGATCGAGATGAGCGCCACGCCGACGACGATGAGTGCCATCCCGAACGGAGGGGTGCGACGGGGGTCGGGACGGGTGCTCACGAGGCGAGTCCATCACGCGGCCTAGGATCGCCCCATGCCGGACCCGACGACGCCCGCCGCGACCGTGCCGACCTGGGACGAGTACTTCCTGGGCATCGCCGTGGCGGTGGCGGCCCGGGCCAAGTGCACCCGCCGCCGGGTCGGGGCGGTCCTGACGATCGAGCACCGCATCATCGCCACCGGCTACAACGGCGCCGCCCCGGGCGAACCCGACTGTCTCGAGGGGGCGTGCCCGCGAGGGCAGCTCGACTACGAGAGCGTCCCGGGGCTGGGGGACTACGACCGGCCGGGGACGCCGGGTTTCTGCATCGCCATCCACGCCGAGGTCAACGCCCTGCTCTTCGCCACGAGGGACACGAAGGGCGCCACGGCCTACATCACCGACCCGCCGTGCCCCGGCTGCCGCAAGGCGCTCGCGGCCGCAGGGATCATCCGTGCCGTGTGGCCCGGGGGCGCACACGACCGACACGGCCTGACCCACTGGTCCTGACCGCCGACGTGATGGGAAGGTGGGGCATGAGCACCGACGCCTCCGACCACGACTCCCCGACCCCCGCCCGCGCCGTGGTGGCCGCCGTCGACGGCAGCCACCGCGACCCGGCCGTCATCGACTGGGCCGCCGCCGAGGCGCGGGTGGCCTCCGCGCCCCTCCACCTCGTCCACGCCGTGGACCTCGGCACCCCGCTGTCCGCCTACGGTGAGCTGCTCACCAGCCCTGACATCGTCGACAAGGTCGAGCAGGAGTCCGTGCGGGTGGTCACCGCCGCCAAGGAGCGCGCGGTCACCGAGAACCCCGACCTGGCCGTGACCACCGCCCTGCCGACCGGGGCGCCGGCCGGGGCCCTGCTCAACGCCGCCGACGGGGCGAGCCTGCTCGTCGTGGGCTCCGCCCGCAAGAGCAGGGCCGAGCGCATCGTCCTCGGCACGACCTCGCTCAGCGTCGTCGCCCACGCGCCCTGCCCGGTGATCCTCGTCCCGGACGACGCCGAGGTCACCGGGGACGGCCGGGTCGTCGTCGGTGTCGACGGCAGCACGCACAGCCGCCTCGCCTTCGAGTACGCGCTCGAGGCCGCGGCCCTGCGCGGCAAGAAGGTCACGACGGTCACGACCTGGAACGTCGAGGTCGAGAACGGCGTCGTCGTCACCGAGCCGGGCTCCGCCGAGTGGGAGTCCGTCGACAGCCGCTACCGCCAGATGGCGAACCGGACCGTGGCGGCCGGCCGCGACGCGCACCCGCAGATCGAGGTCACCGTGGAGGTGCACCACGGTCGCGCCGCCGACGTCCTCGTCGAGGTCGCCCACGGTGCCGACCTGCTGGTCGTCGGCTCCCGAGGTCGGGGTGGCTTCCGGGGCATGCTCCTCGGCTCGGTCTCGCAGCGCGTCCTCGGCCGCGCCGCCTGCCCCGTGGGGGTCATCCACCAGCAGTGAGCCGGCGCCGCCCGACGCGTCAGTCGGAGTGCTCCCCCTGGAAGCGACGAATGGCGGTGAGGGTCTCCTCGGTGTCCTGCGGTCGGTGGCCGGCCCCCGACAGGACGAGGCGCTCGGCCCCCCTCGCCGCCAGGGCGCTCGCGACCTCGGCGTAGACCGGCCACCGGTCGCCGGTGATGACGAGGGTCGGCACGAGCGAGGGGGTGTCGGTGCGCAGCGAGATCTCCCACGGGGCCGGTGTGGCCCTCATCCGGGCCGCCACCTCGTCGCAGGTCTCGGGGTCCAGCTCGGGGGCGGGCGTGCCCATGCCCGCGGCGAAGCGCTCGAGGAACTCCCGTCCCCCCACCTGCGGGTCGTCGGCCACCGCGAAGACCGGGGCGAGCGCGCTGATGTGCCGCTCGACGTAGCGGCCGCCCCGCGCGACGTCGAAGCAGGCCGGCTCGATGAGCACGAGGCTGCGCAGCCGGTCCGGGCGACGTTGTGCTGCCAGCATCGCCGTGATCGCCCCGTAGGAGTGTGCGACGACGTGACCGCGCCCGCAGAGGGCGTCGATGACCCGGTCGGCATCGCGCTCGGGCTGGTCTGCGGGACAGGTGCGCTCGAGGAAGACGTGGTCGGGGTTCTCCTGCGCCGCCAGGAGCGGCCAGGCGCGGGCGCCGCTGCGGCCCCGCCCGTGGACGAAGACGGTGCGGACCGTCGGCCGGTGGATCGGCATCTCAGCCCCTCGCCCGCAGTCGTCCGCCGGGCAGGGCAGGGGCAGGAAGGGCGGCGGGCTGCCCCTCCGGGAAGGGGCCGAAGCGCTCCCTGCCGGTCACCGGGGCGCCGCCCTCGGCGGAGGTCTCCGCCATCCACTGCTCGCGGGCCGCGACGATGTCCTCGTGGTCGCGGCCGACGAAGTTCCACCACATGACGATCTGCTCGCCGAGCGGCTCGCCCCCGATGATCAGCAGTCGCGCGCCGGTGGCCGAGCGCAGCGTGATCCGGGTCCGTCCGGGAGGGAGGTACCCGACCTCGGCCTCCTCGAGGGCGCGACCCTCGACGGTGATCTCCCCGTCGTCGAGGAGCACGGCGTGCTCGTGGTCCGCGGGGACCTCGAGCACGGTCTCGGCATCGGCGTCGAGGAGCAGCTCGGCGCCGAGCAGCGCGGTCGGGGTGGGCACCGGTGACTCGACGCCGAGGAGGGTGCCGAGGAAGACCCGGGCGATGCCGCCCGGGACGTACATCGGCTCGGGGACGTGGTGGACGAAGTGGGGGGCGGTGCCCCGCTCACGCTCGGGGAGGGCGAACCACAGCTGGACCCCGTGGAGGGTCGACGTCTGCGGGGTCGAGAACTCGGAGTGGCTGACACCCCGGCCGGCGGTCATGAGGTTGAGCTCGCCCGGGCGCACGATCGCGTGCGCCCCGGTCGAGTCGCGGTGCTCGATCTCCCCGGTGTACACCCAGGAGACGGTGGCCAGGGCCGTGTGCGGGTGGCGCGGCACGCGCATCCCGCCGGTGGCCGCGACGTCGTCGGGGCCGTAGTGGTCGAGGAAGCACCACGCGCCCACGAGGGAGCGGGACCGGGAGGGGATGGTGCGCCGCACGGTCATCGCCCGGGGGCCACCCAGCGGTACCTCGCGCGGGGTGAGGATCTGGAGGTCATGCACCATGCCCACGCTACCCGTGGACACGGTGGACACCAGGTGGCGGACTGCTGGAAGGTGGGCGGGTGACCGACGCGAGCGCGCTGCTGCACGACCTGGCCGAGGCATCGGGGGTCGCCACCGAGTGGTGGGACTGGCGCGGCGAGCACCGCACGGTCCCCGACTCCGCCCTGCGCGCCGTGCTCGCGGCGATGGGCGAGCAGACCGACAACGACGAGGCACTCGCCGCGAGCCTCGATCGGGCCCGCACCCTCCCGTGGCGTCGCACGCTCGCGCCGACCGTGGTCCAGCGGCTCGGAGCGGCCACCCGGGTGGTCGTCCACGTCCCGCACGGCAGCGGCGTCGCGGTCTCGGTCGAGATCGAAGGGGGTGGCCGCCGCTCCCTCCAGCAGGTGGAGCACGTCGTCGAGCCCGTCGAGGTCGAGGGACGGCTCGTGGGGGAGGCGGCCTTCGAGCTGCCGTCCGACCTGCCGCTCGGGTGGCACTCCCTGACGGCCGAGTGCGACGGCCCGGCGCTGCTGCCCGGCAGCGAACGGGCGGTGCTCGTGACCGTCCCCACGCGGCTGGAGCTCCCGGACGCGCTGCACGAGGCGCCCCGCAGCGGGTTGATGGCGCAGCTGTACCAGGTGCGCAGCCGGGGCAGCCAGGGGATCGGCGACCTGGGTGACCTCGCCACCCTGGGGGACTGGGCGGCGCAGCGACACGGGCACGACTTCATGCTGGTCAACCCGCTCCACGCGGCCGAGCCCGTCGCGCCGATGGAGCCCTCGCCCTACCTGCCGACCTCACGTCGCTTCGTCAACCCGGTCTACATCGACCTGCGTTCCCTGCCGGACGCCGATGCGCTCCCGGACGCGGCCCGCGGGGCGATCGATGCGCTCCTCGAGCGGTCCCGGGAGCTCAACGACTCCGACACGATCGACCGCGACGCGGCCTGGGCGCTGAAGGAGGCCGCCCTGCGGATCGCCTTCCGCCACCTCGGCCCCCGCCAGGCGCCGCACGTGGCAGCGCTGCACGAGGAGGAAGGGCGGGCCCTCGTCGACTTCGCGACGTGGTGCAGCCTCGCCGCGGTCCACGGCACCGAGTGGGAGAGCGACTGGCCGAGCGAGCTGCACGACCCCGCGTCACCGCAGGTCGAGACACACCGCCGGGAGCACCGCGGGGAGATCTCCTTCATCGCCTGGCTGCAGTGGGTGGTGCGCCACCAGCTCGGTCAGGCCCGCGAGCGGCTGCAGGCGAGCGGGATGCGCATCGGGCTGATCACCGACCTCGCCGTCGGCATCCACCCCGAGGGCGCGGACTCGTGGGCGCTCGGGCCGGCGCTGGCCCGGGGGATCGATGTCGGTGCCCCACCCGACCAGTTCAACCAGCTCGGCCAGAACTGGTCCCAGCCCCCGTGGCGCCCGGACCGGCTCGCACAGCTGGGGTACGCCCCCTTCCGCGACATGCTCCGTGCCGTCCTCCGGGACGCCGGGGGCGTGCGGGTGGACCACATCATCGGGCTCTTCCGCCTGTGGTGGGTCCCGGACGGACACGACCCGGCGGACGGCGCCTATGTGCGCTACGACCACGAGGCGCTCATCGGCATCCTCGCGCTGGAGGCGATGCGGGCCGGGGCGGTCGTCATCGGGGAGGATCTCGGCGTCGTCGAGCCCTGGGTGCGTGAGCACCTCGGCGAGCGGGGTGTCCTCGGCACGAGTGTCCTGTGGTTCGAGTGGGGCGAGGACGGGCGGCCGCTGCCGCCCGAGGACTACCGCGAGCTGTGCCTCGCGACGGTGACCACCCACGACCTCCCGCCGACCGCCGGTTACCTCTCCCTCGAGCACGTCGCGATCAGGGAACGCCTGGGACTGCTCTCCCGTCCGGTGGAGGAGGAGCGCGCGGCGGAGGACGGGAGCGTCCTCGCGGTGCGCACCGCTCTGCACGAGCGGGGCCTGCTCGGTGACGTGGATGCGCCGGTGCCCGAGGTCGTCGCGGCCCTGCACCGGTGGCTCGTGGCCACGCGCGCCCGGCTGCACGGCATCGCGCTGACCGACTTGGTCGGGGACGTCCGGGCGATCAACCAGCCGGGGACCGACGAGGAGTACCCGAACTGGCGGTTACCACTGGCCGGACCGGACCGACGACCCCTTTTCCTCGACGACCTCGTGCGCCCTGTCGCAGAAACTCCCTGACAACCGCCTCATGACGCGAGATCGTCGGCGAAATCACTCGATCTCCGCAAACCTTTCGGGGTATGAGGGTTAACCCTGCATCTCCTGCGCGTGATGCCGGGCCGATCACCAAAGAGTCACAGTTGTGTCTCACCCCACATGGCATCGTTCAGTTTGCCCGGTTCGTGGTTTTTGATGTCACGAGCAGCCGCGGACAGCGCTGTGCCCATGGGTGGAGCCGGACACCGGTGACACCGATCGATCCGCCACTCGGCGGCATGACGTAGGAGGACATCCATGCGAGTGCACTCTCGCTCGATGGCAGTGGCCAGCATCTCCGCGCTCGCGCTCTTCGCGACCGCGTGCGGCGGCGGTAGCGACGACGACAGCGGCGGCGGCGGGAGCGAAGGCGGCACGATCACTGCCGCCGGCTGCAACCCGGAGAACCCGCTGGTGGCCGGCAACACGGCCGAGACCTGTGGTGGTGACGTCCTGAACGTCCTCACGGCCCAGCTGATCCACTACAACGCCAAGACCGCTGAGCCGGAGATGGACATCGCGGAGTCGATCGAGACCGAGGACAACCAGACGTTCACGGTCAAGCTGAAGGAGGGCTACAAGTTCCACGACGGCACGGAGGTCCAGGCCCACAACTTCATCGACGCCTGGAACTACACCGCCTTCGGCCCGAACGGTCAGCAGGGCGGCTACTTCTTCGAGCCCTTCGAGGGCTACGACAAGGTCTCCGACGAGAAGTCGAAGACGAAGGAGCTCTCCGGCCTCAAGGAGGTCGACGACCTCACCTTCACGATCAAGACGACCGAGCCGGTCTCGAACCTGCCGCTGCGCCTGGGATACACGGCCTTCGCCCCGCAGCCGGACTCCTTCTTCGACGACCCGAAGGCCGCCGGGCAGAACCCGGTCGCGGCCGGTCCCTACAAGTTCGAGTCCTGGAGCAAGAACAAGGCCATCAAGCTGAGCAAGTTCGAGGACTACTCCGGTGACTTCGGCGGCAAGGCCGACAACATCACCTTCCAGAACTTCAAGGACTCCGACGCCGCGTACGTGGCCATGCAGTCCGGCGACGTCGACGTCGTGCGCGAGATCCCCGCGAGTGCGCTCGTGGACGAGAAGTACAAGTCCGACCTCGGTGACGGGCGCTACCTGGAGCAGGAGAGCTCGACCTTCCAGTGGGTCGGCATGAACCACGAGGTCGACCCCAAGCTGAAGGACGTCAAGGTCCGCCAGGCCCTGTCGATGGCCATCGACCGCAAGACCATCGTCAAGCAGATCTTCGCCGACGCCTTCACGCCCGCAGACGGTTGGGTCTCCCCGATCGTCGACGGCTACAAGGCTGGCGCCTGCGGCGAGTACTGCGAGTACGACCCGGAGAAGGCCAAGCAGCTGCTCGAGGAGGGCGGCGGCTACGAGGGCAAGCTGACGCTGACCTACAACGGCGACGCCAGCCACAAGGGCTGGACCGAGGCGACCTGCAACTCGATCAACAAGGCTCTCGACATCGAGTGCGTCGCCACCCCGACCGTCGACTTCGCGACCATGCTGACCCAGCTGGAGAACCGTGAGCTCAAGGGTCTCTTCCGCTCCGGGTGGCAGATGGACTACCCGAGCATCGAGAACTACCTCGCGCCGATCTACGGCAAGAACGCCGGGTCGAACTACTACGACTACGACGACAAGGCCTTCCAGGACAAGATGCGTGAGGCCGGCGCCGCGGACACCCCGGAGAAGGCGAACGAGCTCTACCAGGAGGCCGAGGGCCTCATCGCCGAGGAGTTCACCACCATCCCGCTGTGGTACGGCAAGGCGATCATCGGCTGGTCCGACAACGTCGACAACGTGGAGGTCACGCCCTTCGGCGTCCCCGACCTCGCGGCCATGACGGTCAAGTGAGCCTGAGCCCGGGCTGACCCGGCGCTCACCGGCCGGTCACTCTGTGTGGTGACCGGCCGGTGGCGTGCCGACCGAGCGATCGGATGTCGTCCGGTCGCAGGGCCAATGAGCTACCCTCGACCGCGCCGCGAGAGCGGGCGCGCATGCTGATCGACAAGGAGGTGGAAACGTGGGCAAGTACATCGCGCGGCGCTTCTTGCAGATGATCCCGGTGGTCATCTTCTCGACGTTCCTGATCTACGCCATGGTCTTCGCCATGCCCGGTGACCCCACGGCCGGCAAGTGTGGTGAACGCGCCTGCCCCCCGGCCTACGTCGCCGAATTCCGCGACAAGTACAACCTCGACGATCCCCTCCCCGTCCAGTACGCCAAGTACATGGGTGACGTGCTCCAGGGCGATCTGGGTGAGAACCAGTACGGCGTCCCCGTCGCCGAAGAGCTGCAGGAGCGGTTCTCCGTCACCGGCCGGTTGGCGCTGATGGCCCTGGTCTTCGAGGGGGTCCTCGGGATCCTCGCGGGTGTCCTCGCCGGACTGCGCAAGGGCGGGTTCATCGACAACCTCGTCCTCGTGAGCACCCTCTTCGTCATCTCGGTGCCGATCTTCGTCATCGGTACGGTCATGCAGTACTTCTTCGGGCTCAACCTGGAGATCGTCCCGGCGCTCGCCAGCGGCGACAACCCGAGCTTCATGGCTCTCCTCATGCCCGCGATCGTGCTCGGGTCGACCTCGCTGGCCTACATCGCCCGCCTCATGCGCACGAACATCGCGGAGAACATCAAGTCCGACTACGTCCGCACGGCCAAGGCGAAGGGGCTGTCCAACCGTCGGATCGTCGGCGTGCACACCCTGCGCAACTCGCTGATCCCCGTCATCACCTTCATGGGCTACGACTTCGGGGCCCTGCTCGGTGGGGCGATCGTCACCGAGGGCATCTTCAACGTCACGGGAGTCGGCGGGTACATCTTCACCGGCATCCGCAACCGCGACGGGATCGCGGTCGTCGGTGCGGTGACCGCACTGGTGATCGTCTACCTCGTGATGAACCTCATCGTGGACCTGCTCTACGGCGCGCTCGACCCGAGGATCAGCAATGACTGACAAGAACACCGCACCCGAGACCGATCGCAACACCGAGCCGGAGGACCTCGTGGCCGCCACGTCGGGCACCGACGCGGTCGCGGAGGCCGACACCGGGACGGCGCGGTCGCTGTCGGCCGACGCCTTCCGCTCCCTTCGCCGCAACCCGCTCTTCTGGGTCTCCTCGGTCCTCATCGTCATCTTCATCGTCATGGCCGCCTGGCCGTCGCTGCTGGCGACGTACTCGCCCGGCTGGAACGACCTGTCCATCGCTCGCGAGACGCCGAGCGCCGAGCACTGGTTCGGCACGGACACCCAGGGCTACGACATCTACTCCCGCACGATCTACGGTGCCCGCGCCTCGATCCTCGTGGGCATCCTCGCGACGCTCGGGGTGCTGCTCCTAGGCTCCTTCCTCGGCCTCGTCGCGGGCTATGTCGGCGGCCTGGTCGACACCCTGATCAGCCGCTTCGGCGACATCTTCTTCGCCATCCCGCTGCTGCTCGCCGGCATCATCTTCCTGTCCTCCATCCGGGAGCGCGATGACATCTTCGGCATCCCGCTGCAGGGGTACTTCGGCGTGATCATGCAGGTCGTGCTCGTCTTCATGATCTTCGGTTGGCCGAGCCTGATGCGCCTGATGCGCTCCTCGGTCATCCAGGTCAAGCCGAACGACTACGTCCAGGCTGCTCGGGCGCTCGGGGCCTCCCCGCTGCGGATCATCCGTCGGCACGTCCTGCCGAATGCGATGGCGCCGGCGATCGTCGTCTCGACGATCAACCTCGGCGCCTACATCGCCGCCGAGGCGACGCTGTCCTTCCTCGGGATCGGGCTCGTGCCACCGACGGTCTCCTGGGGCGTGATGATCAGCGACGCCCTGGTGCCGCTGCGGTCCTACCCGCACATCCTCTTCTTCCCGGCCCTCTTCCTCAGCCTCGCGGTCCTGGCCTTCATCATGCTCGGCGACGCCGTGCGTGACGCCTTCGACCCGAAGAGTCGCTGAGAGCAAGGTGAGTGATCACATGAGCACCCAGACGACACCGTCAGCGGAGCACCTCCTCTCCGTCGAGGACCTGTTCGTCGAGTTCCACACCGGCGAAGGGGTGGCGAAGGCCATCAACGGCGTCGACTTCTCCCTCGACGAGGGGGAGACGCTGGCGATCCTCGGGGAGTCCGGCTCGGGCAAGTCGGTGACCGCACAGGCGATCATGGGCATCCTCGACACGCCCCCGGCCCGGATCCCGCACGGTCGCATCCTCTACAAGGGTCAGGACCTGCTGACCATGGACGAGGAGACCCGACGCAAGGGGCGCGGTCCGGAGATCTCGATGGTCTTCCAGGACGCCCTGAGCTCCCTCAACCCCGTCTTCCCGGTGGGGTGGCAGATCGGCGAGATGTTCCGCAAGCACCGCGGGGCCAACCGGTCCGATGCCTATGCGGAGGCCGTGCGCCTGATGGAGCGGGTGAACATCCCGGGCGCGAAGCAGCGGGTGAAGGCCTACCCGCACCAGTTCTCCGGTGGGATGCGCCAGCGGATCATGATCGCCATGGCGATCGCCCTCAACCCGAAGGTCCTCATCGCCGACGAGCCCACCACGGCCCTCGACGTCACGGTCCAGGCCCAGATCATGGACCTGCTCCAGGACCTGCAGCACGAGCACAACATGGGCATGATCCTCATCACCCACGACCTCGGTGTCGTCGCGGACGTCGCGGACCGGATCGCGGTGATGTACGCCGGGCGGATCGTCGAGCGCGCGGAGGTGGGCGACATCTACGCGCGGCCGGGGCACCCCTACACCAAGGGCCTGCTGGAGTCGATCCCCCGACTGGACCAGAAGGGTCAGCAGCTCTCGGCGATCGGCGGCCTGCCGCCGAACCTCACCCGGATCCCTCCGGGGTGTGCCTTCCACCCGCGCTGCGTCATGGCCCGGGACATCTGCCGCACCGAGCGCCCCGAGCTGCTCGAGATCGGCCCGCAGCGCAGCTCTGCCTGCCACTTCAGCCAGGAGGTCCTCGATGCCTGATCGTGACGTCATCCTCAAGGCCACCGGCCTGAAGAAGCACTACCCGATCAAGGGCGGCATCCTGCGCCGGACGGTCGGACACGTCCGGGCCGTCGACGGCGTGGACTTCGAGCTGCGCCGGGGGGAGACCCTCGGCATCGTCGGCGAGTCCGGCTGCGGCAAGTCCACCCTGGGACGGCTGCTCATGCGCCTGGAGGAGCCGACCGAGGGCACCATCGAGTTCGACGGGACGGACATGTTCGCCCAGTCCGGGGCGGCCATGCGGCGCCTGCGCCGCGACATCCAGATCGTCTTCCAGGACCCGTACACCTCGCTCAACCCGCGACGCACGGTCGGCGAGATCGTCGCCGAGCCCCTGGAGATCCACACGGACGTCGTCGCGAAGAACAAACGCAAGGCCCGCGTGCAGGAGCTGCTCGAGCTCGTGGGGCTCAACCCCGAGCACATCAACCGCTACCCGCACCAGTTCTCCGGGGGTCAGCGCCAGCGCATCGGCATCGCCCGCGGGATCGCGCTCAACCCCAAGGTACTCATCTGCGACGAGCCGGTCTCCGCGCTCGACGTCTCCGTGCAGGCCCAGGTCATCAACCTCATGGAGAAGCTGCAGCACGAGCTCGGCCTGTCCTATGTCTTCATCGCCCACGACCTCTCGGTGGTCCGGCACATCTCCGACCGGGTCGGCGTGATGTACCTCGGGCGGATGGTCGAGATCGGCGACGAGGACGACATCTACTCCCGGCCCACGCACCCGTACACCCAGGCACTGCTGTCGGCGGTGCCGGTGCCCGATCCGACGCTGCGCGGGCAGCGGGAGCAGATCGTCCTGCAGGGCGACGTCCCCTCGCCGGCGAACCCGCCGGCAGGGTGCCGGTTCCACACGCGGTGCTGGAAGGCGCAGGACATCTGCCGGACCGAGCCGGGGCCGGAGCTCATGCCCCGCCCGGACGGGGCCGACGCGCACGACTCCCGGTGTCACTTCGCCGAGCCGCGCGCCATCGTCAAGACCGAGGACGTCTCCGGCGAGGACCAGCACAGCATCTTCGCCGGGCAGGACATCCCCGCTACCGGAGCCTGAGTCGAAGCCACCACACGAAGGGGGTGGCCCACCAACCGGTGGGCCACCCCCTTCGTCCGTCTCCGCAGGGGTCAGGCGAAGGGGAGGTCCCCCGTCAGCCGCTGCGAGGCCGCGTCCGCAGCCAGGGCCGTACCGGTCGGGTCGATCTCGGCCTCGGCGGTGTGCGCGGTGATCTCCCCGGACTCGATCTGCTCGGCAAAGTGGCAGGCGACCTTGTGCCCGGTCCCGGCGCCCTCGATCTGCACCACCCGCATCTGCGGACGCTCGGTGTCGCAGAGGGTCTCCTGACGCCACGGGCAGCGGGTGTGGAAGCGGCAGCCGGCCGGGGGGTTCGCGGGGGAGGGGAGATCGCCGGGCAGGAGGATCTGCTCCCGCGAGTCCTCGACGACCGGATCGGGGACCGGGACGGCGGAGAGCAGCGCCCGGGTGTAGGGGTGCAGCGGGGCGACGTAGAGGTCGTCCGCGTCCGCCTCCTCGACGAGCCCACCGAGGTACATCACCCCGACCCGGTCCGAGATGTGCCGCACGACCGCGAGGTCGTGGGCGATGACGAGGTAGGTCAGCCCGTAGTCCTCCTGCAGCTGGGCGAGCAGGTTGATCACCTGCGCCTGCACGGAGACGTCGAGCGCGGAGACCGGCTCGTCGGCGACGATGAGCTCGGGGTTGACGCTCAGGGCGCGCGCGATGCCGATCCGCTGGCGCTGACCGCCGGAGAACTCGTGGGGGTACTTCTTCAGGGCCGCCTGGGGCAGGCCGACGTCGGTGAGCAGCTGCTTCAGGCGGGGGACGGCCTCCTTGGCGTCCTTGACCAGCCCGTGCGCCCGCATCCCCTCGACGAGCAGTGCCTCCACGCTCTGCCGTGGATCGAGGCTGCCCATCGGGTCCTGGAAGACCATCTGCAGACCCTGGCGACGGGTGCGCAGCTCTTCGCCGGTGAGGGTGCTGATCGGCGTCCCGTTGAAGGTGACCGTGCCGGACGTCGGCGCCTCGAGGTGGAGGATCGCCCGGCCGAGGGTCGACTTGCCGCACCCCGACTCGCCGACGAGGCCATAGGTCTCACCGCGCCGCAGCTGCAGGTCCACGCCGTCGACGGCGTAGACGTGCCCGACGACCTTGTCGAAGATGATCCCCTTCGTGATGGGGAAGTGGACCTTGAGGTCCTGCACGTCGACGAGGACTTCTCCGGAGGCGGTCGTGGACGGGGCACCGGCCGTGGTGCTGTTCGTGGCGTCAGTGGTCATCGGACCGCCTCTCTCGTCTCGCCCTCGGCGGGCGACGGGGCCCCGGCCAGGGGATTGAAGCACCGCAGGGCCCGGTGGTTCGACTCGACCGCGAGGTCGGGGGCGAGCTCACGGCAGCGGTCGGTGGCATTGGCGCAGCGGGGGGCGAAGGCGCAGGAGCCGGTCCACGGGAGGTTGTCGGCGACCGATCCGGGGATCGGGTTGAGCCGGCCGCCGCGCTCGCCCTCCAGGCTCGGCACGCTGGCCAGCAGTCCGCCGGTGTAGGGGTGGCGGGGCTGCGCGAAGAGCTCATGGCGCTCGGCCCGCTCGACGAGCCGGCCCCCGTAGAGGACGTTGATCTCGTCGCACAGCCCGGCGACGACGCCGAGGTCGTGGGTGATGAGGATCAGCGCCGTGCCGGTGTCCTCGACGAGCTCGCGCAGCAGCGCGAGGATCTGCGCCTGGATGGTCACGTCGAGCGCCGTCGTCGGCTCGTCCGCGATGAGCAGCCGCGGCTCGCAGGCCAGGGCCATGGCGATCAGCGCCCGCTGGCGCATCCCCCCGGAGAGCTGGTGCGGGTAGTCGGTCAGCCGACGCTCCGGGTCGGGGATCCCGACCTTGTCGAGCATCTCCTTCGCGCGGGGGGTGGCCGCCTTGCGGGAGAGGCCCTGGTGGCGCTCGAGCACCTCGGTCACCTGCCGCCCGATGGGCACGACGGGGTTGAGCGAGGAGAGCGGGTCCTGGAAGATCATGCTGATCTCCTTGCCGCGCTTGCCCCCCATCTGCTTGCGGGACAGCGCGAGCAGGTCCTGGCCGTCGTAGCCGACGGTGCCGGTCACCGTGTTGCCGCGCTCGGGCAGCAGGCCCATGATCGCCAACGAGGTCACGGACTTCCCGCAGCCGGACTCGCCGACGATGCCGACGGTCTGGCCGGGGTGGACGTCGAAGCTCAGTCCGTCGACGGCGGTGAAGGAGCTTTCGCGCTTCATCCCGAAGGTGACGGACAGGTCGCGCACGGACAGGAGGGGGGAGGAGCTGGTCATCGCGGTCACCGCCGGGACTTGGGGTCGAGGGCCTCGCGCAGGGACTCACCCATGAGGGTGAAGCCGAGGGCGACGACGATGATGCACGCCGCCGGGTAGAAGGCCAGGTGCGGGTAGGAGTTGAAGAGGTTCTGCGCCGAGCCGAGCATCTGTCCCCACTCGGGCTTGCTGTCGTCGGGGTTGCCGAGGCCGAGGAAGGACAGGGCCGCCGCGTCGATGATCGCCGTGGCGAGGACGAGGGTGGACTGGACGATGACCGGGCCGAGCGAGTTCGGCAGCATGTGCCGCAGGACGATCGCGGACTGCTTGACCCCGAGTGCCCGGGCGGCGAGGACGTGGTCCTTGCTGCGTTGGGCGAGCATCGAGCCGCGCAGCAGCCGGGCGAAGATCGGGATCTGCACGGTGCCGACGGCGATGATCACCGTCCACTGGCTCGGGTTCGTCGCGAGCGCGGAGATCGAGACGGCGAGCAGCAGGGAGGGGATGGACAGCATGACGTCGACGATGCGCATGACCAACGAGTCCACCCAACCGCCGAAGGCGCCGGCGATGGTGCCGAGGATGAGCCCGCCGGTGAGTCCGCCGACCGTGGCCAGCACGCCGACCATGAGGGTCTGCTGGCTGCCGACGAGCAGTCGGGAGAGCAGGTCGCGCCCCTTGGAGTCCCCACCGAGCGGGAACCCGGGCTGCGGCCCGGGCACCGGGTTGCTCTGCTGGGAGATCTGGTCGCTGAGGAGCCACTTGGCCGGGTCGTGCGGGGCCAGCCAGGGAGAGAGGATCGCGAGCAGCACGAACAGGGTCGTGATCGTCAGACCCGTGAGGAAGACCGGGTCGCGGCGCAACCGCCGCCAGGCGGAGCCGATGAGGCCGACGCCGCCGGTGTCCTCGATCGTGCCGGCCTCGGCGACGGTCAGCGTGGCCGTGCCGCCGCTCGTCGCGGCGAGGTCGTCGATGCGTTGCTTGCGCCGGGCGCCCAGGCCCCGTCGGGGGTTCTGGGGTGGGGTCGGGTCGTCGGTCATCGGGTCCTCACTCTGGGGTCGATCACGGCGTAGAGGATGTCGACGAGCAGGTTGACGAGCACGTAGGTGATCGCTGCGGCGAAGACGATCAGCTGCAGCACCGGGTAGTCGCGCTGGCTGAAGGAGACCTTCAGGGCCTCGCCGATGCCGGGGAAGTTGAAGACCGTCTCGGTCAGCACGGCACCCGAGAGCAGGGCACCGGTCTGCAGACCCACGGCCGTGACGACCGGCAGCAGCGCGTTGCGCATGACGTGGCGGCCGCGCACGACGCGGTTGCTCAGGCCCTTCGCCTGGGCGGTGCGCACGAAGTCCTCGTCCAGGACCTCCAGCACCGAGGCACGGGTGATCCGGAAGATCATCGCGAAGGGGATGGAGGCGAGCGCGATGGCGGGGAGGATGAGGTGCTTGAAGGAGTCCCAGGCGGCGTCCCACTCGCGGGTGAGCAGCCCGTCGAGCACGAAGAAGCCGGTGATGTGCGTGGCATCGGGCACGCTCTGACGGCCCGAGACCGGTAGCCAGCCGAGCTTGATCGCGAAGATGTACTTCAGGAGGAAGGCGAGGAAGAAGACCGGGACGGCGACCCCGACGAGGGAGCCGATGATCGAGACGTTGTCGAGGAGGCTCGCCCGCTTCCGTGCTGCGAGGTAGCCCAGGGGGATGGCCAGGGAGATGGCCAGGGTGAGCGCGACGACACTCAGCTCGATCGTCGCCGGGAAGCGGGCGATGAGGATCGCCGTGACCTCCTTGCCCGGCAGGACCGCGGTGGAGACACCGAAGTCACCGTGCAGCGCGCGGGAGAGGAACTTCCAGTACTGCACGTAGAGCGGGTCGTTGAGGCCGAAGGCCTCCGTCAGTGCGGCCCGTGTCTCGGCGGTGGCGCGCTCGCCGAGCATCGCCGAGACGACCCCGCCGGGCAGGGCACGCAACCAGGCGAAGAGCATGATCGACAGGACGAAGACGACGGCGACGAGTTGCAGCAGCCGTCGGACGATGAACTTCAGCACGGGAGGGGACCTTGCTGTTGGCGGGGGCCGGGGCCGCCACGACCGGTGGTGGTCATGACGGCCCCGAACCGTCCGGAGGGGTCAGGACGGGAAGGGGGTGCTGCCCCCGATCACTTGCCGCCGACGGTGACGGTCGAGAACTTCTCCGCGGTCAACGGGCTCGCGGTCAGACCCTCGACGTCGTCGCTGACGACGATCGCCGGCGGCGAGTGCGAGATCGGCGCGCCGGGGACGTACTCCTCGGCGATCTTCGTGTTGATCTCCTCGTACTTCGTGGCGCGCTCGTCCTCGTCCACGGTGGAGTCCGCGTCCGCGAGCTCCTTCGACAGCTCCGTGCCGTACCCACCGGCGACGGTGCTGAAGTCGTTGAGCTTGGCATTGCCGAAGAAGGTGCCGATGAAGTTGTCCGGGGAGTCGTAGTCACCGGTCCAGCCGAGCAGGAAGGCGTCGTACCTGTGGGCGTCGACGTTGTCGAGGTAGCCGCCGTTCCACGGCTTCGTCGTCACCTCGACCTTGATGCCCGCCTCCTCGAGGTCGTTCGTGATCGCCTCGTGCAGCTTCTGCGGGTTGGGCATGTACGGGCGGGAGACCTCGCTCGGGTAGGCGAACTGGAGGGTCATCCCCTCGGCGTCCGCCTCCTTGAGCAGGGACTTCGCCTTCTCCACGTCGTGTTCGTAGGGCTCGAGGTCCTTGTTGTAGCCGCTGACCGTGTCGGGCATGAACTGCGAGGCCGCCGTCGCGCCGTCGGGCAGCTGCGACTTCACCAGGCCCTCCCGGTCGATGGCGTGGTTGATCGCCTGACGGACCTTGACGTCCTTGAGCGTCGGGTTCGCCTCGGGGTTGAGGCCCATGTAGAGGATGTTGAAGGGGTCGCGGATCTCGACGTTGTTGCCCTCGTCCTCCAGGCCCTTCCAGTCGACCGGGTTCGGCAGGTCGTAGCCGTCGATGCTGCCGGCCTCGAGCTCCTGCCGGCGGGTCGTCTCGTCCGGGATGATCTTGAAGACGATCTTCTCGGTCTTCGCCTTCTCTCCCCAGTAGTCGTCGTTGCGCTTGAGCGTGACCGTCTTGTTCGCCTCGTCGTACTCCTCGAGGGTGTACGGGCCACTGCCGACGGGCTTCTTGGAGTTCTCCGGGTAGACGAAGCCCTCACCCTGGGTCTTGACGTCGTTCGCGTTGCCCTCCTCGAGCGCCTTCGGCGACTGGATGGCCAGGGAGGAGAGGGAGAGCATCGCCGGGAACTTCGAGGTCGAGCTCTTGACCTTGAGCACGACGGTCATGTCGTCCTCGGCCTCACAGCCGTCGTAGAGCGCATCCTCACCGAAGCCGCCCATGGCGGTGCTCCAGTACTCCGCCGGACCGGACTGGGCCGCCTTGTTCTGGTCGGCCATCCGCTCGAAGTTCGCGCAGACCGCGTCCGCGTCCAACTTCGCGCCGTCGGAGAAGGTCACTCCCTCGCGCAGGGTGAAGGTCCACTCCTTGCCGTCCTCGGACGGCTCCCACTTCTCGGCCAGGCCCGGGCCCAGCTCGGCGCTGCCGGGCTTGACCTCCACGAGGCCCTCGAAGATCTGTCGGGTGACCCGGAAGGTCTCACCGTCGGTGGCGTAGAAGGGGTCGAAGACCTCCGGAGCGCCGGCGGCGCCGAAGGTGAACGTGCCACCCGACTCGCCACCCCCGCCGCCGGAGTCGTCGCGCTCGCTCTCGGCGCAGGCGCTCAGAGCCAGGGCGGTGGCGGCCAGTGCCGCCAGCGGAGCTGCTTTCCTCATCGACATGTGGGTTCCTCGCTCATCGAGTCGGTCCGGGCGGGGGACCGCCCGAGAAGGTGCCGTGCATAGCAGTGATCCACCGCACACGGGTTGGTCCGGCAATCTAGTCCGATCCTGCGGTGCAGGGGGGCCTTGGCGACGACCTTTATCGGAGTGAGACCGGCTGGCCGCAGGACCTCCTGCGGCGAGGGAAAACCCTCATTCGGCCCCGCCGTCCGTCGTTGTGCGCACCTGGCACCTGAAATGCCGGGACACGGCTGCGCCTTGCGCCGTCAGGCGAAGGGGGAGTGTGGAGAAGTCGACGGCCGTGGCGCCGGTGCGCGGCAGGCTCCGTCCATGGACACGCGCATCGCCACCGTCATCACCGGTCTGGGGGGTGTCGCCTCGGCGTCCCGCCTGCAGCGCACGGGGGTCGCTCCGCGGGAGATCACCCGCGCCCTGCGCACGGGCCAGCTCGTGCGGGTGCGGCGCAATGCCCTCGTTGACGGCGCGCTCTGGCACGCGGCCCTGCCGTGGGAGCGACACGCCCTGCGCGCTCGTGCGGTCGCCGCGACCCTGCCGGCCGACTCGGCGCTCGTGCTCAGCCACCACAGCGCGCTCGCCGTGTGGGGGGTGCCCCTGCACGACGTCGATGACCGCGTCCACCTCACCGCGACCGACGGCCGTCGTGGGCGCACCGACGCGCGGGTGAGCTTCCACCGACCCGTGCCCCCTCCCTTCGTCACCCGGCACGAGGGCATCGCGGTGGTCCGGCCCGCGGCCGCGTGCGTCCAGGTGGCGGCGCTCGCCGGCGGCGAGGCGGGGCTCGTCAGTGCCGACGGCGCCCTGCGGGCGAGGAGGTGCACCACGGAGGAGCTCCACGCCGCGCTGACGGCGCTGGGCGCGGCACGGTCCTCCAGGGTCCCGGCGCAGGTGGTGCGCCTCGCCGACCCGCGCATCGAGTCGGCGGCAGAGTCCCGGGCGAGATGGGTCTTCGGCCTGGCCGGCATCCCCCAACCCACGCCGCAGGTCGAGATCCGCGACGAAGGGGGCCGGTTCGTGGCGCGGGTCGACTTCCTCCTCGAGGAGTACGGGGTCGTCATCGAGGTCGACGGGATGGCCAAGTACGAGGACGTCAGGGACCTCCGGGCGGAGAAGGTGCGCGAGGACCGCCTGCGGGAGCTCGGTCACGAGGTGGTGCGCCTCACCTGGGCGGAGCTCGCGGACCCCGTCACCGTGCAGCGCAAGGTCCTCGCCGCGGTCTCCCGGTCACGGGCCCGGGCCAGGGTGACGGCGTCGGGCCCACCCGGCACCTGAAATACCGGGACACAGGTGCGTGCAGAGCCGCCAGGCGAAGGGGGAGGGCGTGGGTGCTCATTTGGGGCGAGCGTGCACTGCCTGAAAGGATGGCCATCATGCCCCTGACTACCCGCAGCGACATCCGAAACGTCGCCATCGTCGCCCACGTCGACCACGGAAAGACCACGCTCGTCGACAAGATGCTCTGGCAGGGGGGAGCCTTCGGCGAGCACGACCACGTCGATGAACGGGCCATGGACAGCGGTGATCTCGAGCGCGAGAAGGGCATCACCATCCTCGCCAAGAACACGGCGATCCACTACAACGGGCCGTCAGCGGCAGCCCACGACGCCCCCGACGGCGCGACGATCAACATCATCGACACCCCCGGTCACGCCGACTTCGGTGGCGAGGTCGAGCGCGGTCTGTCCATGGTCGACGGCGTCGTCCTCCTCGTCGATGCCTCCGAGGGGCCGCTGCCCCAGACCCGCTTCGTGCTGCGCAAGGCGCTCGCGGCGAAGCTGCCGGTCATCCTCGCCATCAACAAGGTCGACCGTCCCGACAGCCGCATCGCGGATGTCGTCGACGAGGCGTACGAGCTCTTCATGGACCTCGACGCCGACGAGGAGCAGATCGAGTTCCCGATCGTGTACACCTCCGGCAAGGCCGGAGCGGCGAGCCTCAGCCGCCCCGACGACGGCACCCTGCCGGACAATGCCGACCTCGAGCCGCTCTTCCGGACGATCATGGAGACGATCCCCGCGCCGTCCTACGAGGACGATGCCCCGCTCCAGGCGCACGTGACCAACCTCGACTCGAGCAACTTCCTCGGCCGTCTGGCCCTGCTGCGCGTCTTCAACGGGGAGGTCCGCAAGGGCCAGCAGGTCACCTGGTGCCGCCACGACGGTACCCAGCACAAGGTCAAGGTCACCGAGCTGCTCATGACCGAGGGCCTGGAGCGCAAGCCGCTCGACGAGGGTGCCGCCCGCCCCGGCGACATCATCGCCATCGCGGGGATCCCCGAGATCATGATCGGCGACACGATCGCCGACGCGGACAACCCCATCCCCCTGCCGGTCATCACCGTCGACGAGCCGGCGATCTCGATGACCCTCGGGACCAACACCTCGCCGCTCGTCGGCCGGGGCAAGACCCGGAGCACGAAGGTCACCGCGCGCCTCGTCAAGGACCGCCTCGACAAGGAGCTCGTCGGCAACGTCTCCTTGCGGGTCCTGCCGACCGAGCGTCCGGACACCTGGGAGGTCCAGGGCCGTGGTGAGCTCGCACTGGCGATCCTCGTCGAGCAGATGCGTCGTGAGGGCTTCGAGCTGACCGTCGGCAAGCCGCAGGTGGTCACCCGTGAGGTCGAGGGCAAGGTCCACGAGCCGGTCGAGCGCCTGACGATCGACACCCCCGAGGAGTACCTCGGGCCGATCACCCAGCTCCTCGCCGCCCGCAAGGGCCGCATGGAGCAGATGACCAACCACGGCACCGGCTGGATCCGGATGGAGTTCCTCGTGCCGTCGCGCGGCCTCATCGGTTTCCGCACGGAGTTCCTCACCGAGACGCGTGGCGCGGGCATCGCCCACCACGTCTTCGAGGGGTACGAGCCGTGGTTCGGCACCATCAGCACCCGCATCTCGGGCTCGCTCGTCGCGGACCGCAGTGGTCCCGTGACGTCCTACGCCATGGTCAACCTCCAGGAGCGCGGCACCCTCTTCATCGAGCCCGGTACCGAGGTCTACGAGGGCATGATCATCGGCGAGAACTCGCGAGCCGACGACATGGACGTCAACATCACCAAGGAGAAGAAGCTGACGAACGTGCGCGCGTCGTCGGCCGACAACTTCGAGAAGGTCGTGCCGCCGCGCCGTCTCAGCCTCGAGCAGTCCCTGGAGTTCTGCCGTGAGGACGAGTGCGTCGAGGTCACCCCTGACGACGTGCGCATCCGCAAGGTCGAGCTCGCGAGCAACCTGCGGGCCCGCTCCGCCGCGCGCGCCCGCAACTCCTGAGAGGAGCGCCGATGCGGCGCACCACCCGTGGCACCATCGCGGCCCTCTCCACCCTCGTCCTCGCGGCGGTGGTGGCGGGCTGCAGCGACGACGCGGGCGAGGGCGAGTCCTCGACGTCGGCCAGTCGGGGCCAGGTCTCCGGCCCCGACGACCGACTGACGGTGCTCTCCGCCGGGCCGGTGCAGGCCTGGGACCCGCAGCGCATCACCGATCGCCGCACCGCCGGCTTCGCCTCGCGGATGTGGATGCGCACGCTCACGGCCTACCCGCCGGAGTCGGCCCTCGCCGGTCAGCGCACGCTCGCGGCCGACCTCGCCGAGGACACCGGGCGCGCCAACTCGGACGCCACGACCTGGACCTTCTCCCTTCGCTCCGGGGCGACCTGGCAGGACGGCTCGGCGATCACGTGCGAGGACGTGCAGTACGGCGTCTCCCGGTCCTTCGACGACTCGGTCGCCTCCAGCGGCTACGCCCTGACCTATCTGGACATCCCGAAGAACTCGGACGGCTCCTCGCGCTACCCGGGTCCGCACGGCAAGGACGGGGACACCGCGTCGTCGCGCGAGCTCCTCGAGGACGCGGTGGAGTGCACCGACGACTCGACCGTGATCTTCCACCTCGCCGAGTCCGTCGGCAACTTCGACGAGATCGTCTCGTTGCCGGAGTTCGCTCCCTTCAAGGAGGCGGAGGACGACGCCGGGAAGGCCGCGACCTACGGTGCCTTCTCGTCGGGCCCCTACGAGCTCAAGGACGGGTGGACCGCGTCGAAGGGCGGTACCTGGGTGCGCAACGCCGAGTGGGACCGCGCGTCCGACCCCCTGCGCCGCACCGGTCCGACCTCGGTCCTGCACCAGGAGGGCGTCGAGCCCAAGGACGCCCTGGCCGAGATCGTCGACGGCGAGGACGGCGGCCGCACCCTGGCCCTCGACCCGATGCCGGCATCGCTCGGCCCCGCCCTCGACGAGGCCGGTGACGTGGCGCAGTCCGTCGACACCGACGGCCAGCTCGTCGACTACCTCGCCGTCAACGCCGAGAGCACGCCGCTGCGCTCGGTCAGGGTGCGCCGCGCGCTGGCGGCAGCCACCGACCGCGAGGCGTACGCCGAGGGCGTCGGCACCGGCACCTCGACCTGGTCGCTGCTCGGCACCGCCCTCCCCTCCGCCCACGAGACGGTCCTCGACCACGGCCCCACCGGTGACGTCGGCGCCGCGAAGACACTGCTCCGGGAGGCGAAGGTCGGCACCCCGGTGGAGCTCACCCTGGCCCACCGCGAGGACGCACCGCTGGACGAGGCCCTGACGGACCTGCTCCCGCGGTGGAAGGAGGCGGGCTTCGACGTGAGCCTCGAGCCGATCGCGGGCGAGGACTACTTCGAGGAGATCAGCTCTCGTCGGGTCGCCGAGGAGCACGACCTCGTGTGGGCCAACTGGGGCCCGGACCACCCGTCCGCAGCGACCGTGCTGCCGCCGCTCTTCGACGACCGGATCAACCTGACGAAGACCTCCGTCGGCCGCGATTACGGGCTCTGGGCCGACGAGGACGTCACCACGGCGATGGATCGCGCGATCGGGACGCGCGACCGCGACGACCGGGCCACCGCCTGGTCGGACATCGACACCGATCTCCTCCGCGATGGCGCCTACCTGCCGCTGCGCCAGAGCCGCCTGACCTATGTCGCCGGCTCCGAGGTGACCTCTCTCGTCGGCAACCCCGTCCAGGGCGGGATGCCCGAGATGGGGATCATCGGGGTGGGCACGTGAGCGCCCGTCTGCTCTTCGTCCACGCCCACCCCGACGACGAGTCGCTGGCCACGGGGGTGGCCATCGCCCACCACGTCTCGGCGGGCGACGAGGTGCACGTCCTCACGTGCACCCTGGGTGAGCAGGGCGAGGTCATCCCGCCGGAGCTGGCGCACCTCGACGCCGACCACGAGGACACCCTCGGTGAGTACCGGCGCGACGAGCTGAGGGCCGCCATGGCGGCGATCGGGGCCCGGCACCGGGTCCTCGGCGAGGACCAGCGCAGCGGGCGCGTCTCCCGGTGGCGCGACTCGGGGATGGCGGGCGCCGCCGGGGCCCGGCACCCTCGGGCCTGGGTGCGCGCAGACGACTCCGTGGCCGTCGAGGCCGTGACCGAGGTGCTCACCGAGGTCGAGCCGGACGTCGTCATCACCTACGACGCGCAGGGCGGCTATGCCCACCCCGACCACATCCGCACCCACGAGGTGACCCGGTGGGCCGTGACCGCCATGGACGAAGGGAGGCGACCGGACCTCTTCGGGACCTTCACCCCCCGCTCGTGGGCGGAGGAGGACCGGCGTGTCCTCGCGGCCCTCCCGGGGGTCTCGGAGCGCGGCTGGTCCCAGCCGACGGGGGACTTCCCCCCCTCGGTCGTCGACGACGAGATCGTGACGCACGCCGTCATCGACCCCGAGGCCGTGGAGCGGCAGGTGTCCGCCCTGCGCCACCACCGCACCCAGGTGAGCCTCGGACCCGAGGGGACCTACGCGCTGTCCAACGACGTCGCCGCCCGGCTGCCCGGGCGCGAGGGCTACGCCCGGCTCGACCTGACCACCGGCGAGCCGGTGCGGGCCTCCCGGGGCGAGCGGGCGGCGCTGGTGGACCGGTGATGGAGGGAACCGGGCCCGCCACCCTGCGGCACGCGATGGGTCACTTCGCCACCGGGATCGCGGTGGTGACGACCCTCGAGGACGGGCACGACCACGCGATGACCGCCAACTCGCTGACCTCGGTCAGCCTCGAACCGCCCCTCGTGCTCGTCTGCGTCCGCCAGGAGTCGGGCTGGCTGGAGGCGGTCGTCTCCTCGCGGGTGTGGGGCGTCTCGCTCCTGCCCCTCGCGAGCCGTCCGGCGGCGAGCTGGCTCAGCTCCGGAGGCCGGCCGCTCTACGGTCAGCTCGCGCAGATCCCGCACCATCGCGGTGAGCTGGACGTGGCCCTCCTCGATGACGCGCTGGCGACCCTCGAGTGCCGCACCCGGGACATGCACGACGCCGGCGACCACGTGATCGTCGTCGGTGAGGTCGTGTCCAGCCGGGCGGACCCGCACAGGGATGATCCACTGATCTACTACCGCAGCCGCTACACGAGCACGAGGTGACCCCCATGGCACACGACGACACCTGGATGGGCGACGAGGAGGTCACCCACCGCGGCCGCGGCCGCGCGATCCTCGCCGGCGCCTTCGTCGTGGTGGTCATCGCTGCCCTCTACGCGCTCGCGGCGATCTACTTCGGAGACCGTGTCCCCGCCGACACGCACGTCAGCGGGGTCTCGCTCGGGGGCAAGAGCGAGACCGAGGCCCGGGAGGCTCTCGAGGACGGCCTCGCCGAGGAGGCCGCCGAGCCGGTCGTCGTCGTCGTCGAGGGCAAGAAGCACCTGATCAAGCCCGCCAATGCCGGCCTGACCTACGACTACGACGCGTCCCTCGAGGGGCTGACCGGGTTCAGCATCAACCCCGTGGACCTCTACGAGCAGGCGACCGGCGGCATCGACCGTGAGGTCGAGGTGGCCGTCGACGAGGACCAGCTCGCCGACGCCGTCGACGCGAAGACCGCGAGCCTCGACCGCAAGCCCGTCGAGGGCACGGTGGCCCTCGAGGGTGCCAAGGTCACGCAGACCGCGTCCAAGCCCGGCCTGACGGTCGAGCGCGACGAGCTCACCGGGATGATCGCCGACGGCTGGCCGCAGAAGCACGAGTTCGCGGCGCCGACGAGCACGCCCGCCCCCGAGCTCACCCAGGACACGATCGACACCTTCGTCGAGAAGGACCTCGAGCCCCTGGTCTCCGGGCCCGTCAAGGTCACGAGCACCGACCCCACGGCGAAGGGGTCCGATAAGGACATCTCCTTCACCCTGAGCGCCGAGCAGGTCGCGGCCGCGGTCACGGTGAAGACGACGGACGGCACGCTCGCGGCGGACGTCGACGAGAAGAAGCTCGCGGACACCACCTCGGCTGCGGCAAAGTCCTCAGGGCTCTTTCGTGCGGCCAAGGAGGCCGGGGTCGTCCACCGCGGGGGTGACTCCTTCGACGTCACGCCGTCGAGCAGTGGTCTCGCGCTCGACGAGAAGGGGATCGGCGCCAAGGTCGCCCAGGCGATGACGAAGACCGGCGGCAAGCGTGTCGCCTCCGTGACGTCCACCGAGCAGAAGCCGGACTTCACCACCGCGGAGGCGAAGAAGACCCTCCCGAAGGAGCAGATCTCGACCTTCACGACCTACCTGCCGGACAACCCGGTGCGCACGGGCAACATCAAGATCGCCGTGCGTGACCTCGACGGTGCCTACGTGGCCCCGGGCGAGACCTTCTCCCTCAACCAGCAACTGGGTGAGCGCACCCCGGGCAAGGGCTACGAGAAGGCCGGTGTCATCTCCGGCGGCCGCCTGGCCAACGACTACGGCGGCGGCATCTCGCAGCTGTCGACGACGCTCTTCAACGCCGTCTTCTTCTCCGGGGCGCGGATCGAGGAGTTCCACCCGCACTCCTTCTACATCTCGCGTTACCCGGAGGGGCGTGAGGCGACGATCTCGTGGCCGAACGTCGACAACCGTTTCACCAACGACACCGGTGCCGGCATCCTCATCTCGACCTCGATCAAGGGCGATGCGCTCACCGTGAGCTTCCGCGGGCGTGCGGCCTACGACGAGATCAAGGCGACCAAGAGCGCACGCAAGAACGTCGTCCCGCCGAAGACGATCACCGACGACGACAAGGACTGCGTCGCGCAGTCCCCGGCGCCCGGCTTCTCGGTCGACATCGGCCGCAAGTTCATCAAGGACGGCCGCACGGTGAAGTCCTCCGACTTCACGACGACCTACATCCCCCAGGACGACGTCACCTGCACCGGCTGAGCCCGCAGCGGCCTCAGCCGGCGGGGTAGCACAGCACGGGTCCGCGGACCCGGACACCGACGAGAGCGCCGGGTTCGGGGGTCTCGAGGCCATTCGTCCGCGCGAGGATCTCCCGGCCCCCGTCGAGCCGGAGGTGCACCATCGCCTGGGCGCCGTGGAAGAGGGAGTCGAGCACGACCGCGGGGCTCCCGCCGGCCTCGACGCCGGCCAGGTCGAGCTGCTCCGGGCGGACGACGACCTCCACCTCGTCGCCGGCCGTCCCCGGCCCCTCGCGCACGGGCAGCACCCCGAGGTCGCAGGTGACGCCACCCCCGGTGAGTGACCCCGGCAGCGAGACGATGTCACCGAGGAAGGCGGCCTCCCGGACGTCGTGGGGACGGGCATAGACCTCGCGCGGCGATCCGACCTGGCTGAAGGCCCCGTCGCGCATGATCGCCACCTGGTCGGCGAAGGACAGGGCTTCCTGCTGGTCGTGGGTGACGAGGATCGCCGTCGCCCCGGTCTGCTCGAGCGCGGCGGCGACGGCGGCCCGGGTGCTCGCGCGCAGGGCGGTGTCGAGCGACGAGAAGGGTTCGTCGAGGAGGATGACCTTGGGGTTGAGCGCGAGCGCACGCGCCAGGGCGATGCGCTGCTGCTGGCCACCGGAGAGCTCGTCGGGGCGGCGTCGGGAGAGGTCCGGGTGCAGGCCGACGAGCTCGAGGAGCTCGGCCACCCCCCTTCGCCGCCGTCGTGCCGGACGGGGCATGCCGAAGGTGATGTTGCCGGCGACGTCGAGGTGCGGAAAGAGACCACCGTCCTGGCGCACGTAACCGACGCCGCGGCGCTCCGGCGGCATCGCCTTCCCGGCTCCGGCGACCACGGTGCCGCCGATCCGCACCTCACCCGCACCGGGGGCGAGGAAGCCGGCGATCACGCGCAGGAGGGTCGTCTTGCCGCAGCCGGACGCCCCGAGGACGGCGGTCGTCGTCCCCGTGCCCACGGTGAGGTCGACGTCGCGCAGGACCGGCGCACCGCCGTACCCGACACGGATTCCTCGGATGTCCACGGTACTCATCGTTGGATCCCACTCTGTCGAAGCATCAGGAAGGTCAGTGGAGCGGACAGGACGATCATCATGGCCGCGTAGGGGGCGGCGCTCGCGTAGTCGAACTCGTCGCTGGCGGCCCAGAAGGCCGTCGCCAGGGTCGAGGTGCCGGTCGGGGAGAGCAGCAGCGTCGCGGTCAGCTCCGTGGCCGTGGCGATCGCGACGAGCGCCGCCCCGGTGAGGATGGACGGGAGGATCAACGGCAGGGTGACCCGGCGGAAGGCGGTCAGCGGCCCGTTGCCGAGCGAGCGGGCGGCCTCGCCGAGCTCCGGTGGGGCCGCGGCCAGGCCGGAACGAAGGGAGATCATCGCCCGGGGGACGAAGAGGATGGTGTAGCCCAGGACGAGGACGTAGGGGCTCTGGTAGATCGCCGGGAGGTAGCTCACGGTGAGGGCGATCATGGCCAGGCCGACGACGGCGCCGGGAAGGGAACTGGCGACGTAGGTGGCCCGCTCCAGCAGCAGCACCCGGCCGGAACGCTGCCGGCTGAGCAGCCACGCCCCGGGCAGGGCCATGACGATCGCCAGGACCGCGGCCGCGAGGGCGAAGGAGACCGACGACCAGGTCGTCAGGAGCAGCGACGGGCGCGGGTAGGCCGCGGTCTCGGAGCTCGTGAGGTGCGCGACGAGCCACCGCCCGACGGTGGTCACGGGCACGACGAGGGCGACGACGATCACGACGCCCAGGGCGGCGCTGGCCACCGGGGCCCAGCGCCCGAGGCGTACGGGCGCAGGGCGACGGTGCACCCCGCGGCCGACCCGGGAGGTGCGAGCGCTGCCGCGCAGGATGTGCTCCAGGGTGAGGACCGTGACGCACAGCAGGGCGAGGACGAGGGCGAGCAGACTGCCCTGGTTGCTGCTGAAGCTCACCTCGTACTGCTCGAGGATCGCGGTGGTGAAGGTCGGGAAGCGCATCATCTCGAGCACCCCGAACTCGGCGAGCAGGTGCAGCGCGACGAGCAGCGCGCCACCGCTCATCGCGGGGCGCAGTCGGGGCAGGACCGTGCGCCG
The DNA here is from genome assembly GCF_051200835.1 of Janibacter sp. GS2. Lineage (GTDB taxonomy): Bacteria > Actinomycetota > Actinomycetes > Actinomycetales > Dermatophilaceae > Janibacter. The sequence continues at coordinate 1,312,686 of NZ_CP195161.1, forward strand.
CCAGGCGGAGAAGGGCCCGGCACCGAGGGCACGGGCGTCGTCCTCGGGTGAGGCGTCGAGGTCGCGCAGGATCGCGGCGACCGGCAGGTAGACGAAGGGGAAGTACGCGGCCGTGGTCACGAGGACGGCTCCGCCGAGGCCGTCGAGACCGGGCCACAGGGAGATCCACGCGTAGCTGGCGACGAAGGCGGGAACGGCCAGTGGTGCGCCGAGCAGCACCCGCCAGACCCCGGCGGCAGGCAGGTCCGTGCGCTCGACGAACCAGGCGGCTCCGACGCCGATGACGAGACACGCCGGCACGGTGGCGAGCACGAGCAGGGTGGTGTTGCCCAACAGCTCGCCGACCCGGGGGCGGACCAGGTAGTCGAGGGCGTTGCTCGGGGAGGTGGCCAGACCGTCGGTCGCGACGACCGCGAGGGGGAGCATCGTGATGGCCGCGACGAGGATCGCCGCGGCCGTCACGAGCCGCCTAGAGGATGCCGGCATCCGTCATCAGTTGCGTGACCTTCTCCGACTCGAGGCTGAACGGGTCGACGGCGGGGGCCTCGAGGGACTCCAGCGGCGGCAGAGCGGGGTCGGACGTCGCGCCCTTCGCGACCGCGTACTCCATGGAGCCGCTGTCCTGGAGGAGCTGTTGACCCTCGTCGGAGAGGAGGTAGGCGATGAACTGCTGGGCCTCCTCGGGCTGGTCGGCGTTCTTGAGCACGCCGCCCGCGGAGAGGCTGACGAAGGCGCCCGGGTCCTCGTTCTTGAAGTAGTGCAGCTTGGTGTTGGCGGTGCTCTCACCCGTCTCGGCCTGGTCGCGGTACCAGTAGTAGTGGTAGATCACGCCCATCGGGACCTCGCCGGCGTTGACCGCCTTCATCGTGGCGACATTGTGCTTGTAGCTCTCCGAGTTCTCCTGCAGACCGTCGAGCCAGTCGGCGGTCTCCTCCTCGCCCTTGTCGGAGAGCATGCCGGCGACGATGGCCTGGAAGTCCGCGCCCGTGGCGCCCGCGCCCCACTTCCCCTTGAACTCCGGCTCGGCCAGGTCCATGAGGGAGGTCGGCAGCTCGTCCTCGGAGACCAGGTCCGGGTTGTAGACGAGCACGGTCGAGCGGGCGGCGATGCTGGTCCACGCCCCGCTGGAGGGCCGGCGCTCCTCCGGGACGAGCGCGAGGGTCTTCTCGTCGACCTGGGCGAGCAGGTCGTCGTTCTCGACGAGGGTCATCGCCGGGCTGTTCTCGGTGAGGAAGACGTCGGCGGGGGACTCCGCGCCCTCCTCGACGATCATGTGACCCATCGAGGCGTCCTTGCCGTGGCGGACCTGGGTCTCGATGCCGGTCTTCTCCTCGAAACCCTTGGCCCAGGCCGTGGTGAGGTTGTCGTGCTGACTGGAGTAGATCTGCAGTGCGTCCGGGTCGGGGGAGTACCCGTCACTGGACCCGCCGCAGGCCGTCAGGGCCAGGGCGGTGGAGGTCAGGGCGGTGGTGAGGACGACGCGTCGGCGCATGGGGTGGGTTCTCCGGTGGTCGGGGTCGGGGACTCGAGGGCACGATGAGGTCGGTCAGCGCGCGGGTCGGGGGGTGCAGCAGGGCCCAGGCGAGCACGCCGGCGGCCACGGAGAGCGCGAGCGCGAGGACACCGTGATCCACGTGGGGAAAGACCTGGAACTGCACCAGGTAGATGTGCAGGGACGCGGCCGCGAGCAGGCCGGTGAGCGGGACCAGGAGGCGCGGCAGCGGCACCCGGGGCACGAGGGCCAGGACGATGACGGCGGCCGCGACGGTCGCCCCACGCGTGGGGTCGGCGAAGAAGCCCACCATCCCGATGACCGTGAGGGCGAGGGTCGCCAGCTGCTGACGACGGGTCGTGGCCACTCCGAGGGCCAGCCCGATGGCGAAGAGCCAGAGCACGCTGCCCGGCAGTCCGCTGATCGACCCCGTGGGGTCGGGGATGAGGATCCACCGCGGTACGAGGGCCAGTGCGGCGAGCGCCATGCTCCACTCCCACGGCGAGCGAAGGTACCGCCGTTGCAGGGACGGCACGGCCGACAGCGCGAGGACGAGCACCACGCAGGCGAGCAGCGCCTCGACGAACCAGAGGTGCACCCGCGGCCCGCGCTCGACGGTGCCGAAGAGCCAGTTGACGAGGAAGACGTTGGCCCAGCCGTACCCACCTCCGGTGAGGCGCACGGCGAGCGCGACGAGCATCGACGGCACGAGGAGGGTCAGCAGCGAACGCACCCCGCGACGACGCTGCTGGGCCGGGTCGGGGGTGTCCAGGGTGAACCGGGCCATCGACCAGCCGGCGAGGACGAGCAGCGCGTGCGCTCCACCGGGCCAGCTGACGAGACCGATGTGCGAGGCGCAGATGGCCAGGACCGCCATGGCACGCAGCGCCACCGGGGTCTCGACCCAGTGGAGATGGCGCCCCTGGTCCCGGGCCGCCCCGGCCAGCTGGCGAAGGGGGAGCCGGTGCCAGGCGGTCGGGAGGGGTCCCAGGACCCGCTCGAGGTGCAGGGAGGTCTGCACGACGCTGTACGAGTCGCCGCCGAGCTGTGCGAAGGACCGGTCGGGGTCGACCTCGTCCCGGCCCAGCGCGTCGGCGACGATGCCGGTCACGCGGGCCAGCCGGTCACCGCTCACCGGTGCCGGGCCCTGCGACCCGGCGACGAGCGCGCGAGAGCGAGTGCGGTCGACCTTGCCGTTGGACAGCCGTGGGAGCTCGTCGGTGGCGGCGACGAGCACTCCGGCCGGTGGGAGTGCCGCCGTCCGGGCGACGATCTGGCGCGCCCCCGCGACCGCCGACTCGTCCGGGCCGCGGCTGACCAGGGCGACGAGGAGGTGTCGGTCATCGGCGGTGACCACGGCCTCGTATCCGGCATCGGTCAGCGCCGCCTCGACCCGGCCGAGGTCGATGCGCAGTCCCATGACCTTGGCCACGGCGTCCCGGCGCCCCACGACCCGCACGAGACCGTCGGGACCGACCCGGCCGAGGTCGCCCGTGCGCAGTTGCGTGGTCATCCGCCCCAGGGCGAGGTCGTCGGGGTGCTCGGCGTAGCCGAGCATGACCCCCGGGCCGGTGAAGACGAGCTCGCCGATCTCGTCGGTGCCACCGGGGACGTCGTGGTCGAGGTGGAACGAGGAGTCGTTCACGGCCCAGCCGACGGCGTCGGGGGCGAGGGCGGTGTGCGAGCCGGGCAGGACCGACATCCGGGCGGTGGCCTCGGTCTGCCCGTACATCACCGCGAGCTGCCACCCCTTCGTGCGACCCCGCTCGGCGAGGTGCTGCACCCGCTCGGCCGCCATGGCGCCGCCGGCCTGGGTGAGCAGGCGCAGCCCGGGGTGGTCCTCGCGCAGGCGGTCGTCGATGAGGTCGAAGGTGTGGGGCACGCCGGCGATGATGCTCGTGCGGGTCTCGTCCACGAGACGCCAGAAGCGGTCGCTGGTCACCGACTCCCGCGTGAGCACGAGGCTGCCGCCGGCCCGCAGCACGGCGTGGACCCAGGACAGGCCGTAGCAGTAGTGCAGCGGCAGCGAGGTGATCGCCCGGTCGTGCTCGGTCAGCTCGAGGCCGGCAGCGATGGCGTCGGCATTGGCCACGAGGTTGGCGCGGGAGAGCCGCACGAGCTTCGGGCTGCCCGTGCTGCCGGAGGTGGACAGGAGCAGGGCCAGGTCCGGGTGCAGCAGGTGCTGGGGGGTGGTCGCGAGCACCTCGAGGTGCCCGGCCCGCCCGATCCGCAGGTCGGGCGGGAAGGCGGTGGTGATCGTCCCGGCGGAGCCGTCGGTGACGAGGGCGACGTGCCCGGCGGCCAGCGTGGCCAGGTAGCTGACGACGCCCGCCAGGTCGGCCGTCGGGGTCAGGTGGACCAGGCGGCGGCCCGTCCGCACGTCGGGGAGCCGGGCCGCGAGGTCCTCGACCGACCGCGCGAGGTCGGCGTGGCTGATGCTCCGCCCGTCGTCGACGACTGCCACGCGGCCACCGGGGTGCGTGAACGGGGTCCAGCGCCGGGGCGGGGCCTCGGGAGCGGTCGACTCTGCCGGGGCGGCCTCCGCGGGCGCGCGCTCACGGACCGTGCTCGTCGACATGCAGGGAAGCCTAACCTCAGTCGAGGGGGAGGGCCTAACCTCGGTCCCGTGAGTGACCTCGAGCCGGCGCCCCCCGGCCCCGTCGTGTGGTGGGCCGACCTGACCGCTGCGGATCTCTCGCTGGTCGCGTGGCTCGATCCCGACGAGCGGGCCCGCCTCGCCGGCATCGACCGTGTCGCGGACCGGGGGCGATTCCTCGTCGGGGCGGCGCTGCTGCGCGTGGCGGTCGCGTCAGCGACCGGCCGGCCGCGGGTGGAGGTCGTCGTGACGCGCACCTGCAGCGGGTGCGGGCAGCCCCACGGGGCCCCCCGGGTCGCCGGGACCGCGGTGAGCGTCGCCCACGCCTCGGGGCTCGTGGCCGTCGCCACCGCGGCTGGCCTCGTGGGTGTCGACGTCGAGCGCGTCGACCGGGGCGGGGACATGACGGCGTGGGTGCGGGACGAGGCCCGGTACAAGGCGACGTCCGCTGTCGACGGTCGCGCGCCGGCCATGCAGACGGTGCCCCTGACCCCGCCGCTGCCCGGGTACCGCGCGGCGGTGGTGCTCCCGGCGAGCGAGACGGGCGCCGTCGTCGTCCACGACCCCGCGACCTCCGCGAGGGCCCTGCGCGGCTGAGGGGGCGCGCTCAGCCGGTGCGTCGCGGGCCGAGGTAGACGTACTCGTGGTGCGGGCGCATCCCGAGATCGAGGTAGAGCGACCGGGCCGCGACGTTGTCGCGCTCCACCTGCAGGTAGGTCAGGGACGCGCCGGCGTCCGCGGCGGCCCTGGCGGCCTCCTGGGTGAGCCAGCGGCCGACCCCCTGCCCGCGGTGCGAAGGGGGGACGTGCAGCCCGAAGATCCCGGCCCACCCGTCGGCCAGGGCGACGCGCACGACGCCGACGACGGCCCCGTCGTGGGCGGTGAGGAAGATCTGGCGTGTGGGCACCGAGAGGACCTCCCGTGCGGTGGCGAGGTGCTCGAGGAGCCGCGGCGAGCCGCCGGCGAACCACTCCTCGTCGGGGTGCTCGCTGCGTCGCACGCTCAGGCCGGTCGGGGCGGGAGCGGGCGCGTCGAGGAGTGTGTCGGTCCACCCGGTGAGCACGTCGACGACGGGGAGCTCGCGGTGGCCGCGGGCCAGGAGCAGGGCGCCGAGGGAGTCGTCCGCGGTGGCCGCGCCGATCGGCCGGGGCAGCATGACGAGCGGGGCGAGCCCGCGCGCCGCGTACCAGGCCTCGACCGCGTCGACGGCCTCCGGCAGCGGGAGGTCCGGGGAGCCCACGGGCAGAGCGGAGTTGGAGCGCCCGGTCCAGCCGCCACCGGCCCGGAGCAACCACCCTTCGCCCGCGTCGCCGAGCCAGGACTCCTCGAGCCCGGGCTGCCCCTTCGTCATCACGAGGTGGAGGTCCTCGATGCCGATGGCCCGGTGCGGGGCGCCTCGGCGGGTGGGCTTCGGTGGGATCGTGCGGGCGGCCACGACGTGGTCGCGACGCAGCTCGATCTCGCCCGTGCGTGTGCTGATCCGCACCGTGACCTCGTCGACGTGCGTGAGCTCACCGACGGTGTCCGTCAGCGTCGGGCCGCTGCTGGGTGCCGGGTCGATGCGGGTGCGGACGGCGACGCGCGCGCCTGCGGTGAGACCCGCGACGAGATCACTCATGGGGCGACATAGTATGTGGGCCATGACGTACGTGATCGCGCAGCCATGTGTCGACCTCAAGGACAAGGCCTGCATCGAGGAGTGTCCCGTCGACTGCATCTACGAGGGCAAGCGCAGTCTGTACATCCACCCCGACGAGTGCGTGGACTGCGGCGCCTGCGAGCCGGTGTGTCCCGTCGAGGCCATCTACTACGAGGACGACACCCCCGAGGAGTGGGCCGAGTACTACAAGGCCAATGTCGAGTTCTTCGACGACCTCGGCAGCCCCGGTGGCGCCGCGAAGATGGGCATGATCGACAAGGACCACCCGATCATCGCCGTGCTGCCCCCGCAGGAGCACCCGGAGTGACGACCGCAGGACCGTCGTGATCTCGTCACTGCCTGATTTTCCCTGGGACTCGCTCGCTCCTGCCAAGGAGCGGGCGAGAGCCTTTTCCTCGCCCGACGCGGCGCAGGGGGAGGGCATCGTCGACCTGTCGGTCGGCACGCCGGTCGACCCGACCCCGCAGGTGGTGCAGGAGGCGTTGCGGGAGGCCGCGGACGCCCCCGGCTACCCGCAGACCTGGGGCACGGCGGACCTGCGGGAGGGCGTTGCCGCGTGGTTCGCCCGCCGGCGGGGGGTCCCGGACGTCGACCCCGACTCCGTGCTGCCGACCCTGGGCTCGAAGGAGCTCGTCGCGTGGCTGCCCACCCTGCTGGGTCTCGGCTCCGGTGACGTCGTCGGCTTCCCGACCGTCGCCTACCCGACGTACGACGTCGGCGTGCGGATCGCGGGGGCCACCCCCTTCGCCGCGGACGCCACGACCGCCTTCGGCCCGACGACCTCGTCCAGCGCACCGAAGCTGTTGTGGCTCAACACCCCGAGCAACCCCACCGGCACCGTCCTGGGCGTGGAGCACCTGGCCAAGGTCGTCGCCTGGGCGCGGGAGCGTGGCGTGGTCGTGGCCTCGGACGAGTGCTACGCCGAGCTGGACTGGCGCACCGAGGATGAGCGCGGGGAGTCCTTCGCGGACCTGCCGACGACGCCGAGCATCCTCGACCCACGCGTCTCGGGTGGGTCCCACGAGGGCCTGCTCGCCGTCTACTCGACGTCCAAGCAGTCCAACCTCGCGGGCTACCGCGCGGCCCTCGTCGCCGGTGACCCGACCCTGGTGGGTCAGCTGCTCGAGGTGCGCAAGCACGCCGGGATGATCGTGCCGTGGCCCGTGCAGCGGGCGCTCCTCGCGGCCGTGTCCGACGACGACCACGTGGCCGCGCAGCGCGAGCGCTACCGGGTACGGCGGGAGGTGCTGCGCCCGGCGCTCGAGGGCTTCGGGCTGCGCGTGGACGAGTCCGCGGCCGGGCTCTACCTCTGGGCGAGTGCGCAGGAGCCCTGCCGGGCCACGGTCGAGCGACTGGCCGAGCGCGGCATCCTCGTCGCGCCCGGTGAGTTCTACGGGCCCGCGGGGCGCGAGCACGTGCGGGTGGCCGTCACCGCCAGCGACGAGCGGATCGCCGCTGCGGCGGCCCGACTGGCGCGCTGAGCCACGCGCGGACCCGGTCCGTTCCTCGGGCCCACGTGGTGGGGCAGCGCTCGGCTGGGGTAGTTTTTGGGGTGAGACACCGCATGCCCGGGGCCACCGCCTCCGCGGCACGGCACGACCGAAGGGCTGATACTTCATGACCGATGACGCCACCTTCTCCGCCGCGGGCAAGGACCTGACCTTCCCGCTGGTCAAGGCCAGCGAGGGCAACGACGGATACAACATCTCGACGCTGCTGAAGGAGACCGGCAACGTCACGCTCGACACCGGCTTCGTCAACACCGCCGCCTGCAGCTCGGACATCACCTACATCGACGGCGACCAGGGGATCCTGCGCTACCGCGGCTACCCGATCGAGCAGCTGGCGGGGAAGTCGACCTTCGTCGAGGTCGCCTACCTGCTGATCTACGGCGAGCTGCCGACGTCCGACCAGCTGGGGCAGTTCGAGGAGCGCATCCGGCGGCACACGATGCTCCACGAGGACCTCAAGGCCTTCTTCAACGGCTTCCCGCGGGACGCGCACCCGATGCCGGTGCTCTCCTCCGCGGTCTCCGCGCTGGGCACCTTCTACCAGGACAGCCTCGACCCCTTCGACCCGGAGCAGGTCGAGATCTCCACGGTCCGCCTCCTCGCGAAGCTGCCGACGATCGCCGCCTACGCGCACAAGAAGAGCGCCGGCCAGCCCTTCCTCTACCCGGACAACTCGCTCAGCCTGACCGAGAACTTCCTGCGGATGACCTTCGGCTTCCCGGCCGAGCCCTATGAGCTCGACCAGGAGGTCGTCAAGGCCCTCGACCAGCTGTTCATCCTGCACGCGGACCACGAGCAGAACTGCTCGACCTCGACGGTGCGCCTCGTCGGCTCCGCCCACGCGAACCTCTTCAACTCGGTCTCCGCGGGCATCCACGCCCTGTCCGGTCCGCTCCACGGCGGCGCCAACCAGGCGGTGCTGGAGATGCTCGACCAGATCCAGGCCTCCGACGACGGCGCCGAGACCTTCATGAAGCGGGTGAAGAACAAGGAGGACGGCGTCCGGCTCATGGGCTTCGGGCACCGCGTGTACAAGAGCTACGACCCGCGCGCGGCGATCGTCAAGGACACCGCCCACTCCATCCTCGAGAAGATGGGCGACAGCGAGCAGCTCGAGATCGCCATGAAGCTCGAGGAGATCGCGCTGGCGGACGACTACTTCGTCGAGCGCAAGCTCTACCCGAACGTCGACTTCTACACCGGCCTGATCTACACCGCGCTGGGCTTCCAGCCGAAGATGTTCACCGCCCTCTTCGCCATCGGTCGCCTCCCGGGCTGGATCGCCCAGTGGCGCGAGATGATCGAGGACAAGGACACGAAGATCGGCCGCCCGCGCCAGATCTACACCGGCCCCACCGAGCGTGACTACGTGGGCATCGACCAGCGCTGACCCACCGCGCACGGCCACGCCGATCCCCTTCGTCCATCGCGGACGGAGGGGATCCGTCGTGGAGGGGCGAAGGGGGCGTCAGCCTCCGTGGAGGGTCACCCGGACCGACGTCGCGGGCAGGGACTCGTCCGCATCGCGCCACTGCATGGCGCTGTCGCCGGCTCCGCGGGTCCACTGCCGATCACCGACCTGCACCGAGGTGACGTTGCGGGCCTTGGCCTGGGCGACGGACCAGGCACCCACGGACCAGGCGCGGCGGGCGTCGGGGGCGGTGACCGAGACGACCTGCCCCTCGGCGGTCGCGGCCTGACCGGTCTGCTCGGACACCGCCGCGACGAAGGTGTCCGGTCGGCCCTGCGCGGTCGGGTCGTCGAGGCGGCAGACGAAGCCCTCGGGGGAGTGGCCGGACAGGGTCGAGGCGATGATCCGGCCCTGGTACTCGTGGTCCGCGTAGGCCTCGGGGTACCCGCTGCGCTGGACCTCCTGGGCGATCTCGGTGATGCGCATGTCGGTCCAGCCGTCCACCGCGACGAGGGCGTCGTAGAAGGCATTCGTCGCGTAGAGCGGGTCCTGCAGCTGCTCGACGGTGCCCCACCCCTGGCTCGGCCGCTGCTGGAAGAGCCCCACCGAGTCGCGGTCACCGTAGGTGAGGTTGCGCAGCTTCGACTCCTGGATGGCCGTCGCGACGGCGATCGTGCCGGCGCGGGCGGGCAGATCGCGCTTGACCCCGAGCGTGACGATCGTGCTGGCGTGGTTCATCTGGTCGGGCCGAAAGCTCACGCTCTGCGACAGCGCCGTGGCCTCGCACTGCTCCCCGAGGAAGAGACCGATCTGGTCCCGGAGGTACCAGACGCCGAGGCCGGCCACGAGGCCGACGACGCACAGGGCGCCGACGACCTTCGGCCAGAGGGGACGGCGCTCCTCGGCGAGGGGCGGGTGGGGTCGGCGCACCTGTCAGTCGTTGGCGTGGAGGGCGTCGTTGAGGGCGATGCCGTGACCGGTGCGGTCCCGGGCCTCGACGGCGCCGGTGACGGAGTTGCGGATGAAGAGCAGACCGGGGCGTCCGGACAGGTCGGCGGCCTTGACGACCTCCCCGGCGGGCAGGGTGACCTTGGTGCCGGCCGTGACGTAGAGGCCGGCCTCGACGACGCAGTCGTCCCCGAGGGCGATGCCCACGCCTGCCTCGGCGCCGACGAGGCAGCGCTCGCCGATGGAGACGCGCTCGGTGCCGCCGCCGGAGAGGGTGCCCATCGTCGAGGCGCCGCCACCGATGTCGGAGCCGTCGCCGATGACGACGCCCTGGCTGATGCGACCCTCGATCATCGAGGTGCCGAGGGTGCCGGCGTTGAAGTTGACGAAGCCCTCGTGCATGACCGTGGTGCCGGAGGCGAGGTGGGCACCGAGACGCACGCGGTCGGCGTCGCCGATGCGCACGCCGGCGGGCGTGACGTAGTCGGTGAGGCGGGGGAACTTGTCGATGCTCGTCACCTGGACGGGACCGCGGGCGCGCAGGCGGGCGCGGGTGGCTTCGAAACCCTCGACGGCGCAGGGGCCGTGGTTGGTCCACACGACATTGCTCAGCTGGCCGAAGAGACCGTCGAGGTTGATCGAGTTGGGCCGCACGAGACGGTGGGACAGGAGGTGGAGACGCAGGTAGGCGTCGGAGGCACCCTCGGGGGCGGCATCGAGGTCGATGCTCACCGTGACGACCTCGGTGCGCACCCGCCGGGCGGTGTCCTCGCCGGCGATCGCGAGCAGCTCCTCGGGGACCTGCGCGGCCTCCGGTGCCTCGCCGAGGGCGGGTTCGGGGTACCAGGTGTCGAGGATGGAGCCGTCGGTGGTCAGGGTGGCCACGCCATGGGCCCAGGCAGCGCGCGTCGTCGTCATGGCCCAGATCCTACGAAACCTCGCCGGCATCCTCTGACTCCCGCGCCATACGAGCTACTGCAGGCAGTAGTTCGTATGGCGCGCAGTAGGTCGACATGCTGCTGTCGATACGAGGTGCGGCTGACGTTGACGGCGACCGTGACCCTCGGGGCCGATGACGGCGAGGGACGAAGGGAGGGATCCCCCCTTCGACGTCAGGCGCCGGCGAGGGCCAGCGCAGCCATGATGCGCTCCTTGACGAGCTGCGGTCGGCCGAGGTCGGCCCACATGAGCCTGACGAGGACGTGGCCGCGCCGCCGCAGGTCGTCCTCGCGGCGTTTTTCGGCGACGAGGTCCGCCTTGCTGTCGTACTTCACGGCGCCGTCGAACTCGATGATCACTCTGGTGCCCGCAACGAGGAAGTCCACCCGCCACGGGCCGATCCACACCTGGGGCTCGAGGTCGAAGCCCAGTTCGCGGCAGACCTGGGCGGTGCGGGTCTCCCCAGGGGACTCGTGACGGCCGTCGACGTCCGCGAGGGCGCGACGCACACCGGCCGCCCCACGGGTTCCCATGGGGATACCGGCAGCGGCCACCTCGAGCTGTCGGGGAGTCACCAGACCTCTGGCGACTGCGGCGTCGGCGGCGACGAGCGCAGCCTCCGGGCTGGCGGCGACACCTGTGTGGACGATGGCCATTGCGGGTTCGGCGCACCAGATCGGCGTGGTGAGCACCGGATCGCGAGCCACCTCGACGAGCTGGGGTCCACGACTCCAGACGGTGTGATCACGGCTGCGCCGCGTGGTGGCCGAGGTCTCGCGGATGAGGTGGACGCGCTCGAGTGTGGCGCGGTCAACGGGTAGACCCCACGCGACGAGTGCCGACTGTGCGGTGGCCGCTGACATGCCGCGCTGGCGGCCGAGGATGGCCACGGTGCGCAGGAGGTGAAGATCTTCGGCATCGGCCGGCTGGTCTGCAGACCACGCGCCACGCGTGAGATGCCGCAGCTCGCCCCCCTTCGCCATGGCCACCAGTCGAAGACGGGCGATGCCGGCTCTTTCGGCTGCAGCCGTGGTGAAGACCCGATTGATCGCCACACCACGCAGGATCGTGAGTTCGTCGGCCATGACGGGAGTCTGGCGCGCAGGCGCCATCGGCCCGCGGCTTCATCCACAGCACCCGGCTCGTCAGCAGTAGTTCGTATCTTCTGCCGTACGTCGAGCTACTGCAGGCGATACGAGCTACTGCCTGCAGTAGCTCGTATCGCGGGGGGAGGGGCGGGAAGGGGGCGGACTAGGGTGGCGGGCATGCCCAGCCTCGATCTCACCGCCGACGTCGTGACGCTCACCCAGCAGCTGTGCGACATCGAGTCCGTCAGCCACGACGAGGGGGCGATCGCCGACGCCGTCGAGGCCGCGCTGCGCCCGCTCGAGCACCTGGAGGTCACCCGCCGCGGGCACACCGTCATCGCCCGCACCGACCTGGGGCACGACGAGCGGGTTGTCCTCGCCGGCCACCTCGACACCGTGCCGCTCACGAGCGACCCGGCCAACCTGCCGACCCGGCGGGAGGAGCGTGGTGGAGTCGACGTTCTCTGGGGCCGTGGCACCGTCGACATGAAGGGCGGTGTCGCCGTCCAGCTCAAGGCCGCGCTCGTCCCCGAGCCGAGTCGTGACGTCACCTTCCTCTTCTACGAGGCCGAGGAGGTCGACGGGATCTACAACGGTCTCGAGCTCCTCGCGGGGTCCGACCCCGACCTCCTCGAGGCCGACTTCGCCGTCCTCCTCGAGCCGACCAGTGCCGTGGTCGAGGGGGGGTGCAAGGGCACGATGCGCGTCGAGGTCGTCCTCAAGGGCATCGCCGCGCACTCCGCCCGCCCATGGAACGGCCACAACGCCATCCACGACGCCCACGAGGTCCTGGCCGCGCTCGCCGCGCACGAGGAGGCGACCGTGAGCGTCGACGGGCTCGACTACCACGAGGCGCTCCAGGCCGTCGGGATCACCGGCGGCATCGCCGGCAACGTCATCCCCGACACCTGCAGCGTGCTCATCAACTACCGCTTCGCCCCGGACAAGGACGCCGAGGCCGCGCTGGCGTACGTCCAGACGGTCCTTCCGGGTCGTGAGCTGCACCTGCGTGACCTCGCCGAGGGCGCCCGCCCCGGCCTCGACCGCCCGGCGGCACAGGCCTTCGTCGCCGCGCTCGATGTCCCCGTCGGCCCCAAGGAGGGGTGGACCGACGTGGCCCGCTTCGCCGCGCTGGGCATCCCCGCGGTCAATTTCGGTCCCGGCGACCCGAACCTCGCCCACCACGACGACGAGCGCTGTCCGGTCGAGCAGATCACCGCGGCGGAGGCCGCGGTGCTGAGGTGGCTCGCGTAGGGTCGCGGGCGTGAGCGATCAGGGGAAGAAGCCCGTGTCCGAGCGCTGGTACCACAAGGGGCCCGTTCTCATGCGCGGCCGTCAGGTGCCCAAGTCGACGACCGACCAGCGCCTCCTCGACGACCGTGGGCACGCCGACTGGCTGCACACCGACCCGTGGCGGGTCCTGCGGATCCAGGCCGAGTTCGTCGAGGGCTTCGGTGCGCTCGCGGAGCTCGGCCCCGCGGTGAGCATCTTCGGCAGCGCCCGGGTGCCGGTCGACTCGCCCTGGTACGCGAAGGGGGTCGAGCTCGGCCGTCTCGTGTCGGACGCCGGCTACGCCGTCATCACCGGCGGCGGCCCCGGCGCGATGGAGGCCGCCAACCGCGGTGCCCGGGAGGCCGGCGGCACGAGCGTCGGCCTGGGGATCGAGCTGCCCTTCGAGGCGGGTCTGAACCCCTACTGCGACCTCGGCATCAACTTCCGCTACTTCTTCGCTCGCAAGACGATGTTCGTCAAGTACAGCGAGGGCTTCATCGTCCTGCCCGGTGGCTTCGGCACGCTCGACGAGGTCTTCGAGGCCGTCACCCTCGCACAGACCGGCAAGGTGACGAGCTTCCCGATCGTGCTCGTCGGGATCGACTACTGGCGGGGCCTCGTCGACTGGTTGCGCGACTCCGTGCAGGCGGGCGGGATGATCGGCGAGAGCGACATCGATCGTCTCCACCTCACCGACGACCTCGAGGACGCCGTCGAGCACCTCAAGCGCGAGTCCGCGCGGGTGCGGCCCGAGCCCGGTCAGCAGCCGGAGTGATCTCGTGATCTGGATCGTCCTCCTCCTCGTCGCGCTCGTCGTCGTCGTCGGCTTCGCCGCAGTGATCACCGGTCGGCTGACGCCCGACCCCATGGCCGACCCGGTCAGCTCGACCCCGGACCACGGGCTGCCCCCGGGCGACTTCCGGGCGGAGGCCATCGACGGGGTCCGCTTCGACACCGCCCTGAGGGGGTATCGGATGGATCAGGTCGACGAGGTCATCGACCGCCTCCGGGTGCACATCGCCGAGCTCGAGTCCGTGGTCGGTCCGGTGTCGTCGACGGCAGAGCCGCTGGGGCGCACCGCCCCCGGAGGGGACGAGCGCGACCGCGCCTGATCCCGTGGGGGCCTCGCGGGCCCTGGTCTCCCTCCTCGCCGCGACGGATCGACGCGGCGCCACGGATTAGGCCGAGCGCGCTGCAGGGGTGGATAATGGGCCCCCAGAGACGACGCGAGGGCGTCGAGCGGTCGGTGGACGTGCCGGCTGCGTTTGATCGAAGGGAACGCACATGGCGGCAATGAAGCCACGCACGGGGGACGGTCCGCTCGAGGTGGTCAAGGAGGGACGCGGCATCGTGCTGCGCATGCCCCTCGAGGGCGGTGGTCGCCTCGTCGTCGAGATGAAGCCCGACGAGGTCCTGGCCCTCGGCGAGGCCATCGACAACTGTGACGGTCTGAAGAAGTAGCGCCGCGGCGAGAGCCCCCGGACGAGTGTCCGGGGGCTCTCGTGCGTCCCGGTGGGGATCGCCGCCCGTGCGCGCCGGCGCACGTCGAGAGCGCCCGCCGGCCGTTCGGATGATGACACGGGGCTCCTCAGCGTCGGAGCCACTGGTTACGGTGCTCGGACACTGCTGACGTGGCGCGACCGGCTCACCGAGTCGGAGCAGCCCGAGGGGAACTGATGAACGCTGGATACGGACTCACCGTCCGCTGGTCGCTGACCGATGCGCCCGAGGGAGTCGCCGCGGAGTTGCGCGAGTACGTCGTCGGCACCTCGATGGCGAACTTCATGTTCCTCGACGGGCTCGCCTTCAAGACCTGGCGGATGCGCGAGGGGCAGTGGTTCGAGGGCACCTACGTCTTCGGGGAGGCCAAGGACCGCGACGAGTTCTGCGAGGACTTCACGGCGAAGGCCGAGGACTCGCCCGGCAGTCGGATCGTCGGCTCGCCACCGATCGAGATCGAGCCCTTCGAGGTCGTCGCGATCGCCGAGGGACCGGCCCAGTTCCGCCGCGGCCCCGGCCCGGGGAGCGCCTGAGCGCCACCCGCCCCGGCTCAGCGCTTGACGGCGGCGAGGAGTCCGTCGCCGACCGGCAGCAGGCTCGCGATGAGCCGCTCGTCGTCCCGCAGCTCCTTGCCCAGGTCGCGCAGCAGCCGCGTCGTCTCGTCCCGCACCGCGGGGTCGGCCACCTTGTCGTGCCACAGCATGTTGTCCATCGCGAGGACCCCACCCGGACGCAGCAGCCGGATGGCGTGCTCGACGTAGTCCGGGTAACCCTCCTTGTCGGCGTCGATGTGCACGAGGTCGTAGGAGGCGTCGTTCATCCGCGGCAGCACGTCGAGGGCATGGCCGGTGATGACCCGGGTGCGCTGGGCCGCCACCCCCGCCGCCGCGAAGGACCGCTTGGCCTGGACCGCGTGCTCCGGCGCCAGCTCGATCGTCGTGAGCACACCGTCCTCGGGCATCCCGTCGAGCAGCCACAGGCCGGATGTGCCGGCTCCCGTCCCGATCTCGACGACGTGGCGGGCACCGGCGGCTGCCGCGAGGAGACGAAGGGCGGCGCCGCCTCCCGTGCCGATCGGCGGCGCGCCGAGCGAGGAGCCCTCGTGACGGGCGGACTCGAGGGCCTCGCCCTCGGGGACGAACTGCTCGGCGTAGGCGTGGCTGTTGAGCTGGGCGGCGGTCATGGGAGTCCACCTTAGTGGTCGGTTCGCCTGCGTATCCCAGCGTTCTGTCAGGTTCGACCGCGACCATGGTCGGCGTGAGCAACGACGTCGAGAGCACCGACACCGCGGACGAGTGGATCCGGCCCACCTGGGCGGAGATCGTCGACCAGCACAGCGCGCGGGTCTACCGGCTCGCCTACCGGCTGACCGGCGACGTCCACGACGCCGAGGACCTGACCCACGACGTCTTCATCCGGGTCTTCCGCTCCCTCGACGGGTACACCCCCGGCACCTTCGAGGGTTGGCTGCACCGCATCACGACGAACCTCTTCCTCGACCGCGCCCGCCGCAAGCAGCGGCTGCGCTTCGACTCGCTCACCGACGACTTCGCCGCCCTGCTCCACAGCGGGACGGCCACCCCCGAGCAGATCGTGCTCCGGCACCACCTCGACTCCGACGTGCAGCGGGCGCTCGATGCGCTCGCGCCCCAGTTCCGTGCAGCCGTGGTCCTCTGCGACATCGAGGGGCTGACCTACGAGGAGGTCGCCGAGGCCCTCGACATCAAGCTCGGCACGGTGCGCTCCCGCATCCACCGTGGCCGGGCGATGCTCCGGGACAGCCTCAGCCACCGGGCGCCGGCCGCGACGCAGCACCCGCGCACGGAGAGCCGTCGTCGTGGGGGCTCCGGCTTCCCGCTCGCGCGCCCGGTGAGCGGGACCCTGTGACCGACAAGGCACACTGGAAGGCATGAGCTCTCCGCACCCGGGTGACGGGCCGACGCCTCCGCCGGACTCCACCCAGCCGCTGCCGCCGAGCCCGTACGTCCCCTACGACGCCGTCGGGTCACCCCAGCACGACCCGTCGTGGTCGCAGCAGGCGCCCCACCCCGAGCAGGCGCCGCAGTACCCCACCCACCCGCAGGGCAGCGCCTACGCGATGCCGAGCACGCCCCCTTCGTCCCGACGCCGGGGTCCCGGCTGGGCCGGTGCCGGCGCGATGACCCTGGCGGCGGCCCTCATCGCCGGCGCGGTCGGCGGAATCGGTGGCGGACTCGTCGCCGGTGGCGGGGACGAGGGCGAGGGCCCCTCGATCGTCCAGCGGGACGGCAGCCCGGCCGAGCGTCCGGACGGCTCGACCGCCGCGATCGCGGCGAAGGCGGTGCCCAGCGTGGTGACGATCCGGGTCAGTGGCGGGGGAGGCTCCGGCACGGGATCCGGTTGGGTCTACGACGACAAGGGACACATCGTCACCAACAACCACGTCGTCGAGGCGGCCGGCGAGGACGGCAAGGTGCGCATCGAGCTCACCGACGGATCCCGCCGCGACGCCAAGATCGTCGGGCGCGACTCCGCCTACGACCTCGCCGTGCTCGAGGTCGATCCCCAGGGACTCGACAACATGCCCATCGGCTCCTCCGACGATGTCGTCGTCGGCGATGACGTCGTCGCCGTCGGCTCCCCGCTCGGGCTCGGCTCCTCGGTGACCTCGGGGATCGTCTCGGCGCTCGAGCGCCCCGTGAGCGCCGGAGAGGCCGGCGACGAGTCGTTCATCTCGGCCATCCAGACCGATGCGGCGATCAACCCCGGCAACTCCGGTGGGCCGCTGCTCAACGGCGACGGCGACGTCGTCGGGGTCAACACGGCCATCGCGCAGGTCCCCGGCCAGCAGCAGACGAGTGGCTCGATCGGCGTCGGTTTCGCCATCCCCTCGGACGTCGTCGTGCGCACCGTCGACCAGCTGATCACCTCCGGCACGGCCGAGCACCCGATCATCGGGGTCTCCCTCGACCGTCGCTGGCAGGGCCAGGGCGCGAAGGTCCTCGACGAGGACGAGGTCCAGGGCGGTGACGCGGTCATCCCCGACGGACCGGCCGACAACGCCGGGATCGAGCCCGGCGACGTCATCACCGAGATGGACGGTCGTCGGGTCACCGACCTCGACCAGCTCATCGTGCGCATCCGCGCGCAGGCCGTGGGGGATAAGGTCACCCTGACGGTCCAGCGGGGCCAGCAGGAGAAGGAACTCACGATGACGCTCGAGGCAGCTGAGGAGAACTAAGACGATGCCCGTGAACGGCTGGGAGTTCATCCTCCTCATCGTCTTGGCCTTCATCATCCTCGGCCCGGCCCGGATGCCCGAGTACGCGGCCAAGCTCGCCCGGCTCGTCGTGCGCCTGCGTCGCATGGCCAACGACGCGAAGGTCCAGCTCAAGGACCAGATGGGCCCCGAGTACGAGGACCTCGACTGGCGCCAGTACGACCCGCGTCAGTACGACCCGCGCCGGATCGTCAAGCAGGCCCTCATGGAGCCGCTCGAGGACGCCTTCAGCCTCGACGACCCGCCCTCGTCCACCGCCGACGGCGCGGCACCGTCCGAGGACGAGGCTCCGCTGGCCCCGACGGGCGCCGGCGGTACGCCCTGGGACGACGAGGCGACCTGACACCCCGGCACGACCCGGGGCCACCCCCCTTCGTCCGTGCGAAGGGGGGTGGCCCCGGGGTCGAGCGACGGGTCGCTCCGTGCGCTAGCTGCCCATGGGGGTGAGCCCGAGGCTGCGACCGGCGAGGCCGCGCGAGCGGGTCGAGATGCCCCGCGCGATGCCGCGCAGCGCCACGGCTGCGGGGCCGTCGGGGTTGGAGCTGACGACCGGGTCGCCGTGGTCGGAGCCCTCGCGCAGCGAGACGTCGATCGGGATCTGCCCGAGCAGGGGCACGTCGGCGCCGACGGTACGAGTGAGCGAGTCGGCGACCGCCTGGCCGCCACCGGAGCCGAAGAGCTCCTGCCGGCTGCCGTCGGGCAGCTCGAGCCACGACATGTTCTCGATGACACCGACGAGGCGCTGGTGGGTCTGCATGGCGATCGCGCCGGCCCGCTCGGCGACCTCGGCGGCCGCCTGCTGCGGGGTGGTCACGACGAGGATCTCGCTGTTGGGGATGAGCTGGGCGATGGAGATCGCGATGTCGCCGGTGCCGGGCGGCAGGTCGAGCAGCAGGACGTCGAGGTCGCCCCAGAAGACGTCGCCGAGGAACTGCTGCAACGCGCGGTGCAGCATCGGGCCGCGCCAGACGACCGGCTGGTTGCCGGGGACGAACATCCCGATGGAGATGACCTTCACGCCCGAGGCGATCGGCGGCAGGATCATGTCGTCGACCTGCGTCGGCGGGTGGGTCACACCGAGCATCCGGGGGATGGAGAAGCCGTAGATGTCGGCGTCGACGACGCCGACCTTCAGACCCTCCTCGACGAGGCTCGCGGCGAGGTTGGCGGTGATCGAGGACTTGCCGACCCCGCCCTTGCCGGAGGCGATCGCGTAGACACGGGTCAGGCTGCCGGGCTGGGCGAAGGGGATCTCCTTCTCCGCCTGGCCACCGCGCAGGTGGTTCTTCAGCTCGGTGCGCTGCTCGTCGTTCATCACCCCGAGCGTGACCGAGACGTCCGTGACGCCCTCGACGCCGCGCAGCGCCTTGTCGGTGTCCTTCGTCAGGGTGTCCTTCATCGGACAGCCGGAGATGGTCAGCAGGATGGTGACGGTCGCGAGCCCGTCGGCGTCGACGGCGGCCGTCTCGACCATGCCGAGCTCCGTGATGGGGCGGCGGATCTCAGGGTCGATGACCGTCTCGAGCGCCGCGCGCAGCTGCTCGTCGGTGATCGTGGGGTGGGAGGCCATTCCTCCATGGTAGGTCGGCTGCCGACGCCACCGAAACGCGGATCAGCTCACCAGGTCGGACCGGGCTCGCCCTTCGCCCGCTCGTCCTCCTCGCGGCGGCGGACCTCGAGCCCCTTGGTCTCCATCTCCTCGAGCAGGTCGCGCAGCTCGCTGCGGATGAAGTCGCGGGTGGCGGCGTCACGCAGGGCGATCCGCAGGGCCGCGACCTCACGGGTGAGGTACTCGGTGTCGGCGAGCGCCCGCTCCGCCTGGACCCGGTCCTGCTCCAGGGCGACCCGGTCGCGGTCGTCCTGGCGGTTCTGCGCGAGGAGGATCAGCGGGGCTGCGTAGGACGCCTGCAGCGAGAGGATGAGCGTGAGCAGCGTGTAGTTCAGCGCCCGCGGGTCGAACTGCGCCCCCGAGGGGGCGAAGGTGTTCCACACCAGCCACACGACGACGAAGATCGACATCCAGATGAGGAAGCGCGGGGTGCCCATGAACCGGGCGAACTTCTCCGAGACGACCCCGAAGGCCTCGTTGGACATCCCCGAGGGGCGCCGGATCAGGTGACGGCGCACCTCCTGGGGGGTGTCGACGCGGGTCGTGGGGGTCGCGCGGCGGTCGCGGTCACTCATCGGTCACTTCGTGGCGGTCCTCGCGCCAGTCCTCCGGGAGGATGTGGTCGAGCACGTCGTCGACCGTGACCGCACCGAGCAGGTGCTCCTGCTCGTCGACCACCGGCGCGGCGATGAGGTTGTAGGTGGCCAGGGTGCGGGTGACGCGGCCGAGCGGCTCCTCGGGACGAAGGGGGTCGATCGCCTTGTCGAGGTAGCGACCGATGCTCTCGTGGGGTGGCTCGCGCAGCAGTCGTTGCAGGTGGATCATCCCGAGGTACTTGCCGGTCGGCGTCTCCAACGGTGGGCGGCAGACGAAGACGGTCGTCGCCAGACCCGCGGTGATCTCCTCGCGGCGCACGACCGCGAGGGCCTCCGCGACGCTGTCCTCGGGGGCGAGGATCACCGGCTCGGTCGTCATGAGGCCACCGGCGGTGTTCTCGTCGTAGCTGAGCAGTCGCCGCAGCGGCTCGGCGTCGTCGGGCTGCATCAGCTGCAGGAGGGTCTCCGCGCGCTCCGGGGGGAGTGCGGCGAGCAGGTCGGCCGCGTCGTCGGGGTCCATCGCCTCGAGGACGTCCGCAGCGCGACCCTGGGTCAGGGTCGCGAGGATCGCGGCGCGGTCGATGTCACCGAGCTCCTGGAGGATGTCGGCGAGCCGGTCGTCGTCGAGGGCCGCGACGACGGCCTCGCGTCGCTCGGGGGCGAGGTCGGCGACGACCTCGGCGAGGTCGGCGACCTTGAGGTCCTCGACGGACTCGAGGAGCTTGACGGCGGAGTGCTCCGCGGCGCTGGCCCGCTCCGACAGGCCGGTGACGTCCTCGATGGGCACGGTGAAGGTCTCGCCGCGCCGCCGCACGAGCAGGCCCCTGCGGGACTTGCGGCCACCGCGGACGAAGACCTTGGTCACCGACCAGTTGCGGTTGGCGGCCTGCTCGACACCGATGTCCTCGACCGTCGCCTCGATCGGGCCGTCGTCGGTGCGCACGGTGACCGGACGCTCGAGCAGCTCGGCGAGGACGAGGGTCTCGGTGGCGCGCTTTTCGAAGCGGCGCATGTTGACCAGACCGGTGGTGATGACCTGGCCCCCCTCGACGGAGGTCACCCGGGTCATCGGGACGAAGACCCGACGCCGGCCGGGGACCTCGACGACGATCCCGATGACCCGAGGTCGCCGGGAGGCGGAGAAGGTGACGACGACATCGCGCACCCGGCCGACCTGGTCCCCGAGGGGGTCGAAGACGTTGAGGCTCGCCAGGCGCGCGACGAAGAACCGGGAGGGAGCACTCACGTGGCCAGCCTAACCACGACCGGTCCGTGCGGCGGACGCGCTCGTCCCGGGGCCGGGAGCGGGTCAGGTCGTGCGGCGGGACCGGCCGCCGAGGTGCCACGGGCGACGGGGCCGCGTGCCCCCTTCGCCCGTGGTGGTGCGGGTGGCGACGCGGGCGGTGGCCTCGGGCCCGGGGTGCCCGGGCGACTGGGCCGGGGCGCCGAAGGGGGCGAGCGCCCAGAGCCTGGACTCCTCCCGCCACCTGTCGACGAGGCCGGCGGGGGCGTTGAGGCGCTCGCCGAGCAGGGCGTGGGCGGCCGGCTCCCAGGCCGGGCTGGCCGGCGTGAGGCCCTCGGCGCGGGCACGCAGGGTGAGCAGGCGGCCGCCGGTGACCTTGCTGCGCAGGAGGATCTCCACCTGCTCGGGCAGGTCACCGAGGTCGGGCTCGGGTCCGCCGGAGACGAGCAGGACCTGTCCGGCGAGCCGGTCCTCGCCGGTCGCGAACCACGTGGCCCGGTCGCGCCCACCCGTGCGCAACCACAGCACGTCGGACTTGTTCAGGGCCTCCGTCGTCAGCGCGGAGAGGTTGACCTCGGTCATGACCTCACCCTAGGGCCGCCCGTGATCTGCGTCATGACTCGTGTCCCGGCCTCGCTGCTAGGTTGCGAGGCGATCGCCCCCGTCGCCGTCTCCCGAGAGGACCCGAGCCACCACATGCGCAGCGCCAAGGACTTTTTCGCCCCCCTCGCGGTGGGTGCCCCCACCCCCGTCCGTGAGGTGCCGGCCCGCCCCAGCCGGATGATCCACTTCTTCGACCCGAGCAACGAGAAGATGGCCGCGAAGGTCCCTGACATGGTGGGCGTCTCCGACGTGCTCCTCGGCAACCTCGAGGACGCCGTCAAGGCCGACCAGAAGGAGGCCGCCCGCGAGGGCCTGGTGACGATCGCCAGGGCCACCGACTTCGGCGAGCACACCCAGCTGTGGACGCGGGTCAACGCCCTCGACAGCCCCTGGGTCCTCGACGACCTCACGCGGCTGGTCACCGAGATCGGCGACACGCTCGACGTCATCATGGTCCCGAAGGTCCAGGGCCCCGAGGACATCCACTACGTCGACCGGATCCTCGCCCAGCTCGAGGCGAAGGGGGGCGTGCAGCGCCCGATCCTCGTCCACGCGATCCTCGAGACCGCCCGTGGCGTGGCCAATGTCGAGGAGATCGCCGGCGCCAGCCCGCGCATGCAGGGCATCTCGCTCGGCCCGGCCGACCTCGCCGCCGACCGCCGGATGAAGACCACCCGCGTCGGGGGTGGGCACCCGGGCTACCTCGTGCGCCAGGACCCGACCAAGGGTCCGGACGGGAGCCCCGACTACCAGGGGCAGCGCACGGTCTTCCAGCAGGACCTGTGGCACTACACGATCGCCCGGATGGTTGACGCCTGCGCGATGCACGGGATCTTCCCCTTCTACGGACCCTTCGGTGACATCAAGGACACCGTCGCCTGCGAGGACCAGTTCCGCAACGCCTTCCTCCTCGGCTGCGTCGGCGCGTGGAGCCTGCACCCGGTGCAGATCGAGATCGCCAAGCGGGTCTTCAGCCCCTCCGCGGAGGACGTCGCGCACGCCCGCCGGGTCAAGGACGCCATGGGCGACGGCTCCGGCGCGGTGATGATCGACGGGAAGATGGAGGACGACGCGAGCTACAAGCAGTGCATGGTCATCCTCGAGCTCGCCGAGCGACTCTCCGCCAACGACCCCGAGCTGGCCACGCTCTACGCGCAGCCCGAGCAGGAGGCCTGAACCCATGAGCGAGACCTACCGGCCACGACGGTCCGTGCTGTACATGCCCAGCTCCAATGCCCGCGCGCTGGACAAGGCGAAGACCCTGCCCGTCGACGCCCTGATCCTCGACCTCGAGGACGCGGTGGGCCCGGATGACAAGCCCGCCGCCCGCGAAGCCGCTTGTGCCGCGGTGCAGTCCGGCGAGTACGGAGACCGGGAGCTGACGATCCGCGTCAACGGCATCGGGACCCGGTGGCACGACGACGACCTGGCCGCCGCGTCGCAGGCCGGCCCCGCCGGCATCGTCGTGCCCAAGGTCAACACCGCCGACGAGGTGCGTGCGCTCGTCGCGGCGATGGAGTCCGCGGGCGCCCCGGAGCACACCACGCTCTGGGCGATGATCGAGACGCCCGCCGCGATCTTCAACGTCCGCGAGATCGCCCGGGCCTCCGACCGGCTCGCCGTCCTCGTCATGGGCACCAACGACCTCGTCAAGGAGCTCCAGGCCGACCACGTGCCGGGCAGGGCCCCCCTTCTCACCTCGTTGTCGTGGGCGCTGCTCGGGGCGCGCGAGTCCGGCATCGCGGTCCTCGACGGCGTGTACAACGCGGTCAAGGACCTCGAGGGCTTCACCCGCGAGTGCGAGCAGGGTCGCGACATGGGTTTCGACGGCAAGACCCTGATCCACCCCGGTCAGGTGGAGGTGTGCAACTCGACCTTCGCCCCGAGCGAGGAGGCGGTCGAGGAGGCGAAGGGGATCCTCGCGGCCTGGGAGGACGGCGCCGGGACGGGCGTCGTGACCTTCAACGGCAAGATGATCGAGAACCTCCACGTGGACATCGCCCGTCGCGTGCTCTCGACGCACGAGGCGATCCTCGCCAGGTCCTGACCGTCACGGATCGATCACATCCGGCGCGGGCCGGGGTGGCGCCTGTGGATATCCATGGTGCATCGCCCCGGCCCGCGCTATGTTTTTTCTCAACCCCACGCACCTGCGGGCACCGCCCGGACGGCTGCGGGGGCACGAAGAACACATCCAGGGGGGAACCATCATGGACGCCATCTCGCTCGATCGTCGGGACATGTTCCGTGCCGCTGCCGCGACCGCCCTCGCCGGTGGCCTCGTCGTCACGGCCGGTGAGGACGCGCGGGCGGCCCGGCCGGACCGGCTGCGCCAGGGGGACAGGGGGTGGTGGGTGCAGAACGTCCAACGGCGCCTGCTCGGGGCCCACTACTGGGTGCGCTCGCCCAACGGCACCTACGACGACACCACCCAGCAGGCGGTCATGGCCCTGCAGAAGGTGCACGGGCTGGGCCGCGACGGGATCGTCGGCCCCAACACGTGGGCGGCGATCTACAACCCGAGGACCCCGCGGCCGCGCACGACGTCGGCCTTCGAGATCGACAAGCGCCGCCAGTTGCAGATCGTCGCCCGGTGGGGGTGGGCGCAGTGGGTGTTCAACACGAGCACGGGCAACGGCAACCGGTACTGGTCGAGCACCTCGGGCCGCTACCTGTATGCGACGACCCCGTCGGGGACCTACCGGTTCTCCTGGGTGGTCAACGGCATGCGCAATGCCCCGCTCGGTCAGCTGTGGCGTCCGCGGTTCTTCAACGGCGGCATCGCCATCCACGGCTCACCCTCGATCCCGGGCTACCCGGCCTCGCACGGCTGCGCGCGCCTGAGCGACCGGGCGATCAACTACATCTGGTGGAAGAACCTCGCGCCGATCGGTCGCACCGTCAAGGTGTACTGACCCACCCCCTTCGTCACCGGCCGGCGTGGCCGAGGACACCTGTGGACGCCATGGCGACGCCGGGTGCGGACTGGGATACTGGGGCCGATCCCTGCTCCCGACGCAACGAGGTTTCACGCGCATGTCACGACTGCAGACGACCGATGGACTGACCGAGGAGCAGCAGGACCTGCTCAAGCTGGTCAAGGAGTTCGTCGACGAGCAGATCATCCCGGTGGCCCAGGAGCTGGAGCACGCCGACGAGTACCCGCAAAAGATCGTCGACCAGATGAAGGACATGGGGATCTTCGGCCTGATGATCCCCGAGGAGTTCGGCGGTCTCGGCGAGTCGCTGCTGACCTACGCGCTGTGCGTCGAGGAGATCGCCCGCGGCTGGATGCCCGTCTCCGGGATCATCAACACCCACTTCATCGTGGCCTGGATGATCCTCAAGCACGGGACCGATGAGCAGCGGCAGCGCTACCTGCCCAAGATGGCCACCGGCGAGATCCGGGGCGCCTTCTCGATGAGTGAGCCGGCCCTCGGCTCGGACGTCGCCGGGATCAAGACCAAGGCCGTGCGTGAGGACGGCGGCGACGGTGAGAGCTGGACCATCAACGGCCAGAAGATGTGGCTGACCAATGGTGGCTCCGCCAACCTCGTCGCCGTGCTCTGCCGGACCGACCTCGGGGCCGACACCCCGCACAAGAACATGTCGACCTTCCTCATCGACAAGACCGAGGGCTTCGGCGAGACCGCCCAGGGCGTCACCATCCCCGGCAAGATCGAGAAGATGGGCTACAAGGGCGTCGACACCACGGAGATGATCTTCCAGGATCACCGGACCACGACCGCCCAGCTCCTCGGTGGCGAGCCCGGCAAGGGCTTCTACCAGATGATGGACGGCGTCGAGGTCGGCCGCGTCAACGTCGCCTCGCGCGCGTGCGGCCTGATGATGCGCGCCTTCGAGCTCGGGATCGACTACGCCCAGCAGCGCGAGACCTTCGGCAAGAAGATCGTCGAGCACCAGGGCATCCTCTTCCGCATCGCCGACATGGCGGCCAAGGTCGAGGCCGGTCACCAGCTGATGGTCAAGGCCGCCCGGCTGAAGGACAAGGGCGAGCGCAACGACCTCGAGGCGGGCATGGCGAAGTACATGGCCGCCGAGTACTGCGCCGACGTCGTCGAGCAGTCCTTCCGCATCCACGGTGGCTTCGGGTACACCAAGGAGTACGAGATCGAGCGCCTCTACCGCGAGGCCCCGATGCTGCTCATCGGTGAGGGCACGGCCGAGATCCAGAAGATGATCATCGGCAAGAGCATCCTCAAGGACTACCCGACCAAGGGTTGACGTCCCGGCCCACAGCCACGCACAGCGGGTGGCTCAGGCGGTGGGCCAGCCGGCACCCAGGCCGCCGGGGATGACGTCGCCCGGGTCGTACGGGCGCCGCGTGAGGACGAAGGTCGCGATGTCGAGGTGGTGCGGTGTGCCGTCGGCGCCACGGACCACGGTGAGCGCCTCGCCCCGGAAGTAGCCGTGCAGCCCGACCCAGGTGTCCTCACCCGTCGGGCGGAAGTCACTCTCGGAGAGCATCCCCGAGAGGCGGTCGAGCCGCAGCCAGCCGTCGGGGAGCACCCGCAGCACGCCCTCCGACGTGCCCCAGAACCACGCCCCGGTGAGCGAGAGCAGGTCGGCGGGGACGCTGTCCCGGGCCGTCCAGACCGGCGGCAGGTGGGGCTCGCAGTCCTCGAGGACGTCGAAGGGATCCTCGGCCCCGGTCACCGCGTCGGGGGTGGTGCAGTTGAGCATCATCACGACGCCGGTCGTCCGCTCGCGGTCGACGCGGACGCCGGCCTGGAAACCGGGCATGGACCCTCCGTGGCCGACCAGGGTCCGGCCGCCCTCACGACTGATCTCGAGGCCGAGCCCTCGCGCCCGGGTCCACGTCCCGTCGTCGACGAGCGCGGTCGGGCTGCACATCTCCTCGAGCGTGTCGGTGGACAGCACGTCCCCGGTGTCGCCCGCGATGAAGGACGCCCACCGCGCCAGGTCCGGCAGGCTCGACCACAGCTGACCGGCAGGGCCCATCGCCCGGGTGTCCTGGACCGCCTCGGGCAGGAGGACGTCGGCGTGGGGGTGGACGGCGTACCCGGTGGCGAAGGGAGTGACCGGCAGGGCCGTCGTGCGCCGCATCTGCAACGGCGCGAGGACCTCCTCGCTGACGACCTCGACCCAGCCACGGCCGGTGAGGCGCTCGACGAGCTGTCCGAGCACGGCGAAGCCGAGGTTGGAGTAGTGCACGTGGCGGCCGGCGCGGTCGAGCACGGCGCCGGTGCGCATCGCCTCGTGCAGGCCGTCGCGGTCCGGCCCGGGGGAGCGCTCCCACCACGGCCCCGGGGGCTCGGCCGAGAGGCCGGCGGTGTGGGTCAGCAGCTCCGCGATGGTCCGGTCCGCGAAGGGGGTGTCCGGCACGTGCTCGCCGATCGGGTCGCCCAGTCTCAGGCGCCCGGCATCGCGCAGCCGCATCACGGCGACGGCGACGACGGTCTTGGTGATCGAGCCGATGCGGTACTGCACGTCGAGTGGGTCGACACCGGCGGCGAAGGTGCCCCGCCCGCTGGACCACACGAGGTCCCCGTCGCGCGCCACCCCCATGACGAGGGAGGGGATCCGGCCGGAGGACTGGCGGACCGCCGCACTCCGGTCCAGTCGTCGGGTCGTCAGCGGCAGCAGCGCGGGACCGGTCATGGCTCGCCACCCTGCCAGAGCCCGAACACGGGGTGTGGGTGTGGCCGTGGCGCGCCCGGAAGAGTGGGACACTGGGTGCATGAGTACGCAGCCACACTTGGCGGCACGGATGGAGAACCGGCTCGGGCTGGAGTATCCGGTGTCGCTCAGCACCTATGACACCTATGCCGAGGCCCAGCGGGCGGTGGACTTCCTCGCGGACAAGGAGTTCCCGGTCGAGGACGTCATGATCGTCGGCACCGACCTCAAGCAGGTCGAGCGGGTCAGCGGGCGCCTGACCACGCGCAAGGTGCTCCTCGGCGGTCTGCTGTCGGGTATCTGGATCGGAGTCTTCGTCGGGGTGATCTTCGCGATGTTCGACGGCGGCGAGGGCCTCCTCCAGCGGATGGTCTCCACGGTCCTCATCGGTGCCGTCTTCGGTCTGGTCTGGGCGTGGCTCGGCTACCGGTCCACCGGCGGCGAGCGCGACTTCACCTCGGTCAGCCAGGTCGTCGCCTCCCGCTACGAGGTCCTCACCGAGCACCGGCACGCGCAGCGGGCCCGCGAGCTGCTCGACGAGCTCGACCCGATGCGTGCCGCCCAGGAAAAGCTGCGCCGGTCACAGGCCCAGGCCCGCGCCGAGCAGGAGCGCATGGACCGCGAGCAGGGCGGGCAGACCGCCACCTGACCGACGAAGGGGAGGGACCTCCCCTTCGCCACCGGCCGGGACGGAACCGGTGCCTGGTGGCCGGATCGGCCGCGGATGGCTAGCGTCGCTCCCGTGACCACCCAGCCTGCCCTGGCCGCCCTCGACGAGACCACCTTCGACTCCGTCCTCTGCGTCGTCGCCCACCCCGACGACATCGAGTACGGCATGGCCGCCGCCGTCGCCAGGTGGACCACCGCCGGCAAGCGCGTGAGCTACTACCTCCTGACCCGCGGCGAGGCAGGCATCGACACGATGGACCCCGTCGATGCCGCTCCCGCACGTGCCGACGAGGAGCGGGCCAGCGCGTCCGTCGTCGGTGTCGACTCGGTCGAGTTCGGTGAGCACCAGGACGGCGTCATCGAGTACGGCGTGGCGCTGCGCCGCGACATCGCCGCGGCCATCCGGCGGACCCGACCCGACCTCGTCATCACCCTCACCCACGCGGAGACCTTCGCCGCGGGCAACCTCAACCAGGCCGATCACCGGGCCGTCGGACTGGCCGCACTCGATGCGACGGCCGACGCGGGCAACCGGTGGATCTTCCCCGAGCTGGCCGACGACGGGCTCGAGCCGTGGAAGGCCAGCGCGGTTGCCGTCGCCGCCGGCCCGGCGCCCACGCACTACGTCGACGTCACCGGGCACCTCGACGACGCCGTCGAGTCGCTCGAGGAGCACCGGCTGTACAACGCCGCGCTGCCCGAGGACTTCCCCACGCCGGCGCAGCTGCTCGGCACCATCCTCGGGCAGGGTGGCGAGCGGGTCGATGACCCGGCGGTCGGCCACGCGCTGCTGCTCGAGGTCTACCCGCGCTAGGCCACCCTTCGCACCCCGGACATCGACATCGGGCCCGGATACATCCGGGCCCGATGTCCATGTCCCTGTCCATAGGCAGAGGGAGTGCTCAGCGGCGG
This sequence comes from Janibacter sp. GS2, assembly GCF_051200835.1. Lineage (GTDB taxonomy): Bacteria > Actinomycetota > Actinomycetes > Actinomycetales > Dermatophilaceae > Janibacter. Next base: position 1,341,655 of record NZ_CP195161.1, read on the forward strand.
GGGATGAGCACCGTGTAATCGAGGTCGAGGACGACCCGGGGCAGGTACTTCCCGTCCTCGTCGCGCAGGGGGAAGTCCGCGCACGGGGTGTCCTTGGTCGCCACGGTGCGCAGGCGCAGGGCCCCGACGTCGGTGCGTCCGGGCAGCTCGATCCGCTCGAGCACCTCGGACCAGGCGTAGATCGTGTCCCCGGCGAAGGTCGGGTTGGCGTGCGCGCCGGCATTGATCGCGGCGATCATCTGGCCGTTGGCCAGTCCGTTGAAGGACAGCGAACGCGCCAGGGAGATGATGTGACCGCCGTAGATGAGCCGGCGCCCGATCGTCGACTGCCCCTGCGCGTGCTGGTTGAAGTGGACCTTCGCGGTGTTCTGGTACAGCCGCGTCGCGAGCATGTGGTCGCTCTCCTCGATGGTCATGCCGTCGAGGTGGTCGATGCGCTCGCCGACCTCGTAGTCGTCCCAGAGGAAGGGGCTGCCGGCGAGGTCCACGTCGTAGTCACGGCCGGTCAGGTCGAAGGGGACGAGCAGGTCGTCGGCGGCGACGGCTCCCGGCAGGTCCGGGATGACCGTCTCGGGGGCCGGGGAGGCCGGGTCCTTCTTGTGCACCATGACCCAACGGACGTAGTCGACGACCATCTCGCCGCGCTGGTTGACCCCGACCGAGTTGACGTGGACGACCCCGGTCCTGCCGTTGGAGTTCTCCTTCAGGCCGATGACCGTCGAGGTCGTCGTCACCGTGTCGCCGACGTGCAGCGGGGCGCCGAAGCGGCCACCGGCATAGCCGAGGTTGGCCACGGCGTTGAGCGAGATGTCCGGGACGGACTTGCCGAAGACGAGGTGGAAGGCCAGCAGGCTGTCCACCGGCATCCGCTCGAAGCCCATCGACTCGGCGAAGGTCGAGGCGCTCGTCGCGGCGAAGCGCGAGCCGTACAACCCGGTGTAGAGCGCGATGTCGCCGTCGGTCACCGTGCGCGGCGTCGCGTGCCGGATCTCCTGGCCGATCGAGAAGTCCTCGAAGTAGTTGCCGGGGACGGTCTTGGTGGGCATGCGCGAGGCCTTTCGGTGGGAAGGGGGATCCTCGCCATCCTCCCCCTTCGCCCGGTGCGTGGTCCGGCCGCCCGGCTGTTGACTCGGCCACACCGGCCGGCAAACCCAGGGGTGGCCGGCCGGACTGGGCTTGGCCGGGTCGTGACGCGGGCAGATGGCGCCGTCCCGGCCGAGTCAGGGTTTGCCGGTCACCGCGGTGCCCCTGTGGATGACCCGGGCGAGCGAAGGGGGAGTTCCCGCGAGGATGCGGGGATGGACACACGCATCCGGGCACTGCTGACGGGCAGGGGCCAGATCTGCACGACCACGCAGCTGCGCGCGGTCGACGCCGACGAGGCCACGGTCGCGCGGCTGGTGCGCGAGGGGAGTCTGGTCCGACTGCGGCGCGGACTCTTCGCGGCCGGGCCGGTGTGGCAGGCAGCGACACCCGAGCGACGGCTGTCCCTGCGCACCCGTGCCGTGCTGCTCGACCGCCCCGGCGCGGTCGCATCGCACGCGAGCGCAGCGGTGATCCACGGGTTGCCGTTGTGGGGGGTGGCAACCTCCACCGTCGACCTCGTCTGCACGACTCCGCGTCGCCGAGTCCGCTCCGGCCTACGACTGCACCCCTGGCCGGCAGGCGTCTCGCCCACCTCGACCGATGGCGTACCCGTGGTGCCACTGCCCGTCGCGATCGCCCAGATGGCGGCCGAGTGCGGGTCGATACCGGCTCTCGTCTGCCTCGATCGCGCGCTCCACGAGGGCGCGGTGACGACCGGGGCGGTCGCCGAGGCGGGAGCGCTCCTGCTGGGGCCCAGGGGCCGCTTGCGGATCGAGTCCATGATCGAGCGGTCCGATCCGGGGTGCGAGTCGGTGGGGGAGACCCGCACCCGCGCGCTGCTCATCGACCTCGGACTGCCCGTGCGCACCCAGGTCACGATCCGCGACGGCGAGGGTTTCGTCGGCAGGGTCGACTTCCTCGTCGGCGAGCGGGTCGTCGTGGAGTTCGACGGGATGCTCAAGTACGGCGGCGCCGACGGACGGCGGGCCCTCCAGTCCGAGAAGGCGCGCGAGGACCGGTTGCGCGCAGCCGGATACGTCGTCGTGCGCCTCGTGTGGGCGGACCTCGACGATCCCGAGCGAGTGCTCGACCTCGTCCACCGGGCCAGCCGTCGGGCCGCGTGACCGGAAAACCCAGACGTGGCCGGGCAGGTCCGGCTCGGCCGGGTCGTGACGCGGCCGGTCACTGGTTTCCCGGTCAAGCCGAGACATCCCGGGACGAAGGGGGGTCAGCGCGCCTGGACGTCCACGATCCACGCCTCGATCTCGTCGGCCGAGTGCGGCCACGCGCCGGAGAGGTTGCGGCAGCCGTCCCGCGTGACGACGACGTCGTCCTCGAGGCGGACGCCGATGCCGCGGAAGCGCTCCGGCACCTTGAGGTCGTCGGCCTTGAAGTACAGGCCCGGCTCGACGGTGAGGACCATTCCGGGAGCGAGCTCGGCGTCCATGTACTCCTCGCGGGTGGCCAGCGCGCAGTCGTGGACGTCGATGCCGAGGTGGTGGCTGGTGCCGTGGACCATCCAGCGGCGGTGGTACTGGCCGTGGTCATTGTCGAGGGTGTCCTCGACGGAGACCCCCTCCGGGAGCAGGCCCCAGGCGTGCAGGTGCTCGGCGATGACCCGGATCGCGGCGGCGTGGACGTCGGAGAACTTCGCGCCCGGCCTCACGGCAGCGATCCCCGCGGCCTGTGCGGCGACGACGGCTTCGTGGATCTCGCGCTGCGTGTCGGTGAAGGTGCCGCTCACCGGCAGGGTGCGGGTGATGTCGGCGGTGAAGAGCGAGTCGAGCTCGACCCCGGCATCGAGGAGGATCAGGTCGCCGTCCGCGACGTCACCGGTGTTCTTGATCCAGTGGAGCGTGTTGGCGTGGTCACCGGACGCGCAGATCGAGTCGTAGCCGACGCCATTGCCCTCGTGGCGGGCGATGAGCCCGAAGGTCCCCTCGACCCACCGCTCGCCGCGCCCCCGCCCGGGCAGGCTCGACAGCTCGCCGATGACCGCCTCGAAGCCGGTGCGGGTGGCGTCGACCGCCTGCTGCATCTGCTCGATCTCCCAGTCGTCCTTGATCATCCGCAGGTGGGAGAGGCCGTGGGCGAGCGTGTGGTCGGCCTCGACGAGCGACTCCTCGCTCGCCCCGCCCTGGACGCGCACGGTGTCGAGGCGCGCGGTGAGGCCGGTGTCGGCGTCGCGGACCATGCGGACCGTGACCTGGCCGGCGTCCTTGCCGATGGCGTCCTCGAGGCCGTCGACGTGGTGGCCGGTCAGGCCGAGCTCGGACTCGACGTCCTCGATGGAGGGACGCGCCCCCACCCAGAACTCGCCGTAGCGGCTGTCGCCGAAGAACTCCTCCGAGTCGCGCGGAGCGAGCGGGCGGAAGTACAGCGCGGCCTCGTGGCCGGCGTCCTCGTCGGGGCCACCGAGCGGTTCCATGACGAGCACGGCGTCCGGCTCGCGGTCGGCGCCGAGGCCGGTGAGGTGGGCGAAGGCGGAGTGCGGCCGGAAGACGTAGTCGCAGTCGTTGCTGCGGACCTTCAGCCCGCCCGCGGGGATGACCAGCCGCTCGCCCTGGTGCGCCGAGGAGACGGTGGCGCGCCGCGCGGCGGCGCGGGTCGCGGCCTCGGTGCGCGCCGGTCGTTCGCTCGATCGCGGCGCCCAGTCCTCCGCCACGAAGGCCCGGAACTCATCCGTCGTCGGCCGCTTCCGGTTCTCTGCCTGCATCTGCTCCTCACTCATCAGCACATCGTCTCACCACGTGGCGCCACGTCGCGGGGGGCCCGCGGGACCGGACGACGAGTGGAGCGTCGGCGGAGCGGACGAAGGGGAGGGGTGGCCCCGACTCAGGTCGTGGCCGGGCCTCCGGCCGTCGGAACGCCACGACCAAGTGGGGCCGCGCCAGGGCCAAGGGGCCACCCACCCGTTCGCCCGCAGGAGCCGTCACCCTTGATGTTCTACAAGAAGTCTGGCGTGGCGACATGAATGTGTGGCATGTTGGACCCTGACGAAGGGAGTCGACGATGACTACTGCCCTGGTACTGGGCGGAGCCGGAGGGATCGGCGCGGCAGTGACGCGCCGCCTCGCGGCGGACCATGACGTGACCATCACCCACCACGGCCACCCGGAGAGGGCCCAGGCCCTGGCCGCGGAGCTGACCGAGCAGGGCGCTCGAGTGCGCGCACTCGCAGCGGATGCGACCAGGGAGGACGAGGTCGTCGCCGCCTTCGACGCGGCGCAGGAGCACGGCGAGCTCACCGTGGTCGTCGACTGCGTCGGCGGCTGGGACTACCCGCGGATCACCGACCTCACGAGCGAGCAGATCAACGACTCGCTCGCCCTCAACCTCGTCTCCGGGCTGCTCGTGCTCCGCGAGGCAGCGCGTCGCGTGGCCGACGGTGGCCGGGTCGTCATGATCTCCAGCGCCGCCGCCCGGGTCGCGCCGGCACGACAGAGCACCTATGCCGCCGCCAAGGCCGGCCTCGAGGCGGCGACCAAGGTCACCGCCAAGGAGGTGGCGAAGCGTGGCGTGACCGTCAACGTCGTCCGCCCCGGGGCGACGGACACGGAGTACATGCGCTCGATCACCGCGGACAAGGCCATCGAGGCGATGTCCTCGAGCAATGCCATGCGTCGCCTCGGCACCCCGGAGGACATCGCCGGCGTCGTCGCGCTCCTCCTCTCGGAGGACGCACGCTGGATCACCGGCGACGTCCTCGACGCCACGGGAGGCCTGGCATGACCGACGGAGACATCCCCACCCGCACCGGCGTGGTCGGCGGCGGTCAGATGGGCGCCGGCGTCGTGCACGGCCTGCTCCTCGCCGGCAGCGAGGTCGTCCTGCTCGAGCGGGACGTGGACAGCGTCGCCGGTGCCACGGCCCGCGTGCAGCGCTCCTGCGACAAGAGCGTCGAGCGCGGCAAGATCGCCGGGTCCGCCGAGCCGATGGGTCGCCTCACGACGACGACCGATGCCGCGGACCTCGCCGGCTGCGGACTCGTCGTCGAGGCCGTCCCCGAGGACGAGCAGCTCAAGCGCGACACCCTCCAGCGGATCGAGGCGGTGATCGCCGACGACGCCGCCCTGGCGAGCAACACCTCGAGCATCTCGCTCGATGCCCTGGCCACCTCCCTTCGCCGACCGGAGCGCCTGCTCGGGCTGCACTTCTTCAACCCGGTGCCGGCGAGCAAGCTCGTCGAGATCGTCATCGCGACGGCCACCGACGAGGTCTGGCGCGACCGCGCCGTCGGGTGGGTGCGTGAGGGGCTGGGCAAGACCCCGGTCGTCGTCGCCGACTCGCCGGGCTTCGCCAGCAGTCGCCTCGGCGTGGCCATCGGCCTCGAGGCCATCCGCATGCTCGAGTCCGGTGTCGCCTCCGCGAAGGACATCGACGCGGCCATGTCCCTCGGCTACGGCCACCCGATGGGTCCGCTCGCGCTGACCGATCTCGTCGGCCTCGACACCCGCCTGGGCATCGCCCGCTACCTCGAGCGCGAGCTCGGCCCCCGCTTCGCCCCGCCGCAGCTGCTCATCGACCTCGTCGAGCAGGGCCACCACGGCCGCAAGACCGGGCGCGGCTTCTACGACTGGAACGACGACGCACAGGAGAAGACAGCATGAGCGAGATCCTCGAGAGCTACGTCTCCGGTCACTGGGTGGCCGGGTCCGGTGAGGGCCGGGAGGTCCGTGACGCCGTGACCGGCGAGAGCGTGACGCGGGTGTCCAGCGAGGGGCTCGACCTCGGTGCCGCCGTGGCACACGCCAGGACGAAGGGGGGTCCCGCCCTTCGCTCCATGACCTTCCACGAGCGGGCGGCCGCACTCAAGGGAGCGGCGGGTGCCGTCCAGGAGGGCAAGGACCGCCTCTACGAGCTGTCCGCCCGCGCCGGCTGCACCGCCCGGGACAGCGCCGTCGACATCGACGGCGGGGCGGGCACCGCCTTCGTCTACGCCTCGCTCGGCCGCAAGGGCCTGCCGGACGGCACGATGATCGTCGAGGACGACTTCATCCAGCTCGGCAAGGAGGGGGTCTTCGGCGGGAGGCACGTGCTGACCAGCCCGCACGGGCTCTCGTTGCAGATCAATGCCTTCAACTTCCCGGTGTGGGGGATGCTCGAGAAGCTCGCCCCCGCCCTGCTCGCCGGCCTGCCCACGATCGTCAAGCCCGCGACCCCGACGGCCTACATCGCCGTCGAGGCGGTGCGGATGATGGTCGAGTCCGGCGCGCTGCCCGAGGGGGCGCTGCAGGTCGTGGCCGGCTCGATCCCGGGGCTCTTCGACGAGCTCGGGGGCCAGGACCACATCGGCTTCACCGGGTCCGCGGACACCGCCGCGATGTTGCGTGGTGACGCCGCGGTGACCCGTCGCTCGGCCCACTTCAACGCCGAGGCCGACAGCCTCAATGCCTCCGTCCTCGGCCCGGACGCCGTGCCGGGCGAGCCGGAGTTCGACCTCTTCGTCAAGGCGCTGGTCACCGAGATGACCGTGAAGTCCGGGCAGAAGTGCACGGCCATCCGTCGCGCCCTCGTCCCGGAGGGCCAGGTCGACGCGGTCGCCGAGGCCGTCGCCGAGCGCCTCGGCGGGATCGGCGTCGGCGCACCCGGGGCCGAGGGCGTGCGCATGAGCGCCCTCGTGGGCACCGAGCAGCGCGACGACGTGCGCGCTGCCGCCCGGCGCATCGCCGGTGCCGGCCGGGTGGTCTTCGGTGACCTCGACTCGGTCGACGTCATCGGGGCCGACGCCGACAAGGGCGCCTTCCTCTCGCCCTTCCTCGTGCGGATCGACGACGCGGACCGGTCCGAGCCGCACGCGGTCGAGGCCTTCGGCCCCGTGAGCTCGCTCATCGGCTACCGCGATGCCGACCATGCCGTCGAGCTGTTGGCGCGGGGCGAAGGGAGCCTCGCCGGCTCCGTCGTGTCCGCGGACGGCGACTTCGTGACGGACGTCGTCGCGGGGGCGGCCCCCTTCCACGGCCGCATCCTCGTCCTCGACCGGGACAGTGCCCCGGAGTCCACGGGGCACGGCATCCCGATGCCGCAGCTGGTCCACGGCGGGCCCGGACGGGCCGGCGGGGGACAGGAGGAGGGTGGCCTGCGGGCCGTGCACGCCCACCTCCAGCGCACCGCCGTCCAGGGCGGACCGGCGGTCCTCGACCGCCTGGGACAGTGACGCTCGGCGCAAACATTCCACAAAGTCTTGTCGTGACGCGCATAGACGTGTAGAACATAGGTAAGACCTCACCAGGACGCGACCAAGGAGAGAGCATGACGACGACCGACGACCGCATCGGGTCCGCGCCGGAGCCGGACGGCCCCACCAGCCCGATCGACTACAGCCAGCGCATCCCGAACAACGTCAACCTCAACGAGAACCGTCGCCTGCAGCGGGCCCTGGAGGGCTGGCAGCCGAAGTTCCTCGACTGGTGGAAGAACCTCGGTCCCGAGCTGCCGACGAAGGATGTCTACCTGCGCACGGCCGTGGCCGTCGGCCGTGACGGCTGGGCGCACTTCGAGCACGTGCCGATGGAGGAGTACCGCTGGGGCATCTTCCTCGCCGAGGGCAAGCCCGACCGTGAGGTGACCTTCGGCAAGCACAAGGGTGAGCCCGCGTGGCAGGAGATCCCCGGTGAGTACCGCGCGGACCTGATGCGGCTCATCGTCGTCCAGGGCGACACCGAGCCGGCCTCGGTCGAGCAGCAGCGCGTCCTCGCCAACACCGCGCCGTCGATCTACGACATGCGCAACCTCTTCCAGGTCAACGTCGAGGAGGGCCGTCACCTCTGGGCGATGGTCTACCTGCTCCACGCCTACTTCGGTCGTGAGGGTCGCGAGGAGGCCGAGCAGCTGCTCAAGCGCAACTCGGGTGACTACGACAACCCGCGCATCCTCGGGGCCTTCAACGAGGCGACGACCGACTGGCTGCAGTTCTTCATGTTCACGTACTTCACCGACCGTGACGGCAAGTACCAGCTCGGCACCCTCAAGGAGAGCGGCTTCGACCCGCTGGCCCGGACCTGTGAGTTCATGCTCAAGGAGGAGGCCCACCACATGTTCGTCGGCACCACCGGCGTGCAGCGCACGGTGGAGCGCACCGCCGAGGTCATGAAGGCCAACGGCGGGCCGGCCACCTTCGAGGACGGGGTCATCCCGCTCGACATCATCCAGAAGTACCTGAACTTCCAGTACTCGGTCTCGATGGACCTCTTCGGCTCCGAGCAGTCGACGAACGCGGGCAACTACTACAGCTCCGGGCTCAAGGGCCGCTGGCAGGAGACCCGCCGCAAGGACGACCACACCCTGCTCGACGACGAGCGCGAGATGAACTACATCGAGGACGGGCAGATCAGGACCAAGACGGTCCCGATGATCTCCGCGCTCAACCTCGACCTGCGTGACGAGTACGTCGCGGACTGCGAGAACGGCGTCCGTCGCTGGAACCAGGCACTCGAGGACGCCGGGGTGGACGAGCGCCTCACCATCCCGCACGAGGGCTTCCACCGGCAGGTCGGCGTCTATGCCGGCCACCACGTCAGCCCCGACGGCGAGGTCCTCGACGACGCGACCTGGGAGGCCCGCAAGGGCGACTGGCTCCCGAGCGACGAGGACCGGGCCCGGGTCGCCGAGCTCATGGTCCCGGTGTACGAGTACGGCAAGTTCGCCAGCTGGATCAACGAGCCGCCGACGGGCATCAACGGCCAGCCGGTCGAGTACGACTACGTGCACCTCTCCGAGGAGGCCCTGCACGACGAGGGCGCGGCATGACCTCCCTGACGTGGGAGCGCGAGGAGCGGCCCCTCTGGGACGCGGAGAAGGCGCGCATCGCCGCCTCCGCCCCCGAGGGGGCCCTCACCCTGGACTTCGCGGACGGGGCCGAGTTGCCCGGTGACTGGTTCGTCGCCAAGGACGGTGACGCCGTCGTCGGCATCGGTGTCCTCGACACGACGTGGGGTGGGGACGCCGAGATCACCCTCGTCATCGACGGTGCGCGTCAGGGCCAGGGCGTGGGCTCCTTCGTCATGGACCGCCTCGAGCAGGAGGCCCGGGTGCGCGGGATCAACTACGTCTACAACACCGTGCGGGACGAGCACCCCCAGCGCGACGAGGTCCACGACTGGCTCGTCGTCCGCGGCTACTGGGGCAACGAGCGGGACGCCTCGCTGCGCAAGCGCGTGGACGAGGCGGGCACGGAGCAGCCCGGTGCGCCGGACGCCTCCGCGACTGCCCCGACCGAGATCCCCGCGGGCTCGCGGTCGCAGGGACACGAGGAGAGCGGCGACTTCGTCGACGTGGAGTCGCACCGCTACTGAGGTGCGAGCGAAGGGAGCCGGTCACCCGCGGGTGACCGGCTCCCTTCGTCGAGCCTGCCGCCGGACATCGCATCTGCCTAGGCAGATGCGCGCCGGGGCGCTGTGGAGTGGTATTTGCCTAGGCAGATGCGAAGGGGGGTCAGGTGCGCTCGCCGGCGGCCTGCTCCAGGCGGTCCCACTCGCGCTGGGCGCGGCGGTTCCAGCGGTCACGGCGGGTGTGGAAGAGCGTGGCCGCCTGCGGGCCGGGCCAGTCCGGCGGCAGCAGCTCCGCCGGCAGGTCGGGGTCGACGAAGGGGAAGGAGCGCCAGGCCTGGAGGAGCTCGACCTGCGCGACGAAGGCCGCGCCGTCGTCGTCGACAGTGCGCTCCGCGAAGTCCTGCGTGAACTCCTGGTAGCGCAGCCGGACCTCGGCGAGGTCCCAGGCGGCGTCGATGAGCAGGGCGGGGTCGGTGCCGGCCGCCCGCCGGCCGACCCAGGCGAAGGCCCGGTCGGAGAGGTCGAGGTCGGCGAGCGTCGCCTGCACCTCGTCCTCCTTGTCGGCGTCGGGGATGATCCACATGCCGGGGGTGGGGCAGCCGAGGCCGAGCCAGGTCAGGCGGGTGCGCAGCTTGTGCCGCGTGCTGCGCTGCGACTCCGGCACGGCGGCGGCGACGACGAGCCACTGGCCGTCCCAGGTGCGCGCGCTGCGCAGGAAGCTGTAGATGCGGTCGGTGCCCTCCGCGAGGAGGGTGCGGCCGGTGTCGGTCAGCTGCCACCGCACCCGACGACCGTGCCGCTCCGACTCGATGATGCCCTGGCTCGCGGTCCGCGCGATCGTCTGCCGGGCCGACTTCTCCTCGACCCCGAGTGCTCCCAGGGCCGAGACGAGGGTGCCCGTCCACGCGGACCCGTCACGGGGGTGGACGAACTCGCCGAGCATCGTCAGCAGCAGCGAGCGGGCGCTGGCGGCCGTCGCGCGGTCACCGGCCGGTCCGGCCGGCCTGTCATCGACCTTCGTCGTCACGTGTCCTCGTCTCCTCGGGTGTCGTGTACGTCAGGGTGACATCTTCGGCGCACCGTGTCCGGTCGACCCCGGGAAGCCGGGGCGTCCGCAAGCGGGAACCACCACGAGACCTAAGGCTGACCTTACCGCAACCTGCTACGAAACAGTTTCGATACGACTATTGACTGTAGAACAAATCGCGGTCATTCTCGGTGGTACCGACGACGGGGTCGGACTGTCGATCCCCGTCGTGCCTCAATGACGAGATCGCACCCCTGGAGTTCCCGATGCGCGCCACCCGTTCCCTTCCCCTGGCCCTCACGATGACCTTCGCCCTCACCGCCTGCGGCGGGTCGGCCCTCTCCGGCGACGGAGGTGACGGCGGCGGAGACGACGGATCGGTCAAGATCGCCCTCCTCGTGCCCCAGTCGGGCGTGTACGCACCGCTCGGCAAGGACATGGAGGCCGGCTTCCGTCTCTTCCTCGAGGAGAACGAGGACCAGCTCGGCGGCAAGGACGTCGAGCTCACCGTCGTCGACGAGGGGGCCGGTCCCGAGGACGGCGTGCCCGCCGGGACGAAGCTCGCCCAGGACGACTCGGTCGACGCGGTCGTCGGCGTCGTCAACTCCGCCACGGCGCTCGGCCTGACCGACGCCTTCGACGAGGCGAAGAAGCCGCTGATCATCGCCAACGCCGGCGCCGACTCGATCACGGGCGAGGAGTCCTCGAAGTACGTCTGGCGCACGAGCTTCTCCAACGGCGAGGTCGGTGGCGCCATCGGCAAGCACGTCGCCGAGGAGGTCGGTGACGGCAAGGTCTACCTCGTCGGCCCCGACTACGCCGCGGGTGAGGAGTTCCTCGCCGGCTTCAAGAAGTCCTTCGAGGGCGCCGGTGGCCAGGTCGCCGGGACCCAGATGACCCCCTTCGGCAAGACGACGAACTTCCAGCCCTACCTGCAGAAGGTCCGCAACGCCAAGCCCAAGGCCGTCTTCGCCTTCTACGCCGGCTCGGAGGCCGTGACCTTCGTCAAGCAGTACGACAAGCTCGGGCTGCACGACGAGATCCCCTTCTACGGCACCGGCTTCCTCACCGAGGGCGGCGCACTGAAGGCCCAGGGCAAGTCCGCCGAGGGGATCTTCACCTCGCTGCACTACTCCTCCGCGCTCGACAACGAGACCAACACCGACTTCGTCGCCGCCTACGAGGAGGGCAACGAGGTCCCGCCGACCACCTACTCGGTCCAGGCCTACGACGCCGGCCAGGTCCTCGACGGCGCCCTGGAGGAGGGCACCAGCGGTGACGACATTGTCGCCGGCCTCAAGGACACCGGCGAGATCGACAGCCCGCGCGGCCCGTGGTCCTTCTCCGACAACCAGGGCCCGGACCAGACCTACTACCTGCGCAAGGTCGAGCAGCAGGACGGCGCTTGGACGAATGCCGTCGAGGACGAGCTGACCCAGCCCTCGTCCTGATCCGTGCGCACCCACCGCTTGGAGTCTCTCGTGACCGCACTGCCGGCCAATTTCATCACCGACAACGGGGTGACGATGATCGACGGGCTCGCCACCGGCGTCCTGCTCTTCGTCATCGCCCTCGGCCTCTCGCTCGTCTTCGGCGTCATGGACGTCCTCAACCTCGCCCACGGGGCGGTCTACCTCGTCGGCGCGTACATCGCCGTCGCCCTCCTCGGGGGTGGGACGACGATGACGCTGCTCGCCTTCGGGGGGGCGATCCTCCTCGCCGCCCTCGTCGGCGGGTTGGGGGGCTGGGGGTTGTCCGCCATGGTCCGACCGGTCGCACACCGTGGTCACCTCGACCAGGCGCTGCTCACGCTCGGGATCGCGCTCGTCGTCTCCGATCTCCTCTCGATGGCCTTCGGCAACGACGTGCGCTCCATCCCCGCGCCGGACGGCCTGGACGGGAGCGCGACGATCTTCGGGCAGTCCTACCCCGTCTACCGACTGGTCGTCATCGTCATCGGTGGTCTCCTCGCGGTGGGTGCGCTCTTCGTCATCGAGCGCACGCGCATCGGCTCGCTCGTGCGGGCCTCGGTGGTCGACCCCCAGATGGTCTCCGCCCTGGGGGTCGACACCAAGCGGCTCGTCACCGGTGTCTTCGCCGCCGGCGCCGCGCTGGCGGCTGCCGGCGGCGTCATCGGCGGGCCGATCCTCTCCGCCTACCCGGGCCTGGACAACAGGGTTCTCCTCCTCGGGCTCGTGGTCGTCGTCATCGGCGGTCTCGGCTCGGTGAGCGGCGCCCTGGTCGGCGCGCTCGTCATCGGCCAGATCGAGACGCTCGGCGTCTCGCTCCTGCCCGACCACGCGTCCTTCCTCGTCTTCGGTGCGATGGGCCTGGTCCTCCTCCTGCGACCCCAGGGTCTGCTCGGCCAGAAGGAGGCCTCGGCGTGAAGGCACGTTCCTCGATCCTCGCGATCATCGCCGTGCTCTTCCTCGTGGCGGTGCCCCTGATCTTCCCGGCCGACATGGCCAACACCCTCAGCCGGGTGCTCGCCCTCGCGCTGCTCGCGGTGAGCCTCGACCTGCTCGTCGGCGTCTCCGGGATGCCCTCGCTCGGGCATGCCGCCCCCTTCGGCGTCGGGGCCTACGCCGCGGCGCTCGTGGCGCGGGACCTCGACCCCTTCGCCCCGCTCCCGCTGCTGGCGGCCGTGGTGGCGGGGGGAGTCTTCGCCCTGCTCACCGGCGTGCTCATGGTCCGCACCAAGGGCACGTACTTCCTCATGCTCACCCTGGCCATCGCCGAGCTCGCGCACGTCCTGGCCCAACGCTGGGAGGGGCTGACCGGCGGCACCAACGGTCTCTACGGCATCCCGTCGCTGACCCTCGCCCCCGGTGGCGAGCCGGTGACCCTGGCCGGCGTGCGCTACTGGTGGATCCTGCTGATCTTCCTCATCGGCTTCGCCATCGTCTGGTGGACCTCGAAGTCCACCCTGGGGCGCTCCCTTCGCGGGCTGCGCGACAACGAGGAGCGGATGGGCTCGCTCGGCTACTCCACCTTCCGGCTCAAGCTCGTCGTCTACGCGATCGCCGGCTCGGTCGCCGGTGCCGCCGGCTCGATGTGGGTGGCGCAGAACCGCTTCGTCTCCCCGGAGGACCTCGCCTTCGAGGTCTCCGCGATGGCCCTGCTCGCCGTCGTCGTCGGTGGCCGCGGCCGGCTCTGGGGTGCGGTCCTCGGCGCTGCGCTGGTGACCATCGTGCGCGACGACATCGGTGCCTCGCTCGGGGGGCGCGGTCCCCTGCTCCTCGGGATCGTCTTCATCGCCGTCGTCTACCTCCTGCCCCACGGCTTCGCCGGCACCAGCTGGCGTCAGCTGCTCACCCGACGCACCCAGGAGGAGAAGGCATGAGCGCCGGGACCCCCATGACCACGCCCACCGACGGCCGGACCGAGGCCCCCGCACTCACCCTGCGCAACGTCACCAAGAAGTACGGCGCGCTCGTCGCCGTCGACGAGGTGAGCCTCGAGGTGGCGAAGGGGGGACGCCACGCCCTCATCGGTCCCAACGGTGCGGGCAAGTCCACGCTCTTCAACCTCGTCGCCGGTGGGCTCGCGACGACCTCCGGGGAGGTGCTCTTCTCCGGCGAGGACGTCACCCGACGGTCCGCCGCGTGGCGGGCACGAAGGGGGCTGGGCAAGACCTTCCAGCACAGCTCGCTCTTCCTGTCGATGAACCCCCTGGAGAACGTCGCGCTCGCCGCCCAGCGGGTCGCCGGCAAGGGGATGTCCTGGTTCACCGCGTCCGCGCGACGGACCGCGGAGATCGATGACCTCGCCGAGCAGTGCGTCGCGGACGTCGGCCTGACCGACCGCTCGAACATCATGACCGGCAACCTCAGTCACGGTGAGCGGCGTCAGCTCGAGGTCGCGGTCGCCCTGGCGACCCGACCGAAGCTGCTCCTGCTCGACGAGCCGGCCGCCGGCATGTCCCCCGCGGAGAGCCACCGCTTCGCCGAGCTCGTCCGCTCGTTGCCGCAGGACCTCACCGTCGTGATCATCGAGCACGACCTCGAGCTCGTCTTCCAGCTGGCCGACCGGGTCAGCGTGCTCCACCTCGGTGGACTCATCGCCGACGGCCCGGCCGAGGAGGTGCGGGCGGATCCTGCCGTCCAGCAGGCCTATCTCGGCGAGGACTCGCTCGATGAGCTCTTCCACGAGACCCCCGCGCAGCCGCGCACCGCGCCGACCGAGGAGGGCCAGCGATGAGCGTCACCGGAGCAGACCTGAGGATCGAGGGGGTCGAGGCCGGCTACGGCGGCAGCACCGTCCTCACCGGCGTCGACCTGCACGTCGCGGCCGGGGAGACGGTGGCCCTGCTCGGTCGCAACGGCGTGGGCAAGACGACGCTGATGTCGACGATCATGGGCTTCGTCCCGACCCTCGAGGGCGGCATCCACATCGGCGACACCGACATCACGAGCGTGCCGACCCACTCGCGGGCACGCTCCGGGGTGGCGATCGTCCCGCAGGGGCGACGCGTCTTCGCCCCCCTGACCGTCCACAACAACCTGCGCATCGCCGAGGGCAAGCACTCGGGCGACTGGGACCTCGAGCGGGTCTACGAGCTGATGCCCCGGCTGCGCGAGCGACGCGGCAACCGCGGGGACCAGCTCTCCGGCGGCGAGCAGCAGATGCTCGCGATCGGGCGGGCCCTCCTGCTCGGCCCGCGGGTGCTGCTCCTCGACGAGCCCTCGGACGGGCTGGCACCGGCGATCGTCCAGCAGGTCATGGGCGTCGTGCGCGAGCTGGCCCAGGAAGGGATCACCGTCCTCATCGTCGAGCAGGACCTGCGGGCCGCCTTCTCGGTGGCCGACCGGATCACGGTGATGGAGAAGGGGCGCATCGTCCACACGAGCACGACCGAGGAGTTCCGTGGGGACGCCGAGCGGGCCCGACGACTCCTCGGGGTGGGATAAAGAAATGCTACAACCACTTGACGGATCGCATAGACAATGTAGAAAATGAGTGGGTACCCCGATGCCGTGGTCCCTGCGGTGTCCGATCCGAAGCGATGGAAGGTTTGACGTGAGCGAGACCACCACCGAGAAGGCCGCCGAGACCGGCGACGCCCCAGAGGCGTCCGCGCCGCCCGTCGTCGAGTTCCGCACCTCGCCGCAGCAGTACCGCCACTTCACCGTCGAGTACGACGGTGACGTCGCGACGGTCAAGCTGGCCGTCGACGAGCAGGGCGGGCTCGTCCCCGGTTACGAGCTGAAGATGAACTCCTACGACCTCGGCGTCGACATCGAGCTCTACGACGTCGTCCAGCGGATGCGCTTCGAGCACCCGGAGGTCAAGGCGGTCGTCATGACCGGCGGCATCGAGCGCATGTTCTGCGCCGGCGCCAACATCCGCATGCTCGCCGGCTCGCCGCACAGCTGGAAGGTGAACTTCTGCAAGTTCACCAACGAGACCCGCAACGGCATCGAGGACGCCACGGCCAACTCCGGGCAGAAGTGGATCGCCGCACTCAACGGCACCGCGGCCGGTGGCGGCTACGAGCTGGCCCTCGCCTGCGACGACATCGTCCTCGTCGACGACAACAGCTCGACCGTCTCCCTCCCCGAGGTCCCGCTGCTCGGCGTCCTCCCGGGCACCGGCGGACTGACCCGGGTCGTCGACAAGCGCAAGGTCCGCAAGGACCGGGCCGACCTCTTCGCCACGAAGTCCGAGGGCTACCGCGGCGACACCGCCGTCGACTGGGGCTTCATCGACGCGACCTTCCCGCGTGGTTCCTGGGACGAGGAGATCAGCACGCGGGCCCACGCCGCCGCTGCCGAGTCGCCCCGCACCGGCCGGGCAGGCGAGGGAGTGGAGCTGACCGAGCTCTCCCGGACCATCGCCGGCGACTCGATCACCTACGCCCACGTCTCCGCGACGATCAACCGGTCGAACCGCACGGTCGACATCACCGTGGCCGCTCCGACCCAGGAGCCCCCGGCCGACGCCGAGGCCGCTCGCGCCCAGGGCGTCGACTACTACCCGCTGGCGCTCGCCCGCGAGCTCGACGACCTGATCCTCCACCTGCGGACCAACGAGCTGCTCGTCGGCACCTGGGTCCTGCGCGCCAGCGGTGACCAGGCTCTCGTGCTCGCGCACGACGAGAAGCTCGCCGAGTGGGCCGACCACTGGTTCATCAACGAGGTCAACCACTACCTCAAGCGCACCCTCAAGCGCCTCGACGTCACCTCGCGCAGCCTCATCGCGGTCATCGAGCCGGGCTCGGCCTTCGTCGGCACCCTGCTCGAGGTGGCCCTCGCGGCCGACCGCCAGTACATGCTCGAGGGCGTCTACGAGGACGTCGACCCCGACGCCTCCCCGGCGACGCTCCGGCTCACGGACGCCAACGACGGCCGCTACCCGATGGGCAACGGGCTGACCCGCCTCGAGTCGCGCTTCTTCGGGCGGGACGAGGACCTCGCGGCCGCTCGTGCGGTCAAGGGCACCGACCTCGACTCCGCCGCGGCCGACCGGGCCGGGCTCGTGACGCTCGCCCTCGACGACATCGACTTCGAGGAGGAGCTGCGCATCGTCCTCGAGGAGCGCGCCGCCCTGAGCCCCGATGCCCTCACCGGCATGGAGGCCAACCACCGCTTCGTCGGTCCCGAGACGATGGAGACGAAGATCTTCGGTCGCCTCACGGCCTGGCAGAACTGGATCTTCATCCGGCCCAATGCCTCCGGTCCCGACGGTGCGCTCCGTCGATACGGCTCCGGCCAAAAGGGCGAGTACAACCTGGAGAGGGTCTGAGGCACATGAGCGACGCCGGCTTCAATGCTGCAGCCTGGCTCGTCGACCGTGTCGCCGCCGAGCGCGGTGACCACCCGGCCGTCGAGACACCGTCACGGACGGTGACCTACTCCGAGCTCGTCGATCTCACCGGTCGTGCCGCAGCGGGCTTCCGCTCGCTGGGGATGCGCCGCGACGACCGCGTCGTCTTCGTCGCCAACGACGACATCGCGCTCTTCGCGGGTGTCCTCGGCGCGATGCGCGGGGGGTTCGTCGCGGTCCCGATCTCGACGATGTACGGGCCCGATGAGTTGGCCGAGATCATCAACGACTCCGGCGCCGTGACCCTCGTCGCGAGCGCCACCTTCGCCACGGCCGCGGCGGGTGCCGCGGCCCGGTGTCCCGACCTGCGCCAGGTGATCTGGGACGGCGACCCGGGTGCGGCCTCCTCGAGCATCACCGACGCCGACCAGCACTCGTGGGGCGACCTCGTCGCCCGCGGTGGGGAGGCGGACGAGTCCGGGCGCGCGCCCGTCGCGGCGGGTTCCGACGCGTGGGCGCTGTGGCTCTACACCTCGGGCACGACCGGCAAGCCGAAGGGGGCGATGCACCGGCACGAGAACATCCGTCTGGTGTGCGAGACCTATGGCACGCAGGTCCTCGGGATCACCGAGGAGGACCGGTGCCTGTCCGTGGCGAAGCTCTTCTTCGCCTACGGCATCGGCAACTCGATGTTCTTCCCGCTCTCGGTGGGCGCCACGGCGGTGCTCAACCCCGACCGGCCCACCCCTGCGGGGACGGCCGCGCGGATCCGGGAGGGTCGGCCCACCCTCTTCTTCGGGGTCCCGACCTTCTACGCGGGGCTGCTCTCCAGCGACATCCCGGACGACACCTTCGCAGGTGTCCGTCTCGGGGCGTCGGCCGGGGAGCCGCTGCCGCCGGGCGTGCAGGAACGGATGAAGAGCCGCTTCGGTCTGGACATCCTCGACGGGATCGGCTCGACCGAGTGCCTGCACATCTTCTTGTCCAACCGTCCCGGCGAGATCAAGATGGGCACGACCGGCAAGGCCGTGCCCGGGTACGACCTCGAGATCCGCGACCTCGACGGGGCACCCGTCCCCGACGGGGAGCCGGGCACGCTGTTCGTGCGCGGTGGGTCCGCGGCGTTGGGCTACTGGCGCCGGGCCGAGGCCACCCGCACCGTCTTCCACGGCGAGTGGCTCAACACCGGTGACACCTATGTCCGCGACGACGAGGGCTACTACACCTGCATGGGTCGGGCGACCGACCTGCTCAAGGCCGGCGGCATCTGGGTCAGCCCGACCGAGGTCGAGGACCGGATGCTCGGGCACGAGGCGGTCGACGAGTGCGCCGTCGTCGGTCTGGAGGACACCGACGGCCTCGTCAAGCCCGTCGCGGTCGTCGTCACGCGCTCGGCGGTGACCCCCGAGGAGCTCGACACGTGGTGCCGCGAGGGGCTCGCCTCCTTCAAGCGCCCGCGCCGGGTGTACTTCGTCGACGAGCTGCCCAAGACCGCCACCGGCAAGATGCAACGATTCAAGGTACGCGCGCTCGTGAAGGAGCTCGCCGCAGAGGAGGCCGTCTCATGAGCACCACCACAGTTGACCTGCTCATCGTCGGCGCCGGCCCGGTCGGGCTCTTCGGTGCCTACTACGCCGGGGTCCGGGGTCTGAGCACGGCCATCGTCGACAGCCTCAGCCAGGTCGGCGGTCAGGTCACCGCGATGTACCCGGAGAAGCAGATCTTCGACATCGCCGGGTTCCCCGCCGTCTCCGGTCGTCAGCTGATCTCCAACCTCGTCGAGCAGGCCGCCCCGTACGACCCGCAGTACCTGTTGGGCCAGGAGGCCCAGGGTCTCGAGCACGTCACCGATGACCAGGGCCGTGAGCGCCTCATCGTCACGACGAGCACGGGGGAGACGGTCGACACGGGCGCCGTCATCGTCACCGGTGGCATCGGGACCTTCACCCCCCGCACGCTGCCTGCGGGCGAGGACTTCCTCGGTCGCGGCCTCGAGTACTTCGTGCCGAGCTCGGCCGAGTACGCCGGGCAGGACGTCGTCATCGTCGGCGGCGGTGACTCGGCGGTGGACTGGGCCAACATGCTCCACCCCATCGCCAGGACCGTCACCCTCGTGCACCGGCGGGACAAGTTCCGTGCCCACCACGGGTCGGTCGAGCAGATGCAGGCGGCCCCGGTCGAGGTCGTCCTCAACGCCCAGGTCACCGAGACCGTCGGCACGGACCTCCTCGAGACCGTGACGATCACCCCGAAGGGAGAGGACCCCCGGTCCCTGCCCTGCACCAAGCTCGTGGCGGCGCTCGGCTTCACCGCCAACCTCGGCCCGCTGCGTGAGTGGGGCGTGGAGCTCCACGACAACCGGCACCTCGTCGTCGACCCGGCGATGCGGACCAACGTCCCCGGTGTCTTCGCCGCGGGTGACATCACCGACTACGACGGCAAGGTGCGACTCATTGCCGTCGGCTTCGGCGAGGTGGCCACGGCCGTGAACAACGCGGCCGTCCACATCGACCCCGATGCGCAGCTGTTTCCGGGACACTCGACGGACCAGCAGCCCGTCGTCCCGCAGCCCGCCTGAGAGAGAGGAATTCGACATGCCGTACGTCATTGCCGGCCACTGCCTGGACGTCATGGACACGTCCTGCACCGAGGAGTGCCCCGTCGACTGCATCTACGAGGGTGAGCGCAAGCTCTACATCAACCCGAAGGAGTGCATCGACTGCGGCGCCTGCGAGCCCGTGTGCCCCGTCGAGGCGATCAGCCAGGACCGGCGCGTCGCCGACGACATGGAGGAGCACATCGAGGACAACCGCCGCTTCTTCACCGAGGTCCTCGAGGGGCGCGAGGAGCCGCTCGGCGCGCCGGGTGGCTCGCACAAGACCGGCCCGGTCGGGGTCGACACCCCGATGGTCAAGGACCTCTGAGGCGCCGTGCTCGACGGACACACCCTCGTCGACGCGCACGTCCACGTGCCCGTCCTGCCGTCGCTGTCCCGGTCGTGGCTCGACTGGGCCCGCCAGTTCGGGCCGGAGGGCCTGCTCGAGCGGGCCTGGGACGGCGAAGGGCGACCCCGCCCCGAGGTCATCGACGAGCTCTTCGCAGGGCAGGGCGTCGACGTCGCCGTGCTCTTCTGCGAGTACAGCCCCAAGGCCACCGGCATGCAGCTCTTCGACGACCTGCTCCCCATCATCGAGCACAACCCGCAGCGGTTCCGCCCGATGGCCAACGTCAACCCGCACCTGCACCACCCGATCGGCGCCGAGGTGCGTCGACAGCTCGGGCACGGCGCCGCGGGGCTGAAGCTGCACCCGGTCCACGGTGGCTTCCGCTGTGACGACCCGATGCTCTACCCGGCCTACCAGGTGCTCGTGGAGGAGGGTGCGCCCCTCGTCGTCCACTGCGGCACCTCGACCTTCTCCGGGTCGTCCAACGAGTACGCCGACCCCACCTACCTGCTCCCGGTCTCGCGGGACTTCCCCGAGCTGGACATCATCCTCGCCCACGGGGGTCGGGGCTGGTGGTACGAGCAGGCGGCCTTCATGGCCATGAGCAACCCGCGGGTGTGGATCGAGCTGTCCGGGCTGCCGCCGAAGCGGTTGCCCGAGTACTACGCCGCCGCCGGCCTCGCACGGCTGGCGAAGAAGATGATCTTCGCGACCGACTGGCCCGGTGTGCCCGGGGCGGACGTCAACGCCCGCGCGGTCGCCGACCTGGTGCGGGACGAGGACGTGCCCGCGGTGCTCGGCGGCAACGCCCTTCGCCTGTACGCCAACATGCCGGCGGTGGGCTGACATGCCGGTCTACGCCCTCGGTGACCGGGTGCCCGTCATCCCGGACTCGGCCTTCGTCCACCCCGACGCCGTGGTCATCGGTGCCGTGACCCTTGGCGAGCGGGCCTCGGTCTGGCCGACCGCGGTGCTGCGCGCGGACTTCGGGCAGATCATCGTCGGTGAGCGCACCTCGGTGCAGGACGGCACCGTGGTGCACTGCATCGAGGAGCAGCCGACGAGCATCGGCGCCGAGTGCGTCGTCGGGCACAACGCCCACCTCGAGGGGTGCACCATCGGCGACGGGTGCCTCATCGGCTCCGGCTCGGTCGTGCTGAACTTCGCCACCGTCGGTGCCGGCAGCGTCGTCGGTGCCGGCGCGGTCGTCGCCGAGCACGCCGACATCCCCCCGGGCTCGATGGCCCTCGGCGTCCCCGCCAGGGTGCGCCCCGCTCCCGACGAGGTGGCGGCGTGGATCCGCTTCGGCGTCGACGAGTACCTCACCAACTCCACCGTCTACCGCGACCAGCTGCGTCGGCTCGACTGACGCCCAAGGAGGGAACGATCATGAACGAGGCCACCCAGGGTGTCCCCGCATCCGAGCTGAGTGACGAGGAGCTCGAGAAGCAGGGCAAGAGCGCCCACGAGACCCGCAACTGGGTCTTCCTGCACGGCAGTGCCGAGCAGTTCGCCCACCACACCGCCCGGATGCTCGAGCTCGAGCGGGAGTACCTGCGTCGCTACCCCAAGCGCACGTGGCAGGGCAGCGGTGGCGCCCCCACCGACCTCGCCCAGACGGCCGCCTCCTGGCGCGAGACCGTCCGAGGGGTCATCGCGCAGCTCGAGGCGCTCGTCGAGCTGCCCGACCCGCAGTCCGCGGACGCCCCCGGCGTGGTCGACCCGGCTGGCGCCTTCCTGCAGCGCCTCGCCGACAACGGCGGTCGGCTGAACAAGCTCGAGGCCCACCAGGCCGCTCGTGAGGTCGGGCTCGACCCCGCCGTGCGCGCGGACCTGTACCGGGCCGACCCGCCGCTCGTGGCCACCGAGGGCACCGACCGTGTCCTCACCGACGCCGGTCGCGCCCGTCTGGCGGGTGGGAAGTGATCACCGGGTCTCCTGCCTACCTCGTCGACGGCGTCCGCACCCCCGTCGGCCGCTACGGCGGTGCGCTGTCCGCGGTGCGCCCCGACGATCTCGCGGCGCACGTCATCCGTGAGCTGGTCGCCCGGCACCGCGACCTCGACCCCTCGCGGATCGACGACGTCGTGCTGGGCAACGCCAACCAGGCCGGTGAGGACAACCGCAACATCGCCCGGATGGCCGCGCTGCTCGCGGGACTGCCGGTCGGTGTCCCGGGGACGACGCTCAACCGCCTGTGCGGCTCCGGCCTGGACGCCATCGGCTACGCGGCCCGCGCCATCCGCGCCGGAGACGCCGACCTCCTCGTCGCCGGGGGAGTGGAGAGCATGAGCCGCGCCCCCTTCGTCCTGCCCAAGTCGGCGACCCCCTTCTCCCGGTCGATGACGCTCGAGGACACGACGATCGGCTGGCGCTTCGTCAACCCCGAGATGGAGCGGATGTACGGCACCGACCCGATGCCGGGCACCGCGCAGAACGTCGCGACCGATCACGACGTCTCCCGCGAGGACCAGGACGCCTTCGCGCTGCGCTCGCAGCAGAAGGCCGCCGCCGCCATCGCCTCCGGCCGGCTCGCCCGCGAGATCGTCCCGGTGAGCGTGCCGCGGCGCAAGGCCGACCCGGTCCTCGTCGACACCGACGAGCACCCGCGCGAGACCTCGCTTGAGGCACTCGGCGGGCTCACGCCCCTCTTCGCCGGGGGGTCGGTGACCGCCGGCAACTCCTCGGGGGTCAACGACGGTGCCGCCGCCCTGCTCGTCGCCTCCGAGGAGGCCGTCGAGAAGCACGGGCTGACCCCCTTCGCCCGGGTCGATGCGGTGACCGCCGTCGGCGTGGAGCCGCGGGTCATGGGCATGGGCCCGGCCCCGGCCGTGCAGCGTCTCGTCGAGCGCACCGGTGTGGCCCTCGACGACGTCGGCGTCATCGAGCTCAACGAGGCCTTCGCCTCGCAGGGGCTGGCGGTGCTGCGTCAGCTGGGGATCGCCGACGACGACCCGCGGGTCAACCCGCACGGTGGCGCGATCGCCCTCGGGCACCCGCTCGGGATGAGCGGTGCCCGCCTCGCCCTCTCCGGCGGGATGTCCATGGCGGACGATGACCACGACCACGCGATCATCACGATGTGCATCGGCGTCGGGCAGGGGATCGCGGCGCTGCTCTCGCGTCCCTGACCGCCGCCCCGCCCCGCACTGCTGCCGCGACCCTGATGGGATGTGTCCATGACCGATCCACTGATTCGCCTCGACCGCCACGACTCCGGCGTCGCCGAGGTCGTCCTCAACCGCCCCGAGGCGATGAACGCGGTCTCCACGGCGATGGCCGAGGCGCTCACGACCGTCGGTGAGGAGCTGCGCGCGGACACCTCCGTGCGTGCCGTCGTCGTCACCTCGAGCCACGAGAAGGCCTTCTGCGTCGGAGCCGACCTCAAGGAGCGCGACGGCTTCAGCGACGACGACCTGCGCGCGCAGCGGCCGGGCAACCGGCTCGCCTACCGGGCGCTGTACGACCTGGCCGTCCCGACGATCGCGGCGGTCGACGGGCACGCCCTCGGCGGTGGCTGCGAGATCGCCCTGGCCTGCGACCTCATCGTCGCGGGTCCGAGGGCGAGCTTCGCCCTGCCCGAGGTCTCGGTCGGCGTCATCCCCGGTGGCGGCGGGACCCAGCTGCTGACCCGCCGGATCGGCTGGTCACGGGCCGCGGACCTGATCTTCACCGCGCGCCGGATCACCGGCGAGGAGGGCGCGCGCCTGGGCCTGGTCGACCGGCTCGTCGAGGACGCGAAGGGGGAGGCCCTCGCCCTGGCGGACACCATCGCCCAGCACTCGCCGATCGGGGTGCGCAATGCCAAGACCGCGATGCGGGGCGGCCTGGACGTGAGCGTCGACGACGGCCTCGACATCGAGGACGCCCGCTGGCACGACACCGCCTTCAGTGCGGACCGGGCCGAGGGCGTGCGAGCCTTCGCCGAGAAGCGGAAGCCGAGCTGGCCAGGGCTGGGGTGACGGGGGCGTCGACGCGGGGTGACTAGGGTGGCGTCGTGATCGATCTGCACACGCACTCCTCCCGCAGCGACGGGACGGACACGCCCGAGGACCTCGTGGCCCAGGCCGCAGCGGCCGGTCTGACGACGCTGGCGCTGACCGACCACGACACCACCGCGGGGTGGTCGGAGGCAGCGGCGGCGGCGCAGCAGCACGGCATCGCCCTCGTGCGCGGAGCAGAGCTGTCCACCCGGCACGCGGGTGGCAGCATCCACCTCCTGGCGTACCTCTTCGACCCCGACCACGCCGAGCTCACCGCCGAGATGGACCGGGTCGTCCACGACCGGCTGCCCCGGTTGCAGCGGATCGTCGAGCGGATGGCGCAGGACGGCTTCGATCTCACGTGGGAGGACGTCCAGGCCCAGCTGGGGACGGGCAGGCGCACCCCGTCCCGGCCGAACATCGCCGACGCGCTCATCGCGAAGGGCTACGCCGAGCACAGGGACGAGATCTTCCGCAGGTGGTTGCACCACGGGTCGCGCTACTACGTGCCCTACTACTCGATCGACACCGTGGCCGCGATCCGGCTCGTGCGCGCTGCCGGAGGTGTGCCGGTGCTCGCGCACCCCTTCGCCTCCCGGCGTCAGCGTGCCGTGGCCGAGGAGTCGCTGCCCGAGCTCGTCGAGGCCGGGCTGGTGGGGATCGAGGCGGAGCACCGGGACCAGAACGACGAGGAGCGGGCCCTGGCCCGGCGACTGGCGCGTGAGCACGACCTCGTCGTCACCGGCAGCAGTGACTTCCACGGTGACGGCAAGATCAACCGGCTCGCGGAGAACACCACCGCGCCGGAGGCCCTGCAGCGCATCGAGGCGACCGCCTCCGGCATCACCCCCGTCCTGCGCTGACCTCGGCCGTCAGGCGGCACGCAGGGGCTGGGAGTAGCGTCCGAGGCATGAGCGAGCAGCAGCGGCAGGACGAGGTCATCGAGACCCTGGAGTCGGCCTTCGCGGACCTGATGGCAGCCGACCCGGCCGCCTTCCGGGTGAAGTTCCGCAAGATGGCCGACAACCCCTTCGCCTTCTACCGGGGGACCGCCTGCCTGTTCCACCGGGACCTGGCTGCAGCGGAGCAGCTCTGGTCCGACGAGCGGACCGGCCGGGTGTGGATCCACGGCGACCTCCACCCGGAGAACTTCGGCACGTACGTCAACTCGCACGGCGAGCTCGTCTTCGACGTCAACGACTTCGACGAGGCCCATGTCGGACCCTTCACCTGGGACCTGCGGCGGTTCGTCGCCGGGCTGGCCGTCATGGGGTGGCGCAAGGCGCTGCCCGAGCAGGCCGTCCGCCGGCTCGCCGAGCTCTACCTGCGCTCCTACATCGACCGGGTCCACCTCTTCGTCGACGACTCCGGCGACGCCGACTTCGCCCTGCGCCTCGGCAACACCGAGGGAGCGATCCACGCGACCCTGCAGCGAGCTCGTCGGATGAGCCGGGCGGCGATGCTCGACTCGATGACCGAGGTGGGCGACGAGGGACGCCACTTCCGGGAGGGCCCGGGAGTGCGTCGCCTCGAGCCCGAGGAACGAGAGGTCGTGCTGGAGGCCTTCGCGGACTACCTGGGCACGATCCCCGCGTCGAAGCGGGTGGACCGCGAGACCTTCTACGTCGTCAAGGACGTCGTCGGGCGGTCCGGGTTCGGGATCGGCAGTGCCGGGCTGCCGGCCAACAGCGTGCTCATCGAGGGCTTCAACGAGGCCCACGAGAACGACATCGTGCTGTCGATGAAGCAGGCGAACCGGCCGGCGCTGGCCGACGTCGTCGACGTCCCCCGCATGGCGGAGCTCTTCGCCCACGAGGGGGATCGCACGGTGATCAGCCAGCGGGCGCTGCAGGTGCACTCGGACCCGCTGCTCGGCCACACGCAGATCGAGGGCGTCGGCTACGTGGTCGACGAGGTCTCGCCCTACGAGCTGGATCTGTCGTGGAGCGACCTGGACGAGCCCGCGGACATGGAGTCCGTCGTCGCGGACCTGGGCCGGGCCACGGCGAAGATCCACTGCGTCTCCGACGCCGACAGCGACCACACGGTCGTCGACTTCCAGACGGAGGAGGCCATCGCCGAGGTGCTGGCCGGGCGCGAGGAGGAGTTCGTGCGGGAGGTCGTGGACTTCGGGATCACCTACTCCGAGCGGGTCCGGGCCGACCACGCCCTCTTCGTCGATGCCTTCCGCGAGGGTCGGATCGGCGAGGTCGACGCGGTCTGAGGCGCCCGCCGGGTGCGGCGTCGGGGTGGCGTGGCGGCCGGGAGGGTCTCGACCTGCGAAGATGATCGAGCATCCGAGGAGAGAAGGGCACCCCAGGTGGCACGAGCCAAGAAGGCGGCGATCATCGCCGTCGCGAACCAGAAGGGCGGCGTCGCGAAGACGACGTCCGTCGCCTCCATCGGCGCGGCCATGGCCGAGACCGGGAGGCGTGTCCTGCTCGTCGACCTCGACCCGCAGGCCAGCCTGACCTTCAGCCTCGGTGTCGACCCCGACGTGGTCGAGCTGTCCATCCACGAGGTGGTCCTGGGCCAGGCGGAGATCGCCGACGCGATCCTCGAGGCGAGCGAGGGCATCGACCTGCTCCCCTCGACGATCGAGCTCGCCGGTGCAGAGGCCCAGCTGCTCACCCGCCCGGGCCGCGAGTTCATCCTCCAGTCCGTCCTCGAGGACGTGCGCACGGACTACGACGTCATCCTCCTCGACTGCAGCCCCAGCCTGGGGGTGCTCACCCTCGCGGCGCTCACCGCCGCGACCGGCCTGATCATCCCGATGCAGGCCGAGATGCTCAGCCACCGCGGCGTCGGCCAGCTCCTCGACACCGTCAAGGACGTCAAGCGCCTGCTGAACAAGAAGCTGAAGACCATCGGTATCCTGCCGACGATGTACGACGGCCGCTCGAACCACTCCCGTGAGGTGCTCGAGGACCTCGGCGGTCGCTACAAGCTGCCCGTGCTCTCACCACCGATCCCGCGGACCGTCCGCTTCGCGGAGGCCCCGGCCGCGGGCCGGTCCATCCTCGACACGGCGCGCTCCAGCAAGGGCGCCGCGGCCTACCGCGAGGTCACGACGAGCATCCTCGCGGCGGTCTGAGCCCCGCCTCCTCCCATGGTTTCTCTGCAACGCGCACGCAGCCTCGCCGCCGGCGGTGCCCGCGCCCTGGGCACCGGTGACCCCGCCGCACGACGGCAGGTGGTCGACCCCCTTCGCGCGCGGGTGGTCCCGACCTCGGTCGCCGGTCTCGACCCCCTGCTGGCGGGCTATGTCCGGGGCGCGGAGGAGATCGGGGTCGACGACACGGTGGCGACCGCGCACCGCACCCGCTCGACGCTCCTGCGCGCGGTCGCGGGCGAGCTGGCCCGTCGCACCGGCGCCCCGAGCTGGAGGGCCGGCTGGGCCGAGCTGCTCGTGACCAGCGGTGATCCCCACCTCGTGCGCACCGGGTCGGCCGTCCTGCGCGAGCTCGTCGACGAGGGGCACGCCGAGGAGCTGACCGCACGTCAGTCGTTGCTGCACGCGCACACCCTGCTGCTGCGCCAGAGCGAAGCCGGGGAGGGCGCAGCGGTCCTCGTCGAGCAGCTCCCGCTCCTGACCCAGCTCCCGGCCGACGAGCGCGCCGACCTCGAGACCGAGCTGGCGCACCCGTCCCGCACGGGTGACGAGGCCACCTGGTGGTCGCTGCTCACGCGCCGCTGGCGCGAGGCCGGGATGCTCGTACCGCGCCTGCTCACCGAGTCCGAGATCGCCGAGGTCATCGGTCCGGAGGCGGTCGAGGCCTTTGCGGGAGGGCTCCCCGTGTACGACCGGGTGGGACCCGACAGGGCGGAGCTGGCGGAGCGGCGAGCGGGCCTCACGGGGCGCGTCGCAGCCGCCACCGGCCGGGACACGGTGGCCGAGGACCTGCCGCTGGTGAGCGTCATCGTCACCGCCTATCGCCCCGGGGCGTGGCTGGCCACCGCGATCCGTGCGCTGGTGGACCAGACCTGGCCCCACCTCGAGATCCTCCTCGTCGATGACGCCTCAGGCCCCGAGCACGCGGACCAGATCGCCCGGCTGGCGGCCCTCGACCCGAGGGCACGCGTCATCACCCGTGAGCGCAACGGCGGCGCCTACCGGGCGCGCAATCGTGGTCTCGCGGAGGCGAAGGGGGACTACCTCGCCTTCCTCGACGCGGACGACTGGTGCCACCCCGAGCGCATCGAGCGCCAGGTGATCCCGCTGCTGGCCGACCCGGACCTCGTGTGCACCCACGCCCTGGCGATCCGGGGCAACGACGAGCTGCAGCTGACCTGGCTCGGCTACCCGGCCGTGCGGCACAACGCCTGCGGGGTGGTGATGCCGCGGTCCACGCAGGAGCGCGTCGGCACCTTCGACGACGTGCGCAAGAGCGCTGACAGCGAGTACAACGCGCGGATCGAGGCCGTGACCGGGCGAGAGCCCCTTCTCGTGGAGCCGCCCCTGCAGCTGACGCGGCTGCGCTCGGGGTCGTTGTCCCGCAGCGACTTCGGTGTCGGTTGGGGGATCGGGGGACGGCTGGCCTATCGCTCCGCCTTCAAGTCCTGGCACCGCCACCTCTCCGCCGTCCGGGCGAAGGGGGAGCTGCCGGACCAACCCGGCGGGGTCGCCGTGTACCCGGGCGGGCCCCCGCCGGGGCTCGACCTCGAGTGGGCCACCCGCCACGGTGAGTCCAGCCCGGGCCGCATCCGGGCGACCGGCCGGCCCTTCGCCGCGCCCCACGCCTGGCTCTCGTCGTCCCCGCTGCGACCCTTCGACGTCCTCGTCGTCGACGATGCCGCGGACACGATGGTCGACCCCACGGAGCTCGCCCAGGTGCTCCGGCGCCTGCGCGACCGGGGTCTGCGGATCGCTCTGCTGCACCGGGAGAACCCCGCGCGGCTGCGCCTGTCCCGCAAGCCGCTCCTGCCGATGGTCCGCAACCTGCTCGACTCCGTCGAGGACGTCGTCCAGGTCCACCCGGAGGAGCACGTCGAGGCGACGATCACCTGGGTCCGGCGACCCGAGGCGCTGTCCGTCGCCCGCCCCGCACCCGACCTGCGCTCCGGGGCGGTGGTCGTCACGCAACCGACCGGGACCCGCACCCACCGGGTCGATCCCGCGTGGACCCGTGCGGCCGTCGAGGCCGAGCTGGGCACGTGGGGCATCCCGGAGGGGATCTCGTGGCTGCCCGACGAGCTCGCCGAGGAACGGGTCCACCACGTCGCGACGCAGGAGGAGAGATGAACGCCTCGCACATGCCTCGCCGGTCGAGAGGACCGGCCAGGACCGTGCGCCACGCGGTCCGCCGGACCCGGGCCGCCGGCACCCTCGTCGCCGGCGGCGTCCGCGCGCTGCGCACCGGGAGCCCGGCCACGCGCCGACGGGTGCTCGACCCCCTTCGCGCCCGGTTGCTCCCCCTCCCGGTCGCCGGTCTCGACCCGCTGCTGGCGGGCTACGTCCGGGGGGCGCGGGAGACCGGGGTCGACGCCACGGTGGCGACCGCGCACCGCACCCGCTCGACCCTGCTGCGCGAGGCCGCGGGCGAGGTGGCACGCCGCACCGGCGCCCCGAGCTGGCGGGCCGGCTGGGCCGAGCTGCTCGTGACGAGCGACGACGAGCACCTCGTGCGCACCGGGTCGGCGGTGCTGCGGGAGCTCGTCGAGGACGGCCACGCCGATCGCCTGACGACCCGGCAGACGCTGCTGCACGCCCACACCCTGCTGCTGCGACAGCGGGAGGCCGGGGAGGGTGCCGCCGCCCTCGCTGCCCAGATGTCCCGGCTGACCCAGCTCTCGGACGACGAGCGCGCCGACCTCGCCACCGACCTCTCGCACCCGTCGATCACCGGGCGGGAGGCGATCTGGTGGCGGCAGTTCACCCGCCGGTGGCGCCGGGCCGGTGTGCTCGTCCCACGCCTGCTCAGCCAGGCCGAGCTCGCCGAGGTCATCGGCGAGGAGGCGGCGGCGATCTTCCCCACCGGCGCCCCGGCCTACGACCGGGTGGCCGCTGATCCCGGCGAGCTCGACGCCCTTCGCTCCGGTGTCGCCGCACGGGCGAGCGCCGCAGCCGGTCGCGAGCTGACCGAGGCGCAGCTCCCCGTGGTGAGCGTCATCGTCACCGCCTTCCGCCCCGGCCCGTGGCTCGTCACCGCGATCCGGGCCCTGCGCGAGCAGACCTGGCCCCATCTGGAGGTCGTCGTCGTCGACGATGCCTCGGGCCCGGAGCACAGCGAGGAGATCGCCCGGATCGCGGCCCTGCACCCGGACGCGCGCGTCGTCGTCCGTCGGGTCAACGGCGGTGCCTACCGGGCGCGCAACCTCGGCATCGCCGAGTCGACGGGGGACTACCTCGCCTTCCTCGACGCGGACGACTGGTCCCACCCCGAGCGCATCGAGCGCCAGGTCCTGCCCCTGCTCGCCGACCCCGACCTGCCGGCGACGCACAGCCTGACGATCCGCTCGAGCGACGACCTGCAGCTGGTGTGGCTCGGCTACCCGTCGGTGCGCCTCAACGCCTCGGGGCTGGTGATGCCACGCACGACGGTCGAGCGGGTGGGTGCCTTCGACGACGTGCGCAAGAGCGCCGACAGCGAGTACGACACCCGCATCCCGGCGGTCACCGGGCGGCAGCCGCTCCTCGTGGAGCCACCCCTGCAGCTGACGCGACTGCGCTCGGGGTCGTTGTCCCGCAGCGACTTCGGTGTCGGCTGGGGTGTCGGCGCCCGGGTGGCCTACCGGGCCGCCTACAAGGCCTGGCACCAGGACCTCGCCGCCGCACGCGCGAAGGGGGAGCTGCCGGGGCAGCCCGACGGGCTCGCCGAGTACCCCGGTGGCCCGCCGCCGCGCCTGGACCTCGACTGGACGACGCGCCACGGCGAGTCGGCCCCCGACCGGGACCACGCACGGGGGCGCCCCTTCGCCGCTCCCCGCGTGTGGCTCTCGACCCGGCCGCACGCCCCCTTCGACGTGCTCCTCGTCGGCGATGCCGCCGACACGATCGTCGATCCGGCCGACCCGGCCGACCTCGTCGCCGCCATCGAGCGCCTGCACGCCCTGGACCTGCGCATCGCCGTGCTCCACCGGGAGAACCCCGCCCGCCTGCGCCTCTACCGCGAGCCGCTGCTGCCCCGGATCCAGATGCTGCTCGACACGCACGGCGACGACATCGTCCAGGTCCACCCGGAGGAGCACGTCGAGGCGACGGTGACCTGGATCCGTCGGCCCGAGGCGCTGTCCGTCGGCCGGCCGGCACCCGACCTCGACCTCGGGTCCGTCGTCGTGACCCAGCCGCCCTACACCCGCCTCCACCGCGTGGACCCCGCGTGGGACCGGGCCGCGGTCGAGACCGAGCTCGAGAGCTGGGGCATGGCCCCGGGGAGCGCCGAGTGGCTGCCGGAGATGGTCGCCGAGGAGCGGGCCCACCACCTGGTGAAGGAGACCCGATGAGCCTCGGATCGAGCATCCCGGCCCGCCTGCGTGCTCCCGCGAGGTCCGTGCGGGACGCCCTGCGCGAGGCCACGGCGGACACGCGACAGCGTCGCGCGGCGGTGCGGCGCCACGAGCGCTCGATGGCCCCGGTGACCGCGCCCCGGCGGGTGACGGAGCCACGGTTGCGGGTGCAGGTGCTCGCCACGACCCGGATGCGTGCCGGGCTCGCAGGACAGTGGGAGCTGACCGACCGGGACCCCGAGGCCGTGCTCCTCGAGGTCGACGCGACGAGTGCCGTGAGCATCGAGGCCCCCTTCGCCGAGCAGCGCCGCGCGGCAATGGCCGCCGACGTGCCCGTCATCGTCTGGGTGACCGCGAGCTCCCGCGTCGTGACGGCCGACGTGACCCGTCTCCTCGAGGGGGTCACGGCGCCCGTCCACGTCGTCGTCGACGACGAGGAGAGCGTCGACGACTGGGCCGCGGGTCTGGGCCGGAGGGTCCAGCACGCCGGGCCGGCAGCGGACGCCGCCGTGCACTCACCGGCGATCGTGGGCTCCACGCTGCGACGCGAGCCCGTCGTCGCCCTCGTCGGGGACGGTGCCTTCGACCGGGGCCGGCTGGCCCCGGTCCAGCCCGAGCGGGTCGACGTCCTCGCCGGCGACGACACCGAGAGCGAGCTGCCGGGCGACCGGCCGGTCCTGGGTCACTACCGCGCCGCGGCCTTCGTCGCCGACCGACCGCTCACCGCCTGGCACGCGGTCGAGGCGGCTGCGGCGGGCACCGCGCTCCTCGTCGGCTCCGACGTGACGTCGCTCCCGGGGGCCCTGTCGGAGCAGGCCTGCCCGGTCGACGGCGACGCCCAGCTGCGCCAGCAGGTCATCGCCCACCTGTGGCAGGACGAGGTCGTGGACCGGTCCGCCGTCGCGACCGCCCGGACCGTGCGCCGGGGACACACCTTCGCCCACCGGGCCGCCGACCTCGAGGCCCTCGTGGGGCACCCCGGGGACGGGCGAAGGGGGCGGCCGGGCTCCCCCTTCGACCGCTCGGTGAGTGCGGTGATCTCGACGAACCGGGTGCACGAGCTCGACACGATCGCCGACAACATGGCCCGGCAGAGCGCGGTGACCTCGGGTGACCTGCAGGTCGTCCTCGTCCTCCACGGGCTCGAGGTGTCCGCCGCGGCGGTGGAGGCCCGCTTCCGTGACCAGGGCCTCGACCAGCTGGTCGTCGTCGCGGCCGACTCCTCGCTCACCCTCGGCGCGTGCCTCAACCTCGGGATCGACGCCGCGGACGGGGCGCACATCGCGAAGATCGACGACGACAACTTCTACGGTCGCCACTACCTCGACGACCTCGTCGACGCGATCGACTTCTCCGGGGCGGGGATCGTCGGCAAGTGGGCCCACTACACGTGGCTTCGCAGCACCGGCGCGGTGGTCCTGCGTTTCCCCCGCAGCGAGCACCGCTACGAGCGGCTCGTCCAGGGCGGCTCGATCCTCATGCGTGGTGACGTGGCGCGCGAGCTGCGCTTCTCCGACCTGCCCCGGGCCGTCGACACCGACCTGCTCGACCGGGCGCAGTCCGCGGGGGTGCGCACCTACTCCTCCGATCGGTTCAACTACGTGAGCATCCGTGGGACCGACCGGCACGCGCACACGTGGACGCTCGAGGACGCGGCCTTCATGAACCGCACGAGCCGGGTCGTCTTCTACGGCGACCCGCGCCAGCACGTCGACGTCTGACCTGACCATACGAACTACTGCAGGCAGTAGTTCGTATGGTCAGCCGTAGCTCGAGCTGCGGCTGACCATACGAGGTGCTGCTGGCTCTCGCCCTCTCATGCGAAGTGGCGGCCCAGGACCTGCGCGTAGATCTCTTGGTACCGGTGACCGTTGGCCGTCCAGGAGCGCTCGGTCTCCACCCACGCGCGCCCGGCGGCGGCGAGCTCGGCCCGTCGGTCGGGGTCCTCGAGGAGACGCAGGAGCGCCCCTGCCAGGGCATCGGCATCGCCGGCCGTGAAGGACTCCCCGCGCGCGCCGTCGCCCGTGATCTCCGTCAGCGCCGGCAGGTCGGAGACGAGCACCGGGAGACCCGCGGCCATCGCCTCGAAGGGCTTGAGCGGGGTGACGAGTCGGGCGGCGCGCTCGTCGACGCGGGGAACGACGAAGACATCCAGGAGGGAGTAGTGGTCGAGGACCTGCTCGTGGGGTACCCGCCCGGTGAAGACGACGGCGTCACCGGCGCCGACCTCGGCCGCGTGCGCCTCGAGCTCGGGCCGCCGGGTGCCGTCACCGACGATGAGCGCGACCGCGTCGACGCCCCGCGATCGCAGGGCGAGCGCTGCGTCGATGAGGTACTCCTGCCCCTCGCGGTAGTGGTCGAGGTTGGAGACGTAACCGAAGACGAACCGCCCGGCGAGGCCGTAGTGCTCGACGAGGTCGTCCCGGCGGGGCCGGGGGGCGAAGGCCGTCGCGTCGACGCCGTTGGGGACGACGTGGACCCGGTCGGCCGGGACCCCGCGGTCGACGATGTCGGAGCGCATCGACTGACTCAGCGTGATGACGGCGTCCGCGGCGAGCATGCACCGCGTGTCGGTGTCGCGGCGGCGGTGATAGGTCTCGGCGGTCTCCGCGCGGTCGAGGTCCTGGGACCAGATCGCCTCGAAGAAGCCACGCACCTCGTACACCCACGGCAGTCCGAGGGCCTCGGCGGCCGCCCGGCCGACGAGCGCGGCCTCGTAGCCGCGGGCACCCGAGTGCACGTGCAGCAGGTCGGGAGCCTCGTCGGCCAGCGCCGGCACCAGCGCCATGGCGTAGGCATCGAGGTGGGCGTCGACGGTCTCGGCGCCGGGAACGCTCGAGCGCCGCAGGTGCCGGTGCCGGATGCCGTGGACGTCCTCGACCTCCGGCACGTCGTCGCCGGGGAAGTCCAGGGCGGTGATGGCCATCGGCTCGATCCCGACACCGGCCTGCGCCGCCAAGGTGTAGCGGGTGCGCACCGAGTAGCCGGACTGCCGGTGCGGGAGGGCGACCTTGAGCAGGTGCGCCACGCGAAGGGGGCCGGTCCCCCCTTCGTCCCGCGGCAGGGGAGCGACCGCCGGGACCGTCGGCGTCCATGCCGGGTCCGTCTCGAGAAGTCGCCCCTCGACCTGGGAGAGCGCGGCGACGAGCCGGGCACGGGCCGGTCCGACGATGGCCGGCGTGGCGGCGACCTGGGCCCGGGTGACGCGCGCCTGGAGGCTGGGCTCGCCGGCACGGGACGCGCTGCGGCGAGCCTGGTCGAGGAAGGCGGTGTCGCGCCCGAGCGCATCGAGCTCGCGGGTGATCAGCTCGACGGCCGCCGTGTGGTTGCCGATCCCCGTCAGCTCGCTCAGGCGGGCGGTCGCCTCCGCGGCGCCCGAGCCGTCGGAGGCCGACGGTCGGGGCCGCAGCCGCTGCAGGGTCAGGTAGGCACGGCGGGCCAGGCCGCGCAGGACAGTCTTGGGGTCACGCACTCGAGGCAGCCTAGTTCGCCCGGTGCCCGGGATGACGCCGGCCGAGGTGGCCGGGTTCGTCAGCTGGTGCTCTGGGACTGACCGCCGTGGGTGCGGCGCCGGTTGCGGCGACGGCGGGGACGGCCCTCGGAGCCGGCGGACTCGCCCTTCGCCTCGCCACGACCACCACCGGAGCGCTCGCCACCGCCGGACCGGCCACCGCCGGAGCGACCGCCGCCGGAGCGGCCACCGCCACTGCCGCCACCGCCCTGGCGCCGGCCACCGGACTTGCCGGTCTCACCCACGTCCTCGAGCTCCTCGGCGTCCAGGCCCTCACGGGTGCGCTGGGAGCGCGGGAGGCGACCCTTGGTGCCCTCGGGGATGTCGAGGTCGCTGAAGAGGTGCGGGCTGGAGGAGTAGGTCTCCGTCGCCTCGGGGATCCCGAGGTCGAGCTGGCGGTTGATGACCGACCACTTGGTCTCGTCGTCCCAGTCGACGAAGGTCACCGCGATGCCGGTGTTGCCCGCACGGCCGGTCCGACCGATGCGGTGGACGTAGGTCTTCTCGTCGTCGGGGCACTGGTAGTTGATGACGTGGGTGACGTTGGTGACGTCGATGCCGCGCGCAGCGACATCGGTGGCGACGAGGACGTCGACCTTGCCGTTGCGGAAGGCGCGCAACGCCTGCTCGCGGGCACCCTGCCCGAGGTCACCGTGGATCGACGCGGCCGCGAAGCCGCGGTCGGCGAGCTCGTCGGCGACCTTCGCGGCGGTGCGCTTGGTGCGGGAGAAGATGATCGTCAACCCGCGACCCTTGGACTGCAGGATGCGCGCGACCATCTCGACCTTGTCCATCGCGTGCGCGCGGTAGACGAACTGCTGGGTCGCCTTGACGATCTGGCTGTCCTCGCCGTCCTGGCCCTCCTCGCTCATCGCGCGGATGTGCGTCGGCTGCGTCATGTAGCGCCGAGCCAGGGCGACGATCGCTCCGGGCATGGTCGCGGAGAAGAGCATCGTGTGGCGCGCCGGGGAGGTCATCGCCATGATCTTCTCGACGTCGGGCAGGAAGCCGAGGTCGAGCATCTCGTCGGCCTCGTCGAGGACGACGGTCTTCGTGGCGGACAGGTCGAGGTGCTTCTGCTGGGCGAGGTCGATGAGCCGGCCCGGGGTGCCGACGACGACGTGGACGCCCTTCTTCAGCGCCTCGATCTGCGGCTCGTACGCACGGCCGCCGTAGACGGTGAGGACCTTGATGCCCAGGCGCTTGCCGGCCCGCTCGAGGTCGGCGGCCACCTGGCCGGCGAGCTCGCGGGTGGGGGCGACGGCCAGCGCCTGCGGGCGCGGGTCGTCGGACCCGGTGTCGATCCGGTTGAGGATCGGGACGCCGAAGCCGAGGGTCTTGCCGGTCCCCGTCTTCGCCTGACCGATGATGTCGTGCCCGTCGAGCGCGACCGGGAGGGTCATCGCCTGGATGGGGAAGGGGTGGACGATCCCGGCGTCGGCGAGCGCGGCGACGATCTCGGGGTGGACCTTGAAGTCGGCGAAGGTCGGCTGCGGGCCCTCGGGCTCGGGCGTGGTGGCCTCGGGGGCCTGCTCGAGCGCGGTCGCCTCGGCGGTGAGGTCTTCGGACGTGGTGGAGTCGGACATGCGTCTCTCGATCAGCGTGGACGGCGCGCACTGCGCCGTGGTTGGCACGGGCCGATCGGAGGTCAGTCAGTCGGTCTGCCGCTCGTGGGGCGACCGCGCCGGACGTCACGTCCAGCCGGAATGGATGCCGACCGGGCACCGCTGGTCACCTCCATGCTACCCGCCCCGGGCGTCACGGGCCGCCACGCCTCGCGGGCACTAGGCTGCCGGGCATGAGTGAGCAGGCAGGACCGTCGTCGGGCGCAGGACTCGGGGAGCGCGAGCGGGAGGGAACGATCGACCTCCTCGGAGCCATCGCCTACGGGGCGATCTCGGGCTTCAGCCGGATGGCGGCCGACTCCGAGATGGCCCGTGACCTCGTCCTCAAGCGGGCCCTCGCGGGGATGGCGGTCAAGGAGTTCCACAACCACGAGCTGCTGACCGACCACATCGTCGAGCTCGGAGGCGATCCGGTCGCGGCCATGTCGCCCTTCCGGCCCGCCTTCGAGGTCTTCCACGCGCGGATGAAGCCCCGGGACCTCCTCGAGGGCCTCGTCAAGGCCTACATCGGCGACGGGATCGCCACGGACTTCTTCATCGAGATCGCCAAGTACGTCGAGGCGGACTCGCGGGCGATCATCGAGCGGGCGAGCAGCAACCACCGCGACGTCGACGTGATCGTCCAGGCAGTGCGGGCCGGCATCGCCGAGGACTCGCGTCGTGCGGGCCCGCTCGCGCTGTGGGGCCGGCGGCTCGTCGGGGAGGCCCTCACCCAGGGCCAGGTGGTCGCCAGCGAGCGTGAGGCGCTGAGCGAGCTCGTGCTCGGCCTGAGCCATGACCGTCCGGGAGCGACCCTGGAGGAGGTGGGCCAGCTGATGCAGCGGCTCACCGACCGCCACCAGCTGCGGATGGGGCGGCTCGGGCTGGCTGCATGAGCGAAGGGGGCCCGCCGCCGGCGGACCCCCTTCGCTGTGTGCTGGTCTCAGGTCTGCTTGCGACCGACGACCATGCCGTAGACGACGATGAGCACCGCCGCGGCGATGACGCCGACGACGACGGCGAGGAAACTGAACTCAGTACTCGTGCCGTTGACGACCGACGACCCGATCAGGGCGCCGAGGACGCCGAGGATCACGGTGACGAGCGTCGAGATGCTCTGCCTGCCCGGCAGGACCAGGCGGGCGAGGGCGCCGATGACGGCCCCGATGAGGACGGTGACGATGATGGTCCACACAGCTGATCACTCCTTTTGCGCCCGACAGGGAGCGGGCGCGCTCAAAGCCCGTGCGGGCCCTGGGACCACCATAGAACGATGGTGCCGCTGGTGCGAAAGTGACGACACTCAGGAATCTCGTGTCGCGATCGCGTCGCTCGTCGAGGGCGCGTCAGGCGCCGAAACCGACCCGTCCGCGGCTCGGCTCGCCGACCTCGACGTAGCCGAGAGCGCCGGCCGGGACCATGACCCGGCGACCCTTGTCATCGGTGAGCGTCAGCGCACCACCATCGAGCGCGGCGTTGACCGCCGTCTCGATCTGGTCCTCGGTGCCGGACGCGTCGATGACGATCTCGCGGGCGACGTTCTGGATGCCGATCTTGACCTCCACGGTCACTCCTCGGGTCTCGGGGATGGGTCCGTTGCTCATCGTGTCACCCGGCGGGCTGGTCGTCCCGGGCGGGGTCGCCCATGCGGTTGACCGGGAAGGCGCCGATGCCCCGCCACGCCAGGTGACCGGCGGCCTCGGCCGCGACCTCCTGGCTGAACTGGGTGCCGTGGGCGAGCCAGGTACGCGCCATGACCTGCGCGGCGCCAGCCATCGCGAGGCCGAGCATCTCGGCGAGCTCGTGGGGCAGGGTGGTGTCCTGCATGATCCGCTGCGCGATGGCGTCCCCGATCTGCGCCTCGAGCGCGTCGAGGCGGTGGCGCACCTGCGGGTCGTTGGTCAGGTCGGACTCGTAGATCAGGCGGAAGGACCCGCCCTGGTCCGCGACGAAGGAGAAGAAGGCCCGCACGGTGGCGTGGACCCGCTCCTCGTGGTCCTCGCTGGACTCCAGGGCCTCGAGGACGAGGGCCTCCAGGGTGTCGCACTGGGTGTCGAGGAGGGCGAGGTAGAGCTCGAGCTTGCCGGGGAAGTGCTGGTAGAGCACCGGCTTGGAGACGCCGGCCTCGTCGGCGATGTCCTCCATCGCTGCCTGGTGGTAGCCCTTGGAGACGAAGACCCCCAGCGCTGCCTGGAGGAGCTGGGCGCGGCGCTGGGCACGTGGCATCCGCTGGACGCGGGTGCCGGACGCGGGGGAACTCATGGGGATGTCCTCCGAAGGGGGATCGTGGCCGTGGTGCGGCAGGTCACATGATCCTACCTACGGGTAGTGACTGCGTGGTCCACGACCTGCCGTCGCGGACGGTTGTCGGGTGCGGGTGGTGGGATGTCCTCGTGGCCGCACCGACCCCCTTCGTCCAGCTGCGCCCGCCGTCCACCGGCCGGGCGCACTCCACCGTGCGCCTCGACGAGGACCAGGCGGCGGCCGTCGCCGCCCGGGGTGACCTCGTGCGCGTCCTCGGCGGACCGGGCACCGGCAAGACGAGCGTCGCCGTCGCCTCCGTCCTCGACCGGATCGCGAAGGGGGAGTGCGCCCCCGAGGAGGTGCTCCTCGTCTCCGCGACGCGGGTGGGTGCCGCCGCGGCCCGCGACGCGGTCACCGCCGGCCTGTCGGGCGCGACGACCGAGCCCCTGGCCAGGACCATGCCCTCGCTCGGTTTCGCCGTGCTCCGCCAGCAGGCGGCGCTGCTCGGTCAGCCGGCTCCGCGCCTGCTCTCGGGGGCCGACCAGGACGTCGTCCTCGGCGAACTGCTCGCCGGGCACCGGGAGATGGGTGGCGGACCGGTCTGGCCGCAGGACCTCGAGCTCGCGCTGCCCACGCGGGGTTTCCGCGGCGAGCTGCGTGACCTGCTCATGCGCGCCATCGAGCACGGGGTCGACCCCGAGGAGCTCGCGGCGCTCGGTGCAGCCCACGAGCGACCGGAGTGGATCGCCGCAGCGCAGGTGGCCCGGGAGTACGACGAGGTCACGGCGCTCTCGCGTCCGGGCGCCTTCGACCCCGCCTGGGTGCTCACCGCCGCCGCGGAGCTGCTCGAGGCCGACGAGCAGGCCCGTGACCGGGTCAGGGGCGGGATCCGCGCCGTCGTCGTCGATGACGCCCAGGAGCTCACGGCGCCCGCCGCGCGACTGCTGCGCACCCTGACCGGCGGTGGCGTCGACCTCGTGCTCGTGGGGGACCCGGACGCGGCCGTGCAGGGCTTCCGCGGGGCCGTCCCGCACCATCTCGTCGACGTCTGGCCGGGACGCGAGGGGCCCACCCTCGTCCTCGGCCACGGTCACCGGCTGCCCGAGAGCGTCCGGGCGGCGGCCGCCCGGGTCACGCCCAAGATCGCGGCGCTCGGCGGCGGACGTCAGCGCGCGGTCGGCCCCCGGGCCCCCGACGGTGTCGTCGAGGCGCACGTGCTCCACTCGGGCGCCCAGGAGGCCGCCTTCATCGCGCACGAGCTGCGGGCCGCCCACCTGCTCGACGGCGTGCCGTGGGAGCGGATGGCGGTCATCGTCCGCGGCTCGGCCCGTCAGGCCACGCTGCGCCGTGTCCTGACCGCCCGGGGCGTGCCGGTCCTCGGGGACGCCCATCGGGTGCCGGTCCGCGACGAGCCGGCGGCCCGGCCCCTCCTGCACCTGCTGGGACTCGTCGTCGACCTCGCGCGCGGGCGCCTCGAGGAGGTCCCGGCCACCGACGTCACCGACCTGCTGACCAGCCCGCTCGTCGGCGCGGACACCGTCGCCGTGCGTCGGCTGCGGCGGGTGCTGCGCCGCGAGGAGCTGGCGGCCGGGGGCACCCGCACGAGCGACGAGCTCCTCGGCGCGCTCGTCCTCGACCCCGAGCGGCTGGCCCACCTCGGGGACGACGCCCTGCCCCTGCTCCGGTTGGCGAGCGTCGTCGCGGCCGGGTGCGCCGCGGCGGTCCCCGCGCAGGACGGCACCGGCTGGGCGAAGGGGGTCAGCGCGGAGTCGGTCCTGTGGCAGCTGTGGCAGGCGGCCGGCGTCGCCGACACCTGGCGTGCGACCGCGCTCGGCGGGGGTGCGGCCGGCGCGCGTGCCGACCGCTCGCTCGATGCCGTCGTCGCGCTCTTCGACGCCGCGGCCGCCCACCAGGACGCCCTGCCCGCGTCGGGGCCCGATGCCTTCCTCGATGCGGTCGCCGGCCAGTCCGTCGCCGCGGACTCCCTCGCGGCGCGCAGTCCCGACACCGACGCGGTGGCGCTGGTGACCCCGCAGACCGCGGCCGGCAACGAGTGGCACACGGTCGTCGTCGCCGGGGTCCAGGAGGGAGTGTGGCCGGACCTGCGCCTGCGCGGCTCCCTCCTGGGGTCCGAGCGGCTCGTCGACCTCGTCACCGGCCGCGACCGGGCCGGTGCGGGTGCGGCGACGGCCGTGCGCCACGACGAGACCCGGCTCTTCCACGTGGCCCTGACGCGGGCGAGTGCGCGCGTCCTCGTGACCGCCGTCGCCGCCGAGGACGAGCAGCCCTCCGTCTACCTCGACCTCGTCGCCCCTCTTCCTGCTGACGTGGTGCGACGTGAGCCGAGCGATGTCCCGGCACCGCTCGACCTCACGGGTCTCGTGGCACAGCTGCGTCAGCAGCTCGCGGCCGCGGACCCGGCGGCGGTGGCCCGTGCCGTGGCCCGCCTCGCCCACCTGGCCTCGGTCGGTGTGCCCGGGGCCTCCCCGTCGTCCTGGTGGGCGCTGCGCGACCTCAGCGACACGAGGGCCGTCCGCGGTCCCGAGGCCCCCGTGGGGGTCAGCCCGTCCAAGGTGGCGCTCTTCACCGACTGCGGTCTGCGCTGGCTCCTCCAGTCCTCGGGGGGCGACGGCCCGAGCCACACCTCGATGGAGGTCGGCACCCTCATCCACGCCATCGCCCACGACCTCGGCGACGCGGGGGAGGAAGCCTTCCAGGCGGAGCTCGAGCGGCGGTGGCCGTCGCTGGGCATGGCGCCCGGGTGGGTCACGGACCAGAAGCTGACGCGGGCACGGACGATGGCGCACTGGCTCGCCGAGTACCACCTGCGCGCGGCCACCGAGGGCTGGCGACCGGTGGCGACGGAGGAGGAGTTCCGCGTCGAGCTGGGCCGGGCGGTGCTGCGCGGCACCGTCGACCGGCTCGAGGCGGACGCGCAGGGGCGCGTGCGGGTCATCGACTACAAGACCGGCTCCTCGGCGCCCACGGCCAAGGACCTGGCCGAGCACCCGCAGCTCGGCGCCTACCAGGTGGCGATCGCCGAGGGTGGCTTCCGGGCGCACGGCACCGAGGGTGTCGGGGCGGCGCTCGTCCACCTCGGCAAGGTCCGCAACTCCAGCAATGCGGTGCAGAGTCAGCCACCGATCGCCGACGCCGAGGAGCCCCGGCACTTCCACGAGCTGGTCACCGACGCGGCGGAGGGGATGGCTGCGGCCACCTTCGCCGCCCAGCCGGAGGAGGGGCGGTGCCGGATCTGCCCGGTCCGCTCCTCCTGCCCGGCCCACCAGGAAGGGGGACGGCTGCGATGACCCGGCCGCCGAAGATCGGTGCCGTCGAGCTGGCGCGTGCGCTGGGGCAGGAGCATCCGCCGACCGACGAGCAGCGCGAGATCATCGAGGCGCCCCTCGAGCCACTGCTCGTCGTCGCCGGCGCCGGCTCGGGCAAGACCGAGACCATGACCGCGCGGGTGGTGTGGCTCGTCGCCAACGACCTCGTCACCCCCGAGGAGGTGCTCGGACTGACCTTCACCCGCAAGGCGGCCGGCGAGCTCGCCGAGCGGGTGGGACGGCGCCTGGCGACGCTCGAGCAGACCGGCGTGTGGTCGCCACCGCAGGAGGTCGAGGCGGACGGCCTCGGGGGTGCGCCGACGATCTCGACCTACCATTCCTACGCGGGTCGCCTCGTCCGCGAGGGCGCACTGCGGCTGGGCTACGAGAAGGACTCCCGCCTGCTCTCCGAGGCCGCGGCGTGGCAGCTGGCGCACGAGGTCGTCCTCGCCTGGGACGGGCCGATGGAGGACATCGACAAGGTGGAGTCCACGGTGACCAATGCGATCATCTCGCTCGCCGGAGAGCTCGCCGAGCACCTGTGCACCCCGCAGGACATCGAGGACTTCTCCGCTCGTACGCTCACCCACCTGGAGCACGTCGCGGCCACCGACAAGGGCTTCACCAAGGACTACCGCGGCAAGGTCATCACCCCGATGGCCGAGCAGCGGCTCATCCTGCCGATCGTCGAGCGCTACCGCGAGGTCAAGCGTGAGCGCTCGGTGATGGACTTCGCCGACCAGATGGCGCTCGCGGCCGCGCTCGCCTCACGCTTCCCCGACCTCGGCCAGGTCGAGCGGGACCGGTTTCGGGTGGTCCTGCTCGACGAGTTCCAGGACACCTCCGAGGCCCAGCTGGTGCTCATGCGCGAGCTCTTCGCGCCGCAGGGGCAGGAGCCGGCCGCGGTCACCGCGGTCGGCGACCCGCACCAGTCGATCTACGCCTGGCGTGGGGCGAGTGCGACGACCTTGGCGACATTCCCGCAGTCCTTCGCGACCGCGGGCGAGTCGGCGCCGGTCAGGCACCTCTCGACGAGCTGGCGCAACGACCGGACGATCCTCGAGGTCGCCAATGTCGTCGCCGGGCCACTGGGCGCCGGCAGCAGGGTGCCGGTGGCCCCCCTTCGCGCCCGGCCGGGAGCCATGAGGGGCCAGGTCCAGGCACTGCGGACGGAGACCGCCCACGAGGAGGCGGAGCGGGTCGCGGAGTGGGTCCAGACCCGTCGTGGTGCGGGCGAAGGGGGAGAGCCCCGCCGCAGCGCGGCGGTCCTGTGCCGCAAGCGCAGCCAGTTCACCCTCATCGCAGAGGCGCTCGCGGTGCGCAACATCCCGCACGAGGTCGTCGGCCTCGGCGGGCTGCTGCTCACCCCCGAGGTCGCCGACGTGATCTCGCTGCTGACGATCGTGCAGGACCCCGCCCGCGGTGATCGGCTGATGCGGCTGCTCACCGGGGCGCCGGGCCTGCTCGGTCCGGCCGACCTCGACGGGTTCGGCGCCTGGGCCAGGCATCTGGGTCGGCAGGCCGCGGCGGAGGCGAACCCCACCGGGGTGACTGACGGGGGAGTGCCACCGGGGCCCGACGACACCGTGACGATCGTCGATGCGCTGGACCAGCTGCCC
This sequence comes from Janibacter sp. GS2, assembly GCF_051200835.1. GTDB lineage: Bacteria > Actinomycetota > Actinomycetes > Actinomycetales > Dermatophilaceae > Janibacter. The sequence goes on from NZ_CP195161.1 coordinate 1,385,481, forward strand.
GAGCCGGGGTGGCAGGGGGACGCGGGGCAGTCGATCTCGGACGCGGCGCTGCGGCGGCTGCAGCACATCGCCGGGATGGTTGCCCGGCTGCGGCGCGGTGCCGGGATGCCGCTGCCCGATCTCGTCGGTGAGGCGGAGCGGGAGCTGGGCATCGACGTCGAGGTCCTCTCGCGCCCCGGGTGGTCGCCGGCCGCCGCGCGCGCCCACCTCGATGCCTTCGCCGATGTCGCGGCCCAGTTCGCCTCCAGCGCGGACCGGGCGACGCTCGGTGGCTTCATCGACTGGATCGAGGCGGCCGTCGAGCAGGAGCGGGGCCTCGAGGCCCCGGTCGTCGAGCCGACCAAGGACGCCGTCCAGATCCTCACCTGCCATGCGGCCAAGGGGCTCGAGTGGGACGTCGTCGCCGTCCCCGGACTGTCCGAAGGGGTCTTCCCGGCGCACGCCTCGCGCTCCTCCTTCACGGAGGGGGGATGGGCCCTCGGGCAGGTCAACGAGTCGGGCTGGATCTCCGGTCTCGACGGGGTGCCCTACCCCCTGCGTGGCGATGGTGACGGACTGCCGCACCTCGACCTCTCGCTGGGGGAGACCAAGGCCCTGCAGGAGGAGCTGAAGCGCTACCGCGCGGCGGGCGGCGAGCACGGGTTGCTCGAGGAACGCCGGCTGGCCTATGTCGCGTGCACCCGTGCGCGCAGCCAGCTCCTGCTCGGGTCGTGGGTGTGGGGGGCCACTGGTCAGCAGCCGCGGCTGGCCTCGCGCTTCCTCGAGGAGGCCCGGGCGACCGGCGTGGTCGAGACGCTCGAGTGGGCCGAGATGCCGCGGACGAAGGACGAGCGCAACCCCGCGCTCGAGGTCGCCCGTCGGGTCATGTGGCCCGGTGGTGAGCCCGCTCCCGAGCGGCCGTCCCTCGCGGCGGCCGCGGAGCAGATGGGGGCCGACACCGAGGTCGACCTCGGGGCGGACCCCCTCGACGAGCAGATGCGCATCCTGCTCACGGAGCGTGACCGACGACGCCGGGCGCGCGGCGAGGACGTGTCCGTGGAGCTGCCGGCCCACCTGTCGACCTCACAGCTGGTCTCGCTCGCGCGGGACCCGGGAGCCTTTGCCCTCGATCTGCGGCGCCCGATGCCGCAGCCACCACAGGTCGCCGGCCGTCGGGGCACGGCCTTCCACGCCTGGGTCGAGGAGCACTACGCCCGGGCCGGGCTCGTCGACCTCCTGGAGATGCCCGGCAGCGCCGACGAGGACCTCGGTGACACCGACCTGGCGCAGATGCAGGAGCACTTCCGCTCCAGCGAGTGGGCCGAGCGGGTGCCGCTCGACGTGGAGCTCTCCCTCGAGACGCTCATGGGGGGCCACGCCATCCGCGGCCGGGTCGACGCGGTCTTCGCCGACGAGGACGGGGGAGTCACCGTCGTGGACTGGAAGACCGGTCGGCCGCCGCGGGCCGAGGAGGCCTCGGTCCGCGCGGTCCAGCTCTCGGCCTACCGGCTCGCCTATGCCCGGTGGCGGGGGATCGATCCCGACCGGGTCCGCGGAGCCTTCTTCTACGCGGCGACGGGCGCGACGGTGCGCCCGCAGATGCTCGAGGAGAGCGAGGTCGTCGCACTGCTCGACGGATCGCTCACGCCGCCGGATGCTGCGGCGTCGTCGCCGACCGCCCCCGCCACCGGGTCCGATCCGGGCTAGTCCCGCTCGCCGGAGCCCTCGCTGCGACGCAGTGGCGAGACGACGTCGTCCCCGTCGTCCCCGTCGTCATCGGCGTCGCCGTCGGCGTCGTGGAGCGTGGTGATCTCACCGGTCTCGTGGTCCGCCCGGGGCGCGTCATCGGTGTCGGTGACCGGCCCGCCGGCCGGCGCCTCGTCGGTCGTCGTCGCGTCCGCGGCGTGCTCCGGCTGCGCGATCGGGGTCGCTTCCGCCGGGTGCTCGACCTGGACGGCGTCGTCCGCGTCGTCTCCCGCATCGCTCGTGGCGTCCCCCGACGGCTGCCTCGTCGCGTCGGGGGCGACGGAGTCCGTCGGCACGGGCTGCGTGTCGCCCGTGCCGCCCGTGCCGGTCCCCGTGCGCGAGGTCCGGCCCGTGGTCCCGGTCGTGCTCGTGCTCGTGGAGGTCGCGGAGGCCTCGGTCGTGTCCGGGGTGCTGGTCGGTGCTGCCTCCTCCTCACGGGCCAGCCGGTCGTCGAGGCGACGCAGCTGCATCGCGTGCTCCTCGGCGCCCTCGTCGTCACCGGCGGCGACGGCGGACATCATCGTGCGGACGAGCTGCATCTCGGCGACGACCCGGGCCCGCCGCTGCAGGTGACGGTCCGGTCGCTCGATGCGGGCGTGGGCGTAGGCCTCGAGGACGGTGTCGAAGGCCTCGGGATCGAGGTCCGCGAGCAGCGGGGCCAGGTCGTCGGCGGGGTCGGCCACCTGCGCGGACTCCCACCCGAGGATCGCCTTGACGTCGGGGTCACTGCCGTCGTCCGGCGTGGCCAGCACCGTGTCCGCGTCGATCGCACCGTGGGTCGGCGTGCTCGTGAAGGCCCAGAGCGACTCGTCGTCGAGGACGCGCTCCCACCGCGTGAGCAACCCCGTGGGCACCCGCCCCGTCGCGGCTGCCCGATCGAGCTCGGCCAGGCGACGGGACCGGTAGGCGGCGGCGTCGTAGACGGGGACCCCGGCCTCCTCGTAGACGCGCGGGTCGAGGTTGTGCAGCTGGGCGATGGCGCGTCCCAGGCCCGTGGCGAGGGTGGAGCCGGGCTGGATGCCGGCGAGGTTGACCAGGCGGCCGGTGAGGTAGGAGTGGACCGCGGCGCGGCCCCCTTCGGGCAGGGCCACCCACCCCTTGACCGCCGGGACGGGCATCGTCAGTCGGCGGGCCAGCAGGGCCAGCAGCGCAGCGGAGCGCTCGATCTGCGCCGACGAGGCGGGTGTCCGGGGGCAGCGGATCACCCAGCGCCGGTGCTCCTGGTCCGAGACGAAGGCGACCTCGACCAGGTCCGTCGGTCCGGACGGCACGACCCCTTCCACGGTGTCGGGGTCGAGGCCGGGCACGGCGGCGCTGGCCAGCGCGGCAAGAGTCAACGGTCCACGAGAGGTCACGAGGCCACCGTACGAGGACTGCGACCGCGGATCGGGGAGCAACGCCCGCCCGTCCCCGAGCGAGATCGCCCTCCGTAGGGTGGTGACGTGGACCATGACCCGATGAGCGACCTGCCCATGACCGCCTCGGACACCGACCGAGACGCCGCGAGTCGCTCCGATCCGGACCTCCTGCCCCGGCTGCTCGCCGACCCGCGGACCCGGGTCATCGAGCTGCAGGGCGGGCGTGCCCTCCTTCGCCCCGACGGCGCGCTGCTGCGCCGGTCACCCGAGCCGTCCGACGCCGACTCGATCCTGCTGTACCTCGGACGCCACGAGGGTGTGGCCCACGTCGCCGCCTGTCGTCCGGATCCACCGCGATCGCCCTCGGACCGCGAGGAGGCGCTGGACGCGGCTCCCTTCGCCGGGCTGCGGGAGGTGGCCACCGACCTCCCCGCGGAGGAGGCATCGCTCTTCGCCACGGCGCTCGCGCTGGCCAACTGGCACGCGCGCCACGGGTACTGCCCGCGCTGCGGGACCGCGACCGACATCGTGCAGGCCGGGTGGACCCGTCGGTGCCCCCGGGACGGGTCCGAGCACTACCCGCGGACCGACCCCGCGGTGATCATGGCCGTCACCGACGCCGAGGACCGGCTGCTGCTGGCCCGCAACATCGGCTGGCCCGAAGGGAGGTTCTCCGTCCTCGCGGGCTTCGTCGAGCCGGGGGAGACCATCGAGGCGGCGGTGGCGCGAGAAGTCTTCGAGGAGGTGGCGGTCGTCGTCGGGGAGGTCGACTTCGTCGCGGACCAGCCCTGGCCCTTCCCCGCCTCGCTCATGCTCGGGTGCACCGCCCGCGCGACGACGACGGACCTGGTCTGCCAGCCGGACGAGATCGCGGAGGCCCGCTGGTTCACCCGTGAGGACTTCCGCGCCGAGGTCCGGCAGGGCGGGCTGCGTGCGGCCGGTCGCCTCTCCATCGCCGCCCGGCTCATCGAGGGCTGGCTCGGCCGGCCCCTGGACGACCTCGGCTGACCCCCTGGCCGCCCCCGGTGGATGTATGGGTGTGCGCCCGGACGCTCGGCATCACATCCACCTGCGAAGGGGGGGAGGGTGCGGCTGGGACCTGTCGGGTCGCAGTGAGAGAGTGCAGCGGTGACCATCCAGCAGGGCCCGCAGTCCGCGGACGACATCCTCGACGCGCTCGATCCGGAGCAGCGCGAGGTCGCCGCGCACCCGAGCGGACCGATGGTCGTCCTCGCCGGTGCCGGCACGGGCAAGACCCGGGCGATCACCCACCGCATCGCCTACGGCGTGCACTCCGGTGCCTACCAGCCCCAGCGGGTGCTCGCGGTGACCTTCACGGCACGCGCCGCAGGGGAGATGCGCACCCGACTGCGTGACCTCGGGATCGTCGGCGTGCAGGCGCGCACCTTCCACTCCGCGGCGCTGCGCCAGCTCCACTTCTTCTGGCCGCAGGCGATCGGGGGTGCGGCCCCCGAGATCATGGGGCACAAGGCGCCCGCGGTCGGCGAGGCCGCGGCACGCGTCGGGATGCGCCTGAACCGCAGCGAGATGCGTGACGTCTCGGCCGAGATCGAGTGGTCCAAGGTCTCGCTGCTCACCCCCGAGAGCTACCCGGCCGCGGCCCGTCGCGCTCGTCGCGAGCCACCCGGGATGGATCACACCGCGATGGCGCGACTGATCTCCGCCTACGAGGAGGTCAAGGGGGAGCGGGGCGTCATCGACTTCGAGGACGTGCTCCTGCTGACCGTGGGGATCCTCGAGGAGCGCGAGGACATCGCCCGGACGGTGCGCGAGCAGTACCGGCACTTCGTCGTCGACGAGTACCAGGACGTCAACGCGCTCCAGCAGCGGCTGCTCGACCTGTGGCTCGGGGGGCGCGGCGACATCTGCGTCGTCGGGGACCCGGCGCAGACCATCTACTCCTTCACCGGCGCCACCCCGCAGCACCTGCTGCGCTTCACCGACCACCACCCCGGAGCGGCGACCGTGCGCCTCGTGCGCAACTACCGCTCGACCCCGCAGGTGCTCTCGCTCGCCAACACCCTGCTCACGGATGCCTCCGGTCAGCGTCGCGGTGGGGCCGTCGAGCTCGTGGCCCAGCGTGACGGTGGCCCCAAGCCGGAGCTGACCGTCCACGACGACGACCAGGCCGAGGCCGGCTGGGTCGCCGAGCGGGTGACCAAGCTCGTCGCGGCAGGTCGCCCGCTGCGCGAGATCGCGGTACTCTTCCGCACCAACGGCCAGTCCGAGGCGCTCGAGTCCGCGCTCGCCGACGCCGACGTGCCCTACCTCGTGCGCGGTGGGGAGCGCTTCTTCTCCCGCAAGGAGGTGCGCGAGGCGATCCTGCTGCTGCGCGGGGCCGCGCGCACCGACGACGGCAGCAAGCCCCTGCCGCACCTCGTCGGCGATGTCCTCGGCGGCATGGGCTGGCACGAGGACTCGCCGGCGAGCAGTGGCGCGGTCCGGGCCCGGTGGGAGTCGCTCAAGGCCCTCGTCGACCTGTCGGCCCGGCTGGCGGCGTCGACGCCGCAGGCCCGGCTGCCCGACCTCGTGCGAGACCTGGACGAGCGGATCGCCGCCCAGCACGCCCCGGACGTCGAGGGCGTCACGCTCGCCTCGCTGCACGCGGCGAAGGGCCTGGAGTGGGACGTCGTCTTCCTCACCGGCTGCTCCGACGGGCTCCTGCCGATCATGATGGCCGACGGTCCGGAGGAGATCGAGGAGGAACGTCGCCTGATGTACGTCGGCGTCACGCGAGCTCGCGCGGTGCTGCACCTCTCCTACGCCCGGGCCAGGACACCGGGGGCGAAGGGGAGCCGCCGGGTCAGCCGCTTCCTCGACCACGCGGCGGCGATCCTCGGTGAGGGGGCACGCTCAACTCCCAAGCGCGCCACCGCTCCTCGTGGCTCCGGCAAGCTCAAGCCGTCGCGGCCCAAGGTGTGCAAGGGCTGTGGTGCCGATCTGGTCACCGCCGCGGAGAAGGCCTCCGGCAGGTGTCCGAACTGCCCGCCCACCTATGACGAGGCGACCTTCGAGCGGCTGCGGTCATGGCGGCTGGCGGTCTCCCGGGCGGCGTCCGTGCCCGCCTTCGTCGTCTTCACCGATGCCACGCTCGAGGCGATCGCCGAGGCCGAGCCGGGCGGACAGCGCGACCTCGCCGCGATCAGCGGTGTCGGCCCGCGCAAGCTCTCGCTCTATGCCGATCAGGTGCTCGCCGTCGTCGGGGGAGCCGACCCCGACGAGGTCGCCGCAGCGGTCACCGGGGAACCCGAGGCCTGACCCCCCGCCAGCACCACCCCCTTCGCGCCCGTCGCCCCCTTCGCGCCCGCCGCCCGGTCGATGTGAAATCGAGCGCCTGGACACTCGATTTCACATCAACCCGAGGCGGGGCTTGAGGCGTGAGATTTAATTCGGTGGCGCGCCCCGAGGATGTGTTCTAGGTTGTTCTTCGTCAGTCGGGCGCGCCCAGCGTCGGCCCGAGGAGCGCACCGCACGAGAGGAGGGCAGGACCCATGGAGAACATCACGATGATCCCCACGGCAATCGATGCTGCCCTCGCGTCCTCCTCCGACGTCTTCGGCGACGCCACCGGCGTCTTCGTGCGTCGTGACCGGACCCAGGTCATCGACCCGAAGACCGCCTCCGTGTCGGATCCGCGCCCTGCTGGACCCTTCGTCTAGACGACGAACCCTTTCGGTCCTCTGCCAAGGCCGCGGCATCCCACACCCGGGAACCGCGGCCTTTGTCGTGTCCCCACCCAGCTGACCAGCACCCCGCACCACGCGTTCACAGGAGACCCCGACGTGACGACCACGACCCACCCACCGATACAGCAGACCACGCCCTGCCAGATCGAGGAGCCCGAAATCTGGTTCGCCGAGACCCCGGCCGGCGTCGAGTACGCCAAGATGCTCTGCCTCGACTGCCCCTTCCGCACGATGTGCCTCGAAGGTGCCCTCGAGCGCAGCGAGCCGTGGGGCGTCTGGGGCGGCGAGCTCTTCGACGCCGGACGCGTCATCCCCCGCAAGCGGCCGCGCGGCCGTCCCCGCAAGCACCCGATCCCCGCCTGAGCGACCCCGTGAGGAGGTGTCCGCAATGAAGTTCCTCAAGCTGCCCCGGCTGCGTCCCGGCGACCGGCCCCTGCAGTACGTCCCGGACCAGGGACAGCAGCAGCTCGCGCTCGACGCAGAGCGCAGCGTCCCCCGTCCCGCTCACCTGAGCATCCGATGACCGCCGCCCAGGTGGTGACCGGTGGGCCCCACCCGATCCGGGTGGGGCCCACCGCCGTCTCCGGGAGGAAGGGTGCGCGGTCCTGCGCACGGCGCGTCGACCGCCGGCACGTGGCAGGCTGATGGCCATGTCACCCCAGCTGCGCATCGCCCAGGACGACGTGGCCGACGAGCTGCTGTCGTCCGACCCCTTCGCCCTGCTCATCGGGATGCTGCTCGACCAGCAGTTCCCGATGGAGCGGGCCTTCGCCGGCCCCGCGAAGGTCAAGGAGCGGTTCGGCAGCCTCGACCCCGCCGAGATCGCCGACGCGGACCCGGAGGCCTTCGCCGACCTGTGTGCCACGCCGCCGGCGGTGCACCGGTACGGGCGGTCGATGGCCGGCCGCATCCAGGCCGTGGCGACCGTCGTGCGCGACGAGTACGACGGGGACGTCACCCGGGTGTGGACCACCGCGGCCGACACGACGGAGTTGGTCAAGCGGCTGAAGGCCCTGCCCGGATTCGGTGACCAGAAGGCGCGGATCTTCGCTGCGTTGCTCGGCAAGCAGCTCGACGTGCGCCCCGACGGCTGGCGCGAGGCCATCGGTCCCTACGCCGAGGAGGGCTCGCGCCGCTCCGTCGCCGATGTCACCGACGAGGCCTCCCTGCTGGAGGTGCGGGACTTCAAGAAGGCCGCCAAGGCGAAGGCCAAGTCGGCCGCTGGCTGAGGTGCGCCCGCGGGCCCGAGGCTCACGCGTCGACGAAGCCGGGCAGATACCTCTCCATCGACCCCCGGGTCGGGACGGTGGCCTCGAGCTGGCTGAGCACGCCGATGGCGCCGAGGAAGACCCGGTGGATCATCGCGTACTCCCGCGGCATGTTCATCTGCAGGCCGGTGGCGAACTCGGGGGCGCGCAGGTCAGTGGCCCCCTTCGTCGCCGCACGCATCCACTCCCGGCTGAAGGCGTGGGTCGGCGTCCCCAGCGGTTCGACGAAGGGGAGCAGGTAGGCGAGCATGTCGTCGGCATCGACCTTGATGCCCGGACGGATGAATCCCTCGGCCCGCAGCCCCGCGACGACCGCCTCGCTGTCGCCGGCGAGGGCATGGCGCACGAGGGTGCCGATGATCGGGGGCATGCCCTGGGGAAGGCGGGCGACGGCGCCGTAGTCGATGACGCCGAGCCGGCCGTCGGGGGTGAGCCGGAAGTTGCCGGGGTGCGGGTCGGCGTGGAGCAGGCCCACGCGGCCGGGTCCACGCAGCAGGAAGTCGAAGTAGAGCTGGCCGACCCGGTCGCGCACGTCCTGGTCGGCGTCGCGGATCACCTGACTCAGTGATGCCCCCTCGAGCCACTCGCTCACGAGGACGTGTCGGGTCTGCAGCACGACATCGGGGACGACGACGTCGGGATCGTCCCGGAAGGCGCGCGCGAAGGCCCGCTGGTTGGCGGCCTCGAGCGAGTAGTCGAGCTCCTCGTCGGCGGCGGCGAGCAGCTCGTCGGTGACCGGCTTGATGTCCATGGCCGGCATCCACGTCGTGGCCACCCGGGCCAGCCGGGCGATCTGGCGCAGGTCGCTGCGCAGGGCCTTGTCGGCCCCGGGGTACTGGACCTTCACCGCGACCACCCGCCCGTCGGAGGCGACCCCGCGGTGCACCTGGCCGATGGAGGCCGCGGCGACGGGGGTGTCCTCGATCTGGACCTCGTCGCGCCACCGGGCGCCGAGGTCACGGGCGAGGATCGTGTGCACCTCCTCGATGTCCATCGGCGGGGCGGCGTCCTGCAGGCGCACGAGCATCTCGCGGTAGGGCTCGACGTACTCCTCGGGCAACGCGGCCTCGAGGACGGAGAGGGCCTGACCCACCTTCATCGCGCCGCCCTTGAGTGAGCCGAGGACGGTGAAGAGCTGCTCGGCGGTCCGCCGCTGGATCTCCTCGTTGACCACGTCGGCGGGCGTGCCGCTGAGGCGTCGGCCCAGCCCTCGGGCGCTGCGCCCGGCATGGCCGAGCGGCAGCGATGCGAGTCGCGCGGCGCGACCGGCAGCTCCTCGGGGGATCTCGCTCACCCGGCCATTGTGTCCTGCCAGCCTGTGCGACCGCTGGCGCCCCCCTCGTCCGTGGGTGTCGCGACCCGGGTCGGACCGCCGCACTCGCTGCACCCGGGGTGCGCCGGCCAGCGGTGGCGCTCGAGGGTGGGGCCGGGTGTCGCGACCTCGAAGGACCACTCCCGGGCGGTCAGCCGAGCGCCGACGTGGTCGAGGACCAGCGTCGTCGTCAGGCCCGCCGCGAGGAGACGGATCGCCGGGAGGCCGTCGACGGGCTCGGGGCCGGTGACGAGGCAGCGGCTCAGCTGCGCGCGCAACCACGGCCACCCGGGATCGACCCCGGTGCGGGTCAGCTCGAGGCAGCTGAGGCAGGGGCCGCGGTCGGGGAGCAGGAGCGGTCCGATGCTCGCCTGCTCGGGCTGGCACCACACGGGCAGGACGGGCACGTGTGCCCCGAGCCAGGGGCGCGTCGACTCGGGGGAGGCGGGGCCGCCGCTGACGACGACCGCGAGGTCTGCCGACGTCTCGCCCTCTGCCCCCGGTCGCACCCGTGAGGTGTGCGTCCTCTCGCTCTGGCGGAGCACGTCGACGAGGAGGGCGGGCAGTGCGCCGGAGCCGACGACGGCGACCTCGGGGCGGTCGTGGCCCGCGATCGGGTGCAGGAGACCGCTGGCGACGAGCCGGTCGAGGACCTCGGCGGCACGGCCGGGGTCGATGCCCTCGAGGGCGGCGGCGGCGACCGCCTCGGTCAGGGCACGTGCCGGGTCGAGGGTGGCCACCCAGCGGCACTCGCTGTCGGTGAGTCCGACGAGGCGCACGGAGCGCGGTCCCGTCCCGATCTGGACGCTGCCGTCGGGTCGGCGCAGGGGGCGCAGGCGTGGCCGGCGCTCGGATCGGGGAAGGGGGTGCATGCGCGTCTCGCTCTGGCCGGGGTCGTGGTGGAGACCACTGTGGCGAAGTCGGCGCCTCGTCCCCGCCGTTTGTCCACACCCCCGTCCCGGACGCGGGGTCAGCCGCACCTCGTATCGGGGCGGGGGAGGTCCCGAGCGAGGCCGACGAGGGAGCGAAGGGAGTCGTCCGTGCCCTCGGGGAGGTCCGTGGCGGGCCACCACGCGACGTCGTCGGACTCCTCGGAGACCTCCGGCAGGGAGCCGGGGGCCGCGACGGCGACCCACCGCAGGTCGAGGTGCTCGGTGCAGCGGCTGAAGCCGGACCCGAGCGGGTGCCGGTCCAGCTGGACCGGCCCGGGGAGCAGGGTCAGCCCGGCGGCCTCCAGCCCGGACTCCTCGAGTGCCTCGCGCAGCGCACCCGCCGCCACGGACGCGTCCCCTTCCTCGAGGTGCCCACCGAACTGCAGCCAACGACCGACCTTCTTGTGCAGGGTCATCAGCACGCGCTCACCGGCGGCGTCGATGACGAGGCAGGACGCGGTGAAGTGGGCCGGCGGACCGGACTTCGCCGTGGCCAGCTCGTGGGCGTCGAGGTGGGCGAGGTACTCCTCTCGCAGCGACTCCTGCTCCGTCGACGGCGCCGACCACTGCCCGAGCAGGGTGCGCAGGTCGGCGGTCAGCTCCGCGTGGCTCACTGCTGCGGGTCGGACCCGGTCTCGGGGCCGGAGCGCCCTTCGTCCGCCTCACGCAGGATCGACTCGAGGGCCGCGTCCAGGTCCTCGCTGCCGGAGGACTCGCCGGCGGCGGTCCGCTCGACGAAGCCGAGCACGTCGTCGAGGTCCGCCGCGGTCGGCGCGACGTCGGGGTGCGCCCAGACGCCGTCGCGACCGGTCGCACCGACGCGCTCCTCGAGTGCGGCGAAGAGACTCGCCGCGTCCCGCAGGCGCCGCGGCCGCAGCTCGAGTCCGACGAGCCCGGCGAAGGTCTTCTCCGCCGGCCCACCGGTGGCCCGCCGGCGGCGGATCGTCTCGGTCATCGCGGCGGTGTACGGCAGGTGCTCCTGCGTCGCCTGCACGGACACGTGCTCGACCCAGCCCTCGATGAGCGCCAGCCAGGTCTCGAGCTGGGCGAGGGCGCCCTGCTGGGCGCGGGTGGGGCTCGGGTTGAGGAAGCCGCCGGTGAGCGCACCCTGCATCGCCGCAGGGTCGGAGGGGTCGACCTCGCGCACGGCCGCGTCGATCGCCTCGGTGTCGATGGCGATCCCGCGCGAGTAGGCCTGCACGGCGGCGAGGATCTGCGGGCCGAGCCACGGCACGGCGGTGAAGAGCCGCATCCGCGCCGCCTCCCGGGTCGCCAGGTGCAGCCAGACCTCGTCGAGGGAGACGTCGAGGCCCTCGGCGAAGCGCGAGACATTGCCCGGCAGCAGCGCCACCTGGCCCTCCACGAGCGGCACGCCGGCCTCGGTCGCCGTGAGCGTGTCGGAGGCGAGTGCCCCGACGGCCTCGGCGGTCTGCCCGGTGATCAGGGTGGAGGCCATCCGGTCGACGAAGGGAGCCAGCTGCTGGCTCAGCTGGGACAGGTCCATGCCGGGCGGCAGGCCGAGGGCCTGCAGGTCGGGCGCGCCCGGGTCGTCCATCCGCGAGGTGAAGGAGTCGCGGATCGCCGCGGCGAGGCCGTCGGCCACCGGGTCGACGAGGGAGGCCCAGACGGGCATCGTCTGCTCGACCCACTCCTCACGCGAGAGCGCTGCCCCGACGAGCGACGGCGCCTCGAGGTCGGTGACCTCGTCGAGCCACAGCCCGCTGAGGCGCGTCGCCTGCTCGGCCAGGGTCAGCTCGCGCCCACCCATCGTGTGGTCCTCGGCGTGGATCGCCTCGCGGGCGGCCGTGGTCGCCGCGGCGACGTCCACTCCCTTCGCCTGGGCGCCGGGGGCGAACATCGCCTTGATCTGGGAGGTCATCGCGGCCAGCTGGGCGGGGTCGGCATCGGTGATGCCGAGCGCCTTGAGCTGCTCGACGACCTGGGGGGGAAGGTCCCGGCCACCGTTGAGATCACGGAAGATCCGGGCCAGGTCCTCCGGCAGACCGTCGTCCCCCGAAGAGCCGGATGGGGTGCTGGGGTCGTTGCTCACGTCGGTGTCTCATCTCTTCCTGAGAGGATGTGCTGTCTCTTCACCCAACCACGAGCGGCGCCGGATGGTTCCCGGACGCAGGAGGACATGTGATTGACCCAGTCCAGCCCGGTCCGAGCAAGAGGGGCGAGCGGATCGCCGGCGGGATTCTCCTCGTGTCGGTGCTCCTGCTCATCGTCGTCCTCGCGGGCACCTTCATCAAGCTCCCCTATGCCGTGGAGCGTCCCGGTCCGGTCACGGACACCCTCGGCTCGCTCGACGACGGCTCCGACCTCGTCCAGGTCACGGGGGCGAAGAGCTACCAGACGGAGGGTGACCTCTACTTCACCACCGTGCGCATCCTCGGCAACCCCGAGGAGCACATCAACGGCTGGGAGTGGCTCATCGGTCATCTCGACCCGGACTCGACGGTCCTGCCGGAGAAGGACGTCTTCGGCGAGGACCGCACCGAGAAGGAGATCGAGGAGATGAACACGGCCATGATGCAGGGGTCGCAGGACAACTCGACCGCCGTCGGGATCCGCAGCACCGGCACGAAGGTGCCGCAGGAGAACCTCGTCGCCCGGGTGGGCGAGGACCTGCCCGCCGAGGGCAAGCTGAAGCCGGAGGACGTCATCACCTCCGTCGACGGGACGAGGATCGATCGGGTCTCCGAGATCGTCAGCGCGATCTCCGACCGGGAGGTCGGCGAGAAGGTCCGCGTCGGCATCCGCCGTGACGACCGGGCACGCACGGTGACGATGACGACCGAGGACATCGGCGGAGGCCGCGCCGGCATCGGTGTCGGCATCGAGCCGAAGTACGACTACCCCTACGAGGTGAGCATCGACGCCGGTCGGGTCGGGGGGCCGAGCGCCGGGATGATGTTCGCGCTCGCGGTCCACGACGTGCTCACCCCCGGTGCCCTGACGAAGGGGAAGTCCATCGCCGGAACGGGGACGATCAACGACTCCGGTGACGTCGGGCCCATCGGTGGCATCCACCAGAAGATGGTCGGTGCCCGCGACGCGGACGCGACGTGGTTCCTCGCCCCGCAGGACAACTGCAGCAGTGTCGTCGGTGCGATCCCCGAGGGGCTGAACGTCGTGGCGGTGGGGACCTTCGACGAGGCGCTCACGGCCGTGAAGTCCATCGCGAAGGGGGACGGCGCGGACCTGCCGACCTGCGAGAAGTAGGCCGGCGGCGCCCGCTCAGCCCTCGAGGGTCGCGCGCAGCGCGTGGACCAGTCCGGGCGCGAGGTCCTCGCCGGTGGCCACCCGGTCGTCGCGGTCGTGGGCGCGCTGGCGCAGCAGGCACACCGCCCGACCGTCCCGGTGGACGGCGACGAGCAGGCGCACGTCCTCGCGCTGCGGGTGCTCCGACAGTGCGGTCAGGGCCTCGTCCTCGTCCTCGGGGAGGTCCCTCTCGGCGCCGGGCGGCAGGACGACGCGCTCGACGGCGACGGCGCTCCCGTGCACGGTGTCCGGCCACGCGATGCGTCCGAGCAGGGTCTCCAGCGAGGAGGTCCGCGGCAGGTCCTCCTGCTCGATCGCGGTGAGCGCGTCCGGCGCCCGGTCGGCGGCACCGTCGAGGGATGAGGCGAGCCCCGGCTCGGCCGCGATGAGCGAGGCGGTGTCCACGAGGGCGAAGACGCGAGGGTTCTGGTCCCACCCGGCGGTGGCGACGTAACGCTCCGTCTCGAGGGCGGCCACGGTCAGGGGTTCGGTGGTGGGGACGTTTTCAGGAGACGAATCAGACACGGGGACCATGCTGCCCTACGCGGGTTCAGGTGGACTGGGTACGGTGTCCTCACCATGAGCAGCGCGAGTTGGCCGCAGGACGGCAACGAAGGGGGCGCGCCGCCGCCCCGAGACGACAAGCAACCCCCCGCGCGCCGGCGGCCACCGGGCCGACTGGCGAAGGCCTTCGCGATCATCGGGGTCATCGCGCTCCTGCTGTCGCTGCTCGCCGGGCTGTGGACCGAGTCGCTGTGGTTCGACGCCATCGGCTTCTCCGAGATGTGGTGGTCGCGACTGCGCACCCAGGTCTTCCTCTTCGTCGCCGGGGGGCTGCTCACCGCCCTTCCCCTCGGCCTGAGTCTCTGGCTGGGGTACCGGACCCGTCCGCTGACCGTGCCCATGACCAGCGGCGAGCAGGCGCTGGCCCAGTACCGGCAGGCCATCGAGCCCTTCCGCAAGGTGACCGGGTGGGCGCTGCCCGCCGTGCTCGGCATCCTCGGGGGGCTCGCCGCCTCCGGCCAGTGGCAGACGTGGCTGCTGTGGCGCAACGGGCGCGCCACCGGCACGTCCGACGCCGAGTTCGGCCGCGACGTCAGCTACTACCTCTTCGCGCTGCCCTGGTGGAACTTCATCGTCGGCTTCCTCACGGTGACGATGATCGCGGCCCTGCTCGCCACGGTCTTCGCCCACTACGTCTACGGCGGTCTCGTGCCGCCGGGGCGCGGCCGCTCCACGCGCGCCGCGTTCTTCCACCTCGCGGTGATCGCCGCGCTCCTCGCGCTGCTGCGCGCCTGGAGCTACCTGCTCGATGCCTACAACCTCACGACCAAGGAGGGGGAGGTCCTCACCGGCGTCGGGTACACCGGGGCCAACGCGATCATCCCCACGAAGTACATCCTCGCCATCGCGGCGGCGATGTGTGCCGGTCTCTTCCTCGCCTCCGTCCGCAGCCGCTCGTGGCGCCTGCCGCTCATCGCCGTCGGCAGCCTCGTCGTCGTCTCGATCGTCGTCGGCGCGATCTACCCGGCGCTCGTGGAGACCTACAAGGTCTCGCCCTCGCGCAACTCGCTCGAGGAGCCGTACCTGCAGCGCAACATCGACGCCACCCGCGCGGCGCACGGGGTGACCGAGGTGTCGGAGAAGAGCTATGACGCGGTCTCGGACGTCTCGTCCGGCCAGCTGCGCGAGGACGCCGACTCGATCCCCGGCATCCGCCTGCTCGACCCGGCCGTCGTCGGTCAGAGCTACCAGGAGCTGCAGGCCCAGCAGCCGTACTACACCTTCCAGGACACCCTCGACGTCGACCGCTACGACATCGACAAGGAGTCCACCGACGTCGTCGTCGGTGCTCGTGAGCTGGACCTCGACAACGTCCCGTCCGACCGCCGCGACTGGGTCAACGACCACACGGTCTACACCCACGGGTACGGCCTCGTCATGGCGCGCGGCACGCAGGTGCGCGCCGGCAACCCGCAGTGGATCGACCCGGCCAAGGAGTTCGGTGAGTACGAGCCGCGGATCTACTTCGGTGAGGAGATGCAGCACTTCTCGATCGTCGGGCGCGGGGACACCACCGAGCCGCGCGAGATCGACAAGCCGAGCGGCGGCGACGACTCGCGCTACTCCTACAAGGGCGACGGGGGAGTGTCCATCGGGTCCCCCCTTCGTCAGGCGGCGTACGCCCTGACCCACCGGGACATGAAGTTCATCCTCTCCGACGCGGTCGGTGGGGACTCGCGCCTCCTGGAGCACCGCACGCCGAAGGAGCGGGTCAAGCGCGTCGCGCCCTGGCTGACCGTCGACGACGACGTCTACCCGACGATCGTCGACGGCCGGGTGAAGTGGGTCGTCGACGGCTACACGACCTCGCGGCAGTACCCGTACAGCACCGCCTTCTCGGTCTCCGGTGTGCAGTCGGGCCAGGTCTCCTCGGTCCAGACGCAGCAGGCCAGCTCGCTCGTGGGTGACCGGGTCAACTACATGCGCAACTCGGTCAAGGCGACCGTGGACGCCTTCGACGGGACCGTCGAGCTGTACAAGTGGGACGAGGAGGACCCGATCGTCGACGCGTGGGACCGGGCCTTCCCCGACACGCTCAAGGACCGCAGCGAGATCAGCGGTGAGCTGATGTCCCACCTGCGCTACCCGGAGGACCTCTTCCGGATGCAGCGGGCGGTGCTCGCCGACTACCACGTGACCTCCGCGAGCGACTTCCGCGCGGGCCAGGACCGGTGGCGCGTACCGGACGACCCGTCGCGCGGTGACGACGGGGTGGCGCAGCCGCCGTACTACCTCTCGCTCGCCATGCCGGACCAGAAGCAGGCCTCGTGGTCGCTCACCTCGACCTACATCCCCAGGGGGTCGCGCAATGTCATGGCCGGGTACCTGGCCGTCGACGCCGATGCCGGTGGGGTGAAGGGCGAACCCGCAGCCGACTTCGGACAGCTGCGCCTGTTGTCGGTGCCACGCAACACGACCGTCCCGGGTGTCGGGCAGGTGCAAAACGACATCGTCTCCTCGAATGCGACCTCGGGGGACGGCAGCCAGACGCTGCAGGACTACCTCAACAACGCCAACCGCGGTGGCTCCCAGGTGCACTTCGGCAACCAGATGGCGCTCCCGGTGGGCGAGGGCTTCCTGCACGTCGAGCCGATCTACCTCTCTTCGGCCTCGGGGACCTCGTACCCGCAGCTGCGCATCGTCATCGCCACCTTCGGTGGGAAGGTCGCCTGGGGGCAGAACCTCGACACCGCCCTCGACGAGCTCTTCGGTGGTGACGCCGGCGTCGACAGCGACGGCTCGACCTCGCCCGGCGGCGGCGGTGGTGACACGCCCACCGAGGACAAGGACGGCAAGACGCCGACCGACGGGCAGCAGCTGAGCACCGCCATCGCGGGCATGGAGAAGGCCTACGAGGAGGGCCAGGAGGCGCTGAAGGAGGGCGACTTCGCCGCCTACGACAAGGCGCAGAAGGAGCTGAAGAAGCACCTCCAGGACGCGGCCGCTGCACAGCCCGAAGGGGGCTCGGCGGACCTGGAGGAGAAGTGATTTGGTTCGCCCCGGTCGGTGTCGTAGAGTTGGGAACGCAACGACGCGGGGTGGAGCAGTTCGGTAGCTCGCCGGGCTCATAACCCGGAGGTCGCAGGTTCAAATCCTGCCCCCGCTACTGTGTCCTGTCTCAGGACATCGGAATGGCCGGACCTACGTTTTCGTAGGTCCGGCTATTTTTTGTGTGGTCCGGGTGGGCGGCCGGTGGGCTGGTAGTCGCGGGTGGGGTCCAGGGTCAGGTCGCGCAAGATTTCTGCGGTGGCGGCGTTGATGATGCGGATGTCGAAGTCGTGGACCAGGAGGCGGACGTAGGTTCCGGCGTAGGTCCGGCCGACGCCGATGTGGTGCAGTCGGCCGCTGTGGCGCAGGGTGACGACGCCGGACTTGTCGATCTTGTCGGTGCGCACACGCTCGTGTGTTGCGCGTGTAGCGCCGGGTGTGGCCTTGGGTCTGGAGGTGTAGGCGGTGGAGGGCGTTGAGCGGTGTGGCAAGGATCGGTGGGGGCGGCGGTTGTTGTACTCATCGCGGAAGGCCGCCAGCAGGGTCTGTAGCTCCTTGACGGTGGCGGGCTGCTGAGGTTGGGCCCGTAGCCACTTCTTCATCGTCTGCTGGAAGCGTTCGACTTTGCCGCAGGTCCTCGGGTGCGCGGGGCGGGAGTTCTTCTGGGTGATGCCTTGCTCGTTCAGGTGTGTTTCGAGAGAGTTCTTGCCGCCGTGTCCGCCGGCCAGCCGGGTGGTGTAGACCATCCCGTTGTCGGTCAGCGTGCTTGCGGGGCGGCCGTATTCGTTGGTGGTGGTTTTGAAGGTGGCCAGCACGATGGGTGCGGTGACGGGGGTGTGGGCGCTGATGTGCAGGGCGTAGCGGGAGTGGTCGTCCAGCCAGGTGATGATCTCTACATCGCGGCCGTCGCTGAGGCGGTAGTGGGTGAAATCGGACTGCCAAGTCTCGTTGGGTTGCTGGGCTTCGAAGCGAATGTAGGAGGCCTTCGGGCGCTTCCTCGGGTCGGGCGTCACCGTGCCGGCTCGAACGAGGATCCGGTTGATCGTGGCGCGCGACAGCTCGATCCCGTGGTGGTGTCGCAGGTGCCAGTCGATGGTGTCTGCGCCCGCGTCCAGCCCTTGCTCGGCCAAGTGTCGCCGTAGCTGCAGGAGGAGCTCGACGCTGCTGGGTGATGTCGCGGTCGGAATGCTCTTTGGGCGTCGAGAGCGTGGCTGGAACGCCGCTTCGCCCTCGTCGCGGTATCGGGCCATGAGGCGGCTGATCCAGCCCTGGGAGACGCCGTAGGTGCGAGCTGCCTCGGCCTGTGACTGGCCCGACAGAACGGCGGTGATCACGAGGCGACGTTTCGACATCCCTCAGCATCACTATCCACCGTTAACGATGCCGATGTCCCGAGACACACATATTCCGATGTCCCGAGACACCCCATTCCGATGTCCTGAGGCAGCACACTGCCCCCGCTACTGCATCAGGCCCGGAGATCCTCGATCTCCGGGCCTGATTTTCGTGCGTTGTGGACTGTCATCGCCATCGGCTCATCACGCGGTGTGGATGATGACCGTCCGCCGGGGCCTTTCTACCGTTGTACCCGTCACTTCGCTCGGGGTGACCATGGCGACGGAGGGTAGAGATGAACGACGCAGGTGATGTGACACGACAGGGCCGCTCCGCTCGGGTGGCCGAACGCGAGCCCAGTGGCTGGGCCATCGGATGGACCTTTTTCGCAGGGTCGATCCTCGTCCTCGTGGGGATCTTCCAGATGATCGCGGGCATCGCGGCGATCGCCAGTGACGACCTCTTCGTGGTGACGCAGGAATGGGTCTTCCAGTTCGACGTGACGACCTGGGGTTGGATCCACCTCGTTCTCGGCGCGGTGCTGCTGCTGTCGGGGATCGGCATCTTCACCGGGAACGTCGCGGCGCGCGTCGTCGGGGTGGTCCTCGCCGGTCTCAGCGCGATATCGGCGTTCATGTGGCTTCCCTACTACCCCCTGTGGGGGATCGTGATCATCGCGCTGGATGTCGCGATCATCTGGGCCCTGACCACGCACGGTCGCGACTCCCTGAGCGACCACAGCACGCGCTCGCCGGTGTAGCGTCGAGGGGCAAGGGGCCACCACCACCCCTTGTCAGGTGGCCACCATGGCCGAACCGCTGCGCGTCGACCTGCTCGGTGGGGTCGAGGTCTCGACCCCCGGACGCTCCCGCACGTCCCCGCGGGCCCTGTCCCTCCTGGCCTACCTCGTGAGCCATCCGGGGATCCCCCAGCCACGCGCCCACCTCGCGGCGCTGTTGTGGCCCGACTCGCAGGGACAGCAGGCGCGGACCAACCTGCGCCGCGAGCTGCACCACCTGCGCACCCTGGTCGGCGACAGCCCGTGCCTGGAGGCGGACGGGAGCGCGCTGTGCTGGCGCCGCGGCCCGGACTGCGTCGTCGACGTGCACGACTTCCTCGACGCCAGCGCAGCGACCACCACGGCCCTGGCCGACGGGGACCGGGCATCCGTACACCGGAACAGCGGCCGCGCGCTCGACCTCTACCGAGGTCCCTTCCTGCCCGGGTGCGACGACGACTGGTCCCTGAGCGTGCGCGAGGACCTGAGGCGGACCTGCGTGGACCTGTGCGACCACGTCGCGTCCTACTGGCTCTCCTGCGACGACCCCGTGGCCGCCACGACCTTCGCCCGCCGACGCGTGGTCCTGGAGCCGTGGGAGGAGCAGGGGTACCTGACGCTGATGCAGGCCCAACGCGCCGCCGGCGACCGCTCCGGCGCCATGCGTACCTACCACCGGTGCGCCTCGGTGCTGGAGAGCGAGCTGGGGGTCGAGCCGTCGCCGCAGCTGCGGGCAGAGCTGACCGCCGTGCTGTCCGATCTCGCGCCGACCCCGGGTGACGCGGAGATCGAGCCGGCGGGCCCCCCTTCGTCATCGGTGGTCTCGGGCCTCGTCGGGCGCGAGAGCGAGCGCACGCGCCTGCTGTCCGGCTGGGGGCGCGCCAGGTCCGGCTGCCGGCTGGTGGTCGTGCTCGGCGAGGCCGGCGTCGGGAAGACCCGGCTCGTCGCGGAGATGGCCAGCGCCGTGCGCAGGCAGGGGGGCCTGGTCGTCTCGACGCGCTGCTTCGCGGCGAGCCGTGGCGTGCCGCTCGCGCCAGTCGCGGACTGGTTGCACAGCCCACCGCTGAAGATGGCGACGATGCGGCTGGACCCGGTCTGGCGGGCCGAGGTGAGTCGGCTGGTCCCCGACGGCGACGGTGGCGCCGGTCCCGGCAGCGGTGCCCGGGCGAAGGTGGATGCCTGGCAGCGGTCGCGGTTCTTCGAGGGCCTGGTGCGGGCCTTCCTGGCGGTGGACCAGCCGGTGCTGCTCACCGTCGACGACCTGCAGTGGTGCGACCGGGCCACGATGGCCTGGCTGACGCTGCTGGTCTCCGCGCACGGCTCGGCGCCCCTGTACGTGGTCGCCACGGCGCGGGAGGAGGAGGTCGCTGCCCACGACCCGGACGGCTGGTTGGACGGGATGCGCAGCGCCGGCCACGCCGAGGTCCTGCGACTGGGCAACCTGTCGACAGCGTCGGCGGCCCTCCTGGCGGAGACCACCCTGGGTCGGGAGGTGGACGAGGAGGAACTCGCCCTGCTCATGTCCACGACCTCGGGCAACCCCCTGTTCCTGCTGGAGGTGCTGCGTGGGTCCGGGGCGACCCCCGGACCCGTGGTGCCTGCCGACGTCCGCGGGGTGCTGGACCACCGGCTCTCCCGGCTGTCCGAGCCGGCCCACGAGGTGGTGACACTGGCTGCCTGCGTCGGCCGCGACTTCACGCTCGACCTGCTCATCGAGGCCTCCGACCTCGGTGAGGACGTCGTCGTGCGCCAGGTGGACGACCTGTGGCGCCGGCGCATCCTCGAGGAGCGCGGGCGCGGCTACGACTTCGCCCACGACCTCCTCCGCGAGGCGGCCTACCGGATGATCAGCCCGCCCCGGCGGTGGCTGCTCCACCGCCGCCTGGCGCAGGCCCTCCAGCTGGTGTGGCCGGACCGTCTGGACGAGGTGGCCGCCCAGCTCGCGGACCAGTACGACCGGGGCGGGCAGCTCGAGCGGGCCCTGCCCTTCTACGAGCGCGCGGCCAGACGCTCCACCTCGCTGTTCGCGCACGGTGAGGCCGTGCGCTTCTGGCAACGCTGCCTCGGGCTGCTGCGGGAGCGCGCCGCCAGCAGCGAGCGCGACCGACGCGAGCTCGACGTGCTCCAGGAGCTGTTGCCGCCGTTGAATGCCCACCGCGGTTACGCCTCGATCGAGCTGGAGCGCTACGAACGCCGCGCCGAGGTGCTCGGCGAACGACTGGGGCGCACCGACGTGCGGTGCACCGCGGCGATCGCCCTCTTCGCCACGACCTTCGTGCAGGGACACACCGCGGAGTCCCACGCCTGGGGGCGGCAGGCGCTCACCCTGTCGGCGCAGTGCCCGGAACTCACCGCGCAGGCCCACCTGGCGCTCGCCGGATCCGGACTGGGCCTCGGGCGGCTCCCGCTCGCCGACGAGCACTTCCGGCTCGCCTGCGACCTGGCCGGGTCCTCGGACTCGATGCCGATCGGCACACGCACCGAGGTGCACGCGCGCGCATGGTGGGCGCACGCCCGCTGGCTGCTCGGGGACGTGGCCGGGGCCCGGGCGGCCAGCGACGAAGCGGTCCGGGCCGCCCGAGGGATCGACCACCCCTACTCGCTGACCGTGGCCCTGTCGTACGCCGCGCTCACGCACCAGCTGCTCGGCGACCTTCGCGCCCGCCCGGACCTGCTGACCGAGCTCACGCACCTGTGCGCGCATTACGACTTCGCCTACTACCGCCAGTGGGCGATGGTCCTCACCGGGTGGGCCGAAGGGGGGCCGGCCGGCCTGCTGCAGGTCCGAGGGGGGATCGACGCGCTCGGTCACGAGGGGTCGCTGGCCCGGATGCCGTACTGGCTCTCGCTGCTGGCCGACCTGCACCACGACCGGGGCGACGTCGCGGCGCAGATCGGCGCACTGGACGCCGCCGCCTCGCTGGCAGCCGAGCACGAGGACGTGTGGTGGCTGCCCGAGGTCCTGCGCGCACGCGCCGCGCTCGACCCGACGGGGGGACCCCACCCGCACCTCGACGAGGCGGCGGCCCTCGCCCGCTCGCACTCGAGCACGACGCTCCTGGAGCGGTGCCGGGCCGACCTCGAGCTGCGCGGTCGGGCGTGACCGCTCGCCGTGCGCTCCGGAACGGTTCCGGAACGCACCCGTCCCTAGCGTCGGGTGCGTCCGGACCGACGGTCGGTCCCGACGTACCCGAAGGGACTCCGGCCATGGCTCACCCCACTGCTCTCGTGGACCCGACACCGACACCCACCCGTCCGTTCGACGACCTCGCAGCGATCGTCCGGGGCGCCCTCGTGCTGCCCGGGTACGAGGACTTCGACCGGGCCCGTGCCGTCTACAACGGGATGATCGACCGCCACCCCGCAGCGGTGCTGCGATGTCGTGACGTCGCCGATGTCGTGGCCGGGGTCCGCTTCGCGCGCGACCACCGGATGGCACTGGCGGTGCGCGGTGGCGGACACAACGCTGCCGGCCTCGGCGTCTGGGACGACGCCCTCGTCCTCGATCTCGGACCCATGCACAGCACGACCGTCGACCCCGAGGCCCGGACGGTGCGCGTCGACGGCGGCTGCACGTGGGGGGATGTCGACCACGCGACGGTGGCCTTCGGGATGGCCACCCCGTCGGGCTTCCTGGCCAGCACCGGTGTGGGTGGGCTCACCCTGGGCGGCGGCATCGGCTATCTCACGCGCCGGTTCGGGCTGACCATCGACAACCTGCTCTCGGCGGACGTCGTCCTGGCCGACGGGTCGCTCGTGCGGGCCGACGCCACCTCGCACCCGGACCTGTTCTGGGCCCTGCGTGGTGGTGGCGGCAACTTCGGGGTGGTCACCTCCTTCACCTTCGCCTGCCACCCGATCGGTGACCACGGGAGGATCTTCGGCGGGCCCGTCCTCTACGACCTCGACGACGCCGGCGCGGTGATGCAGTGGTACCGAGAGCTGCTGCCGAGCCTGCCCGAGGAGCTCAACGGCTGGATCGCCCTGCTGACCGTGCCCCCCGTCGCGCCCTTCCCCGAGGACCTCTGGGGACGCAAGGTGTGCGGCATCGTCTGGTGCTACACGGGGCCCTTGGCGCGGGCGGACGAGGTCACCGCCCCGGTGCGCGACTTCGGAGCGCCGCTCATGGTCGGGATGCACGAGATGCCCTTCACCACGCTGCAGGGTGCCTTCGACGCGCTCTACCCGGCCGGACTCCAGTGGTACTGGCGCTCCGACTTCTGCACCGAGATCAGCGACGCCGCCATCGAGGTGCACCGCAGGTACGGCGCACAGCTGCCCACCGGTCACTCCACGATGCACATGTACCCGCTCGGGGGTGCCGCCGCCCGGGTCCCCGGCGGGGACACGGCCTTCGGCCACCGGGAGGGCGGCTGGGCGGCCGTCATCGTGGGCGTCGACCCGGACCCCGCGAATGCCGCGCGCATCTCGCAGTGGACCAAGGACTACTGGCAGGAGCTGCACCCGACGGCGGCGAGCGGTACCTACGTCAACTTCCTCATGGACGAGGGGCAGGACCGGGTGAGGGCGAGTTATGGCGCGAACTACCCGCGGTTGGCGGCCATCAAGGGCCGCTACGACCCGGAGAACCTCTTCCACGTCAACCAGAACATCCCGCCCCAGGAGTGATCGGCCACCGGGGCGTGAGCCGAACGCTCGCGGAACGCCCCGGCTCCTACGGTCGAACCATCGTGCAGCCGACTGCACGACAACTGTGGAGGTGGACGTCATGACCTGGAACCTGTCCGGCAAGTACTTCGAGTCCTGCAACTGCGAGTCCGCCTGCCCGTGCGTCTTCCTCAGCGCACCGACGACGGGGGAGTGCACCGCGATCGTCGGCTGGCACGTCGACGAGGGCGTCCACGAGGGCGTGCGCCTGGACGGACTGAACGTCGCGCTGGCCGTGCACTCGCCCGGCCACATGGCCCAGACGATGTGGCGCGTGGCCCTCTATCTCGACGACCGCGCCGCCCCGGAGCAGCAGGAGTCCCTCGGCGCGATCTTCTCCGGGGCCGCCGGCGGGCACCCGGCGGTCCTGGCCAGCCACATCGGCGAGGTCCTCGGGGTCGCCCTCGCGCCGATCACCTTCGAGGGCGAGGGCGCCTCCCGGGCCATGCGGGTCGGGGAGACCACCGATGTGCAGATCACGGCGCTCGCGGGGCAGGGCGGAGCACAGGTCACCATCGACAACCACCCCTTGGCGGTCGCCCCCGGCCAGACCATCGTCGCAGCACGGTCCGAGCACCTGCGCCACACCGACCACGGCTACGAGTGGGAGCTGTCGCAGACCAACGGCTTCTTCTCTCCCTTCGCCTACAACGGGTGATCGGCGATGAGCCTGCTGGCCGACCCGCCGGTGCGCACCGCGCGGCTGGTCACGGCCGCCCTGGTCGGGATCACCGCACTGTCGTGGGCCTACCTGGGGTTCCTCAGCACCCGGATGGGGGACATGGACTCGCCCTTCGCGATGCCGACGGCCTCGCGCTGGACGGGCCAGCAGATCGGGCTCATGTGGCTGATGTGGTCGGTGATGATGGCCGGGATGATGCTCCCGTCCGCAGCGCCGATGATCAGCGCGTACGCCCGGACGATCCGGCCCGGGACCCGCCTGCACGGCTCGACCGGCTCCTTCGTGCTCGGCTACCTCATGGTCTGGAGCGCCTTCGCCGTGGCCGCGACCGCGCTCCAGTGGGCCCTGCACGAGGCCGCGCTCGTCGACGGCATGGGGGTGACCACGAGCCGCTGGCTCGGTGGTGCGCTGCTCGTGGGAGCCGGCGCCTACCAGTTCAGCCGGCCGAAGCAGGCCTGCCTGCGGCAGTGCCGCAGCCCGCTGGGCTTCCTGCTCACCCACTGGCGCGACGGACGGGAGGGCGCGCTCGCCCTGGGAGTGCACCACGGCGTGCTGTGCGTGGGCTGCTGCTGGGCCCTGATGGTCAGCCTCTTCGTCCTCGGCGTGATGAACCTGTGGTGGATCGCACTCCTGGCCGCCGCGGTGCTCCTCGAGAAGCTCCTCCCCACCCCCGCGATCCCGCGAATCCTCGGGGTCGGGCTGGCCCTGTGGGGCGCCGCGCTCCTGGTGGGCCTCGGCTCCTGAGCCGGCTGCCGAGCGGCGGTATACCAGACCGGGAGGCGAAGGGGAAGGACCGATTTCCCCCTTCGCGTCGTGTTGGGCACAATGGGTACGTGAGCGCTAACTCTGGCAAGCACCGTGTCGTCATCATCGGTTCCGGCTTCGGCGGGCTCTTCGCCGCCAAGGCCCTCAGCGGCGAGGACGTCGAGGTCACCCTCGTCTCCCGCACGGGCCACCACCTCTTCCAGCCGCTGCTGTACCAGGTGGCGACGGGCATCCTCTCCGAGGGCGACATCGCGCCCGCCACCCGGGAGATCCTCGGCAAGGACAAGAACGTGCGCGTCATCCTCGGCGACGTGCACGGCATCGACCTCGCGGAGCGCACCGTGACCTCCCGCTCGCTGAGCCAGGAGACGGTCACCCCCTACGACAGCCTGATCATCGGGGCCGGTGCCGGGCAGTCGTACTTCGGCAACGACCACTTCGCCCGGTACGCGCCGGGGATGAAGGACATCGACAACGCCCTCGAGCTGCGCGGGCGCATCTTCGGCGCCTTCGAGCTGGCCGAGACCACGCTCGACCCGCAGGAGAGGGAGCGGCTGCTGACCTTCGTCGTCGTCGGCGCCGGCCCGACCGGAGTCGAGATGGCCGGCCAGATCGCCGAGCTGTCGCACCGGACGCTGGCGGAGGAGTTCCGCCACATCGACCCGCAGGACGCTCGTGTCGTGCTGCTCGACGGCGCACCCAAGGTCCTGCCGGCCTTCGGTGACCGGCTCAGCGGCAAGGCCCGCACGAGCCTCGAGAAGCGCGGTGTCGACGTCCAGCTCGACGCCATGGTCACCGACGTCGACGCGGCCGGCATCGAGGTCAAGGACCAGGACGGCACCGTGCGCCGCATCGAGTCCATGACCAAGGTCTGGGCCGCCGGCGTCGCCGCCTCCCCGCTCGGCCGGATGGTCGCCGAGCAGTCCGGCGCCGAGATCGACCGCGCCGGGCGCGTGCACGTCGAGGAGGACCTCACCCTCCAGGGGCACCCCGAGGTCTTCCTCATCGGCGACATGATCAACCTCAAGGGCTACCCGGGCGTGGCCCAGCTGGCGATCCAGGGCGGGCGGTACGCCGCCAAGGAGATCGTCGGGCGCCTCCACGGCAAGGCGCCGCAGGCCCCCTTCGCCTACAAGGACAAGGGCTCCATGGCGACGATCTCGAAGTACTCGGCCGTCGCGAGCATCGGCAAGCTGAACTTCTCCGGCTTCATCGCCTGGCTCGCCTGGTTGGCCGTCCACCTCATGGCCATGGTCGGCTTCAAGAACCGCATCTCGACGCTGCTCAACTGGATCATCACCTTCGTCGGTGACAACCGGAACGAGCGGGCGACGACCATGCAGCAGGTCTTCGCGCGCAATGCCATGGTCGACCTCGGGTCGGACGCCTACCCGGAGCTGCCCCGACGCGGTCACGAGGAGCAGCGCGACGCGTCGTAGGGTTCGAGCATGCTGCTGGACTTCACCCTCGAGGACCACACGCTGCCCAACGGGTTGCGTCTCATCGTCCAACCCGACTCCACGACGCCGACCGTCACGGTCAACCTGTGGGTCGGCGTCGGCTCGCGCCACGAGGAGCGCGGACGGACCGGCTTCGCCCACCTCTTCGAGCACCTGATGTTCCAGGGGAGCGAGCACGTCGCCAACGGCGAGCACTTCCAGGCCCTCATGGGCGTCGGAGGGCGTCTCAACGCGACGACGTGGTTCGACCGGACCACCTACTTCGAGACGATCCCCTCGGGGGCCCTCGAGCTGGCGCTGTGGCTCGAGGCCGACCGCCACGCCAATCTCCTCGCGGCGCTCAACCAGGACAACCTCGACAACCAGCGCGATGTGGTCAAGGAGGAGAAGCGCCAGCGGTACGACAACCAGCCGTACGGGCAGGCCATGACGACGATCTACGCGACGCTCTTCCCCGTCGGCCATCCGTACCACCACCCGACGATCGGCTCGATGGAGGACCTCGACGCCGCGTCGGTGCAGGACGTCCACGACTTCTTCCGGCGCCACTACGCCCCGGACAACACCGTCATGACGATCGTCGGGGACGTCACCGCCGAGCGCGCCCTCGAGCTCGTCGAGCGCTACTTCGGCCACATCGACCACCGTGCCGAGCCGCGGCGCGCGCCCGTGGCGGCGCTGCCGCCGCTCGCCGAGCCGGTCCGCGAGGAGGTCGTCGACGAGGTGCCCAACGACCGCATCCACCTCGCCTTCCGTCTGCCGGCCGAAGGGGGTGACACCGGCGAGGAGTTCCTCGCCGCGTCGATGGCCCTGGACTGCCTCGGTGGGCTGAGCTTCTCGCCCCTGGAGCAGCACCTGGTCCGTGAGCAGCAGCGCGCCAACGCCATCGACGTCGGTGCGATGGGCTTCGTCGACGGTGTCTCGCTGGGTCTCGTCGTCGTCGACGTCGCCGAGGGCGTCGACACCGATGACCTCGAGGAGCAGGTCTGTGCCGAGCTGACCGCCTTCGCCGACGAGGGCCCGACACCCGAGCAGATGGAGGCCGTGCGCGCCCAGGCCGAGCGGGGGTGGCTGTCCGCCCTCGCGGCCAAGGACGAGCGCGCCGACATCATCAGCCACTACACCTCGCTCCACGACGACCCGGGGTACGTCAACACCTTCCTCGAGCGGCTGGCGGCGATCACGCCGGAGGCCGTGCAGGCGGCCGCGGACGCGTGGCTGCGGCCGCAGAGTCGAGCCGCCGTCGTCTACCGAGCAGCCGAGCAGCAGGAGGAGGTCGCATGAGCACCCCGATCGTCCCGCGCCCCGAGGTCGCCGCACCGCAGGAGTGGTCCTTCCCGCAGCCGCGCGAGCTGACCCTGCCCAATGGCATCGCGGCACTCGTCCACGACGTGCCGGGCCAGTACGTCATCTCGGTGCGGCTGACCGTGCCCGCGGCCCTGCGCTTCGAGCCCGAGGCCACGGAGGGGGTTGCCTGGGTCATGGCCCGCCTGCTCGACGAGGGCACCCGTACGCACACCCAGCGCGAGCTGTCCGAGCTGCTCGAGCGTCGGGGGATCGCCCTCGGCGCCGGGATGAGCGAGGCCCAGCTCGGCCTCGACCTCGATGTGCCCCAGCGTTTCCTCGGCGAGGCGCTGGAGCTGCTCACCGAGTGCGTCTCGGAGCCGACCTTCGAGGAGTCGGAGGTCGCCCGGATCGTGCGCACCCGCCTGGCGGAGATCGAGCAGGAGCGTGCATCGGCCGGTCGACGGGCCTTCAAGGAGTGGGCGGCGACGTACTACGACCCGTCCGTGCGCGCCGCGCGCGCCGGGGGCGGGACCGCCCAGTCGGTCGCGGCGATCACCCGAGCCGATGTCGTGGACTTCCACGCCCAGCACGTGCACCCCGATGGCGCCACCGTCGTCGTGGCCGGTGACCTGACCGGTGTCGACGTCGAGGCCCTGCTCAGCTCGACGCTCGGCGGCTGGACGACGTCCGGGCGCACGCAGCCGGTGGACCGGGCTCCCGCGCCGCGGGCCGCTGACGCCGCCCGCGTCGTCCTCGTCGACCGGCCGGGCTCCGTGCAGTCCGAGATCCTCATCGGGGGCCCCGGACCGGACCGGCGGGTGGAGTCCGGGTGGGCTCCCTTCCCGGTGCTCGCCTACGTCATGGGCGGTGCGCCGAACGCGCGGATCGACCAGGTGCTGCGCGAGGAGAAGGGCTACACCTACGGCATCCGCTCCGGCTTCCGCCCGCGTCAGGTGGGCTCGGCCTTCACCGTGGCCGGGTCAGTGCGGGCCGACTCGACGGTCGAGTCGCTCCAGCTGCTCGGGGAGATCCTCGGGAGCGCGGCCGAGGGCTTCAGCGAGGAGGAGACCCGTGCGGGGGTGGACTTCATGACGTTGACCGCTCCGGGCCGGTACGACACCGCAGACGCGATCGCGGACGAGACCGCCGGGCTGGCCGGCGACGAGCTGCCCCTGACCTTCACGAGCGACACCATCGCCGCCATGCGCCGGTTGACCCCGGCCGACCTCGATGCCGCCTGGCGCCAGGGGGTCACGCCGGAGTGGACGATCGTCGTCGTCGGGGACGCGAGCCTCTACCGGGACGAGGTCGCGGCACTCGGGCTCGGTCCCGTGAGCGTCGTCCCGAACTGAGGCCCGACCCCTTCGCGTGGCGCGGTCGGGCCGGCCGGTCTCAGTGGCCCGGACCGGTCACGATCTTCCGGCGCTCCGACTCGTGCGCACCGCCCTTCTTGCTCAGCGTGCTGCACGCCTCCTCGATGTCGCGGGCCAGTGTGTCGACGTGCTCGCGACTCATCGTCTCCTTGACGAGGGCCCGCATGATCGTCACCTCCTGCGCATCCGGCGGCAGCGTGTAGGCCGGGACCATCCAGCCCCGCTCGGCGGACAGCTGCCAGGCGATGTCGAACTCGTCGTAGCCGTGGTCGCCGATGAGTCGGAACGCGACGAGCGGCAGCTGCTCCTGGTCCTCACCGATGATCTCGAACCGACCCATCGCCTTGAGCTGCTGGGTCAGCGCCTGGGCGTTGGTCTGCATGTTCTCCATGATGTAGCGGTAACCGTCGCGGCCGTAGCGCACCAGGTTGTAGTACTGGGCCAGCAACATGGCCGATCCGGTGGAGAAGTTCAGGGTGAACGTCTCGTCGGTCTTGCCGAGGTAGTTCTCGGTGAAGACCAGGTCCGTGGCCAGGTCGGCCCGTTCGCGGAAGATCAACCACCCGATGCCCGGGTAGACCAACCCGAACTTGTGGCCGGAGACGTTGATCGACCGGACCTGTTCCAGTCGGAAGTCCCAGGCCGAGTCGGGGTAGAGGAAGGGCCAGACGAAGCCGCCGCTGGCCGCGTCGACGTGCAACGGGATGTCGAGGCCGCGCTCGGACCTGACCCTGACCAGCAGATCGTTGATGCCGACGATGTCGTCCTTGTGCCCGGTGAACGTCGTCCCCAGCACGGCGGCGACACCGATGGTGTTCTCGTCGAGGTGCGGCTCCACGTCCTCCGGCCCGATGGTGTACTTCCCGGGCTGGAGCGGGACGATGCGTGGCTCGACGTCGAAGTAGCGGCAGAACTTCTCCCACACGACATGGACGTCACCCCCGAACACGAGGTTCGGGACCTGCGTCGAGCCCTCGTCCAGGCCGCGGCGTGTTCGCCAGTTCCACTTCAGGGACAAGGCCCCGAGCATGATGGCCTCGGAGGACCCCTGGGTACGGGCTCCGGTGGTCGGACCCGGCGCGTGGAACAGGTCGGCGAGCATGCGGATGCATCGTTGCTCGATCTCGGCGGTCCGCGGATACTCGGCGTGGTCGATGAAATTGCGGTGGAGGTTGGTGGCGATGAGCCGTTGTGCCTCCGGTTCCATCCACGTCGTCACGAAGGTGGCGAGGTTCCGGGCGGGGTCACCCTCCAGCGCGAGATCCTCGCTGACCAGGCGCATCGCGTCCTGGGCGGACATGCCGGCCGTGGGAAACTCCCGGCTGGGGACCTCCCGGGTGGCGAAGCGATTGCCGAACAGGGCGGAGTCGGCGTCTGTTGACCGGATGTGCTCGTCCATGGGGTTCACCTGTCCACTCAGCGACGCCGACGTCGACACGCCCAGCGCACCCGGGTGTCAGTCCTCGTGCTCGACCGAACCGGGGTAGGCCGAGCGTGTCACCGCAGAGAGGCGGTGACATCACCCGATC
Source organism: Janibacter sp. GS2 (assembly GCF_051200835.1). GTDB lineage: Bacteria > Actinomycetota > Actinomycetes > Actinomycetales > Dermatophilaceae > Janibacter. Next base: position 1,416,476 of record NZ_CP195161.1, read on the forward strand.
CGGGTGAGCAGCCGGCCGGCGCCGAGCACCGTGCGGACCCTGCTCGGGCCGGGGATGCCTCAGGCGCCGGGGGACAAGCGCGCGAGGACCTCGTCGTGGAGCAGTGCGTTGCTCGCGACCGCGTTGCCGCCCCAGGGGCCCCGCTGACCCTCGAGCGAGGTGAACCGGCCACCGGCCTCCTCGACGATCGCGACGAGCGCGGCCATGTCGTAGAGCTCGAGCTCGGGCTCGGCGGCGATGTCGACCGCGCCCTCGGCGACGAGCATGTAGGACCAGAAGTCCCCGTAGGCCCGGGTGCGCCACAGGTCCGAGGTGAGGTTGAGGAAGGCGCGCCCGCGGCCGCCCTCGCGCCAGCCCTCGAGCGAGCTGTACGACAGCGAGGCGTCCTGGAGCCGCGAGACCTGCGATACGCGGACCTGGCGGGCCTGCGAGAGCGAGCGACCGGTCCACGCGCCGGCACCCTTGGCGGCCCACCAGCGACGCCCGAGCGCGGGCGCGGCGACGAGGCCCATGACGCAGTCCTCGCCGTCGACGAGGCCGATGAGCGTGGCCCAGACGGGGACGCCGCGCACGTAGTTCTTCGTGCCGTCGATGGGGTCGATGATCCAGCGTCGCTGGCTGTTGCCGGTGGTGCCGAACTCCTCACCGACGATCGCGTCGCGCCCCCGCGAGCGGGCGAGCTGGGAGCGGATGGCCTCCTCGCACGCCCGGTCGGCGTCGCTGACCGGGGTCAGGTCGGGCTTGGACTCGACGACGAGGTCATCCGCGCGGAAGCGGGCCATGGTGATCTGCTCGACCCGGTCCGCGAGGACGTGGGCCAGGCGCAGGTCGTCGGCGTACGGGGAACTCTCGGCCATCCCGTCAACGTACCGGAGTGGGTCAGGCGTCCTCGCCGGAGCGCGCCCGCAGCAGCCGACGAAGGGAGTCCAGCCGCAGCTCGCCGCCGTGGCCCGCGTGACCGGCCTCCACCCAGTCGTCGAGCGCGCAGTCCGGCTCGTCGTGGGTGCAGCCACGGGGACAGCCGGCTTCGGCGCCCTCGGCGAGCTCGGGGAAGTGGCCGATGATCGTGTCCGCCACGACGTGCGCGAGACCGAAGGAGCGGATGCCCGGGGTGTCGATGATCCACCCGACGGCGTCCGGGTCGCCCTCATCTCGCATCTGCCTAGGCAGATGCGCCTCCTCGCCCGGCCCACTTCGCATCTGCCTAGGCAGATGCGGTTCGGGGGGTGGTTCGTCGCCGGCGGGCCCCTCGAAGGGCGGCAACCGCATCCCCAGGGCGCTGGTCGAGGTGTGCCGTCCGCGACCGGTGACGTCGTTGACGTGCCCGGTCGCCCGGTGCGCCTCCGGCACGAGGGCGTTGACCAAGGTCGACTTGCCGACGCCGGAGTGACCCACGAGCACGGAGACGCGGCCCACCAACCGGGCCCGCAGCTCGGCCAGCGCCGGCCGGCCGTCGGCGAGCACGGAGGTGACGACGTGCGGCACGTCGAGCGGCGCGTAGTGCGCGAGGAAGTCCTCGGACGACGCCAGGTCCGCCTTGGTGAGGACGATGAGCGGGTCCATCCCCGCGTCGTAGGCCGCGACGAGGCACCGGTCGATGAGCCGCGGGCGTGGCTCCGGGTCGGCCAGCGCCGCGACGACGACGAGCTGGTCGGCGTTGGCGACGATGACGCGCTCGAAGGGGTCGGTGTCATCGGCGGTGCGCCGCAGCACCGTGACCCGCTCCTCGATGCGCACGATCCGGGCCAGCGAGTCCGGCCCTCCCGAGACGTCACCGACCATCCCCACGCGGTCACCGACGACGATCGGCGACCGCCCGAGCTCGCGGGCACGCATCGCGACGACGACCCGCTCGGGCTCCCCGTGCGCACCGGGCACGAGCGTCGTCCAGCGACCGCGGTCGACGGCGGTGACGCGCCCGATGATCGCGTCCTCGTGCTTGGGACGTTCCTTCGTCCGCGGTCGGGTGCCGCGGCGATTGGGGCGCACGCGGACGTCGGACTCGTCCCAGCTGCGCGCGGACCGGACCATCAGCCGGCCGTGGTCCCGAGCATGGACTCCCAGAGCCCCAGGAAGCCCGGCAGCGTCTTCGCGACGGTCCCGGGGTCCTCGATGATGGACCCGGGCGCGACGAGCGAGAGGAGTGCTCCGGCCATGACCATGCGGTGGTCGGAGTAGGTGTGGAAGGTCGCCGGGCGCAGCGGCGCCGGGTCGATCCGCAGGCCGTCCTCACGCTCGGTCACCGCCACGCCGAAGGCGGTCAGCTCCCGCGAGAGCGCCGTGATCCGGTCGGTCTCGTGGCCGCGGATGTGCGCGACACCGCGGATGATCGAGGGTCCCTCGGCGCACGCGGCCAGCGCCGCGACGACGGGGGTCAGCTCGGCGGCGTCGTGCAGGTCGATGTCGATCCCGCTCGGCGGGCCGTCACCGCTGACCGTGAGTGCCTGCCCGTCGAGGGTGACGTCGGCGCCCATCTGGTCGAGGATGTCGCGGATGCGATCACCCGCCTGGGTGGTGTGCTGCGGCCAGTCGGGCACGCGCACCGTGCCGTTGGTCACGGCCGCGGCGGCGAGGAAGGGCGCGGCATTGGACAGGTCGGGCTCCACGGTGACGTCGAGCGGCAGCAGCTCGCCGGGCTCGACCCGCCACGTGTTGGGCTCGGAGTCGTCGACCTCGGCGCCGGCATCGCGCAGCGCCTCGACGGTCATCTCGATGTGCGGCAGGGAGGGCAGCGGCTCGCCGTCGTGGACGACCGTGATCCCCTCCTCGGAGCGCGGCGCGGCGAGCAGGAGCGCGGAGACGAACTGGGAGGAGGCGGAGGCGTCGAGCACGACGGTGCCGCCGCGCACGGACCCCGCCCCCTGCACGACGAAGGGGAGGGTGCCCCGCCCTTCGTCCTCGATGCTCACCCCGAGGTCCCGCAGCGCCTGGAGGATCGCGGCCATCGGCCGCACCCGGGAGCGCTCGTCCCCGTCGAAGCGCACCGGACCGTCGCACAGCGCCGCCACGGGCGGCAGGAAGCGCATCACGGTCCCGGCGAGCCCGCAGTCGATGTCACCGCCGCCGCGGAGGGTGGCGGGGGTGATGATCCAGTCGGGGTCGGCCAGGGCGTTGGCCGAGGAGGTGGCGTCGTCGATGCCGGCGCCGAGGCCGCGCAGCGCCCGGGCCATCAGCTCGGTGTCCCGGGAGCGAAGGGGGCGGCGCAGCCGGGAGGTCTCGCTCGCCAGCGCGGCGAGGACGAGGAAGCGGTTCGTCAGGGACTTGCTCCCCGGCAGCGTCACGGTCGCATCGAGCGGTCCGGACGCTGCCGGGGGATGCCAATCGGGGGTGGTCATGCGGTTCAGTGCACCGCGTTCTTCGCCTGGAGGGCTGCCAGCTTGGCCTCACGACGAGCGGTCCGGCGCACGGAGGAGGCGGAGCGGCTGACGCTGTCGCCGGCGAGCTTCGCGCGGTAGGTCAGGCCCGGCTTGCCCTCGGTGTCGACGGCCGCGAGCAGGAGCCCGCCGAAGACGGAGACGTTCTTGAAGAACTGGATCTGCTGGTTCTGCTTGGCCTCCGGGTCGGTCTCGTTCCAGAACTGGTGGGTCGCGGTCGTCGGGACGAGCGAGGCGGCCAGCAGGGTCGAGGCGAGGCGGGGGAACCTGCCGGTGGCGAGCAGGGCGCCGCCGCCGACCATGGCCGCGCCGTTGATGCGCACGAGCAGCTCGGTGTCCTCGGGCAGCCCGAGGGGGGCGGCCAGCTTCTGGGTGATGGGGTCCGCGGCCGGCTTGTGGGCTGCGGCGTAGCGAAGGGCGTTGACCCCGCCGAAGATGAAGATGCTGGACAGCATCGGGCGGGCGATTCGACGAACGATCATGGGTGGTGGCTCCTTGTCGTCGCGGGACGGTCCCGGGGCGGCTCCCGAGGGACCGGTGGTGCTCCTGACCACCGTAGTCGGGTTTGCCGTGGGCCTACGCTTTGAGGGTGTGCGGACGATACGCGGCGACGGCCAACCCGGATGACCTCATCGAGGAGTTCGAGATCGATGCGGACCGCACGGGCGAGCGCACGCGCTCCCTGCTGAAGTCCCCGCAGGACCCGGCCCCCGGTGCACCGGACCACAACATGGCCCCGACCAAGCAGGCGCCCGTGGTCCTCACCCGGGCGCCGAAGGAGGAGCCGGGGGACCCCCTTCGGCAGCTGCGGCTGCTCTCGTGGGGTCTCGTGCCCTCGTGGGCCAGGGACACCAAGGTGGGCCCGCGGATGACCAATGCCCGCGCCGAGACGCTCCTCGACAAGTCCTCCTTCGCCAGGGCGGCGGCCGTGCGACGCTGCCTCGTCCCGGCCGCGGGCTGGTACGAGTGGCAGGCCTCACCGGTGGCGACCGACAGCAAGGGCAAGCCACGCAAGCAGCCCTTCTTCATCCACCGCGGCGACGGGGACCTGCTCGCCTTCGCCGGGCTCTACGAGTTCTGGCGCGACCGGGCGCTGCCCGAGGAGGACCCCGGTGCCTGGCTCGTGACCTTCACGATCGTCACGACCACCGCGGAGCCGGGCCTGGACCGCATCCACGACCGCCAACCGCTGGTCCTCGAGCGCGGCGACCACGCCCGCTGGCTCGACCCGGACCTCACCGACCCGCAGGGCATCACCGACCTGCTCGCCTTCGAGCAGCCGGGACGCTTTGCGGCGCACCCGATCTCGACGGCGGTCAATGCCACCCGCAACAACGGTCCGGAGCTGTTGACGCCCCTGCCGGCGGAGGACCTGGTCGGTGTCGTCGACCCGGAGACGGGTGAGGTGGTGGGCTCGTGATCGAGGTCGGGACCGCCACGGGTCCGGCTCGGGTGCACGTCAGCGCCGCCGAGGACCCGCTCGGGTCGATGCTGCTCACCCACGGGGCGGGCGGCGGGATCGGGGCCGCGGACCTGGCGGCGATCGCGCGGGCGCTGCCCGAGGCCGGGTGGACGGTCGCGCTCGTCGAGATGCCGTGGCGGGTGGCGGGCAAGAAGCTCGCGCCGATGCCGCCGAAGCTCGACGCGGCGTGGCGCGAGATCGTGCCTGCGGTGCGTGACCGGCTGCCGGGCCGACTGGTCATGGGTGGCCGCAGCGCGGGGGCGCGGGTGGCCTGCCGGATGGCGGGCGAGCTCGGTGCGGACGGGGTGCTGTGCCTGTCCTTCCCGCTGGTGCCGCCGGGCAAGGGGCCCGAGAAGTCGCGGATCGGTGAGCTGCTCATGCCCCTCGAGGCCGGGCTGGCGGTGCACGTGGTCCAGGGGGCGAAGGACCCCTTCGGTGGTCCGGACGCGGTGCGCGACGCGCTCGCGGGCGCCGCGGTGCTCGTCGACGAGGCGCCCGGCACCCACTCCTTCACCGGTGGGGCAGCCGTGGCGGATCTGGTGACCCGGCGCTGGTCGGGGTGGGGGGCCGGCGCCGCGACGCCGTGGTGACCGGGGGCCTCGGGGCTCACCCGCCCGGCTGGCTGCGGCCGAGTGCGAGGACGAGCGCGAGGACCTCGTCGGGGTCGGTGAGCCGGTCGCCGTAGAGGTCGCGCACCTGGTTCATCCGGTAGCGCACGGTCTGCGGGTGCACGTGCAGCGCCTCGGCGACGAGCTCGCGCCGCCCCTGCAGCAGCAGCCAGGCGCGCAGGGTCTCGGCCAGCCGGTCCGCCGTCCCGTCCGCCACCTCGGCGAAGGGGGCCAGAGCGGCCTCCCGCAGGTCGGCCAGGGCCGTCGGGTCGGCGGTCAGGACGAGCTCGGGCAGGACCTCATCGGTGTCGAGCGGCGTGTCGTCGTCGGCCAGCGGCACCGAGCGCACCGCCCGCGCGTAGGACTCGCTGGCGAGCGCCCACGGCCGGGCCGGTCCGATGACCGCGGGACGCCCGCCGAGCACCTCGCGCAGGTGCGCCCGCGCCGGGCCACCGGCATCAGGCACGAGGAGGACGGCGTGGGCGGCCGGCGGAGCGGGGTGGTCCCCGTGGGGCAGCTCCTCACCGAGGGTCAGGGCGCGCGGGTCGAGGACGGCGGCGGTGTGCTGCAGGCGGGTGGCGGGCACGAGCACCGCGGTGAGGGTGCGCGGCGGCACCCACGAGGCCGCTGCCGCGGCGGCATCGAGCTCGCTCTCCGCGACCCCGGTGAGCAGCCCGCGGGTCAGCCGGTCGAGGTGGACGACGCGGGCGCGCTCGGCGCTCGAGGTCTCTCTGTTGTGCCCGGCGACGGAGGCCGCCGACAGCTCGTCGATGTAGGTGAAGACGAGCTCGGCGAATCGGCCCAGGGTTGCTGCGTCCACCCCGGCCTCGACGGCCTCGACGGACAGCTCGCGCCACGCGGCGCCGGCCCCGACCCGGTACGCGGCGAGCAGCGCCTCGACCGGTCGGCCGTTGCGCGCCTCGGCCTGCCCGAGGTCGCGGGCGGCGGTCACCCCGACCCCGACCCTGGCGCCGGACCGGGGTGCGGGTCGTGCGGCGAGCGAGACGAAGCTCTCGAGCGAGACCTGCACGGCCTTCTCGATGATCCGCCCCATCCGTCCCTGGAAGGGCACGTCGTAGGCCGGCACCTCGCGCATGACCTCGGCGACGACGAGCCGGGCCACCCGCGGCAGGTCCGAGCGAAGGGTGGCCACCGTGGCCTCGTCGAGGGCGAGCTCCCTGGCCCGCTGCGCGGTGCGCCCCTCGCTCGGCCGGGATGGTTGCTCGGCCATCGGTGCCCCCTTCGTCGTCCCGGTGTCGCATCTGCCTAGGCAGATGCGACGTGTTTGTCTCGAGTGAACAAATGCGTACTCCGAAGCCTACCCACGCAGGACAGCACGTGACAGGAGTTGAGGCGGGAGGATGGAGACATGACCACACCACTTCTTCGAGCCCGCGACACCGCAGCGCGCTTCGCGCGTGGCCTCGCGACGCCGGTCATCCCCGAGGACTACCTCGACCTCTTCGCCCCCCTTCGCTCCGGCGCCGACCTGCGCGGGCGCATCGTCGCGGTCACCCCGGAGACGCGCGACGCAGCCACCATCAGCATCCGACCGGGCAAGGACTGGGAGGGCCACGCGCCCGGCCAGTACATCCGCCTGGGCGTCGACGTCGACGGTGTGCGCCACTGGCGGGCCTACTCCCTGACCTCCGACACGAGCAACCGCAACGGCCTGATCTCGATCACCGTCAAGGCGATGCCCGACGGACTCGTCTCGCGGCACCTCGTCCACCACGCCCGACCGGGCACGATCGTCCAGCTGGACCAGGCGACCGGGGACTTCATGCTGCCGCAGTCGGTCCCGGCCAAGGTTCTCTTCCTCACCGGCGGATCGGGCATCACGCCCGTCATGGGGATGCTGCGCAACCACGACTTCGACGGGCTGGACGTCGTGCACGCGCACTCCGCGCCGACCGCCGACGACGTGATCTTCGCCCGTGAGCTCGCCGATGCCCCCACGGGTGTGCGCGCCATCGTGCGCCACACCGACGAGGAGGGCATGTTCACCCCCGACCAGCTCGACGAGATCGTCCCGGACTGGCGCCAGCGCGAGACCTGGATCTGCGGGCCGACGCCGATGCTCGACGCCTTCGAGGCGCACTACGAGGCCGCCGGCCGCACGGAGCTGCTCCACGTGGAGCGTTTCCGTCCCACGATCATCGAGGCGGGCGAAGGGGGCATCGCCACCCTTCGTGTCGGTGCGGAGGAGGCGGCCATCGACATCGATGGTGGCACCACGATCCTCGACGCGGCCGAGGACGCCGGCCTCCTCATGCCCAGCGGGTGCCGGATGGGCATCTGCTTCAGCTGCGTCCTGCCCATGACCGACGGTGCCGTGCGCGACCTGCGCAACGGCAACCTCACGATGACCACACCCGACGATCCGGCCGTGAAGGTGCAGACTTGCATCTCGGCCGTCGCCGGCGCCTGCACGATCGACACCCAGGAGAAGTAGATGACTGCGACACTCCAGCGCACCCCGACCACCCACCGCGCCGACGCCCGGATCACCGGCGGTACGTCCGAGGTGATCCACACCAACGTCACGATGGACCCCAGCCCCATCGAGCACCTGACCCCGGAGCAGATCGAGGAGCTCGGCCGCGAGCTCGACGAGATCCGCGCCTCGGTGATGGGCTCGCTGGGGGAGGAGGACGCCCAGTACATTCGCCGGATGGTCGCCGCCCAGCGCTACCTCGAGATCGGGGGGCGCGCGGCCCTGCTCTTCTCGGGCAACAAGTGGGCCTGGATGGCGGGGACCGCCGCGCTGAGCGCGTCGAAGATCTTCGACAACATGGAGGTCGGGCACAACATCATCCACGGCCAGTGGGACTGGATGCGTGACCCGAAGATCCATTCCTCGACGTGGGAGTGGGACAACGCGACCCCCGCGGAGCACTGGAAGAACAGCCACAACAAGGTGCACCACACCTACACCAACGTCGTCGGCTACGACAACGACCTCGGTTACGGCATCATGCGCGTCGACGACGCCCAGAAGTGGTACCCGGGCTACCTCGTGCAGCCCCTGGTCAACTTCGTCAACGCGACCTTCTTCGAGTACGGCATCGCCGCCTACGACCTCGAGCTCGGGGCGAACTGGAAGACGCGCAAGGACAACCCGGAGTGGACGGCCGAGGCGAAGAAGGTCGTCAACAAGATCAAGCGTCAGGCCGGCAAGGACTACGTCCTCTTCCCGCTGCTCTCCGGGCCGAACTTCCTGCCGACCCTCACCGCCAACTTCGTCTCCAACATCGTGCGCAACTACTGGACGCACTCGGTGATCATGTGCGGTCACTTCCCGGCCGGGATCAAGACCTTCACCCGGACCTCGATCGACGGGGAGACCCGCGGCGAGTGGTACCTGCGCCAGATGCTCGGCTCGGCGAACATCACCGGGTCGACGGCGATGCACGTCGCGACCGGCCACCTGAGCTACCAGATCGAGCACCACCTCTTCCCGGACATGCCCAGCCGCCGCTACCCGCAGGTCGCCCCGCAGATCAAGGCGCTCTTCGACAAGTACGGCCTCGAGTACGTCACCGGCTCGCTCCCGCGCCAGGTGGGCTCCGCCTGGAGCGAGATCATCCGGCTGTCCCTGCCCAACGACACCTCGCTGCGCCAGACCATCGGGATCCTGCGCACAAAGGGGATGAAGGGCCTGAAGGCCCGTGCCCGCGCCACGCGGTACGCCTACAACCGCTGACCCGTTACCTTCTTCGTGTCCCCGATGATGGGGATGTTGGTCGCTGGGCTCGGCATGACTGACTGCCCCTGTCGTTTCGATGATCCGGGGGGTGTTGTCACCGGGCCTGGTGGCGTCGGTGTGACCGCTGATAGGGACACGGCCCCCGCACGGGTGGTCTCTTCGTAACGTGGCTGCCGGCTGCTGACGCCTGACCGCGACCGGCAGTTCAGGTTCGCTGCAGGGCAAGGAGGCCCATCATGGAAGAGCCATCATCAAAGCGCGGGTACGCGGTATTCGTGGGGTTGGACGTCGGCAAGGGCGAACACCACGCCAGCGCCCTCGACCACGAAGGCACGCGGCTGCACGACAAGCCACTGCCCCAGGACGAGCACGCACTGCGATCGTTGTTCGAGCAGTTGGCCGCCCACGGACCGGTTCTGGTGGTCGTGGACCAGCCCGCCTCGATCGGTGCCCTACCCGTCGCGGTCGCCCGCTCGGTGGGCGTCGAGGTGGCCTACCTACCGGGGTTGGCGATGCGCCGGATCGCGGACCTGCACCCGGGCCATGCCAAGACCGACGCCCGCGACGCGTACGTCATCGCCGAAGCCGCTCGGACCCTGCCACACGCCCTGCGACGAGTCGATACCGGCGAGGAGGCCCTGGCCGATCTGGAAGTCATCGTCGGCTTCGACGACGACCTGGCCGCCGAGGTCACCCGCGTGACCAACCGCATCCACGGGCTCCTGACCCAGATCCACCCCGCCCTCGAACGGGCTATCGGCGCGAGGCTGCACCACAAGGCCATCCTGGAACTGCTCCACCGCTTCGGTGGACCAACCGGACTACGCCAGGCCGGCAAGCGTCGCGTTGCCGCCGTCGTGCGCCCCCGAGCGCCGCGCTCCCACCAAGCGATCGTCGAGGCGATCATGAGCGCGCTCGATGAGCAGAACGTGACCGTACCCGGCACCACAGCCGCCGAAATGGTCCTGCCGCAGCTGGCCGAGCAACTCGCCTCGCTGCTGGACCAGCGCAAGCAGGCCGCTGCGCAGGTCGAGGAGATGCTCGATGCCCACCCTCTTGCCGCGGTCCTGACCTCCATGCCCGGCATCGGGGTCAGGACCGCAGCACGCATCCTGCTCGAGGTCGGCGACGGCTCGACCTTCCCCACGCCCGGACACCTGGCCGCCTACGCCGGACTGGCACCCGTCACCCGCAGGTCAGGCTCCTCCATCCGCGGGGAACACCCCTCACGCAGCGGCAACAAGAACCTCAAACGCGCCATGTTCCTCGCCGCGTTCGCCGCCCTTCACGACCCGACCTCACGCACCTACTACGACCGCAAGAGAGCCCAAGGCAAGAAACACAACGCCGCCCTGATCTGCCTCGCCAGACGCCGCTGCGACGTCATCTACGCCATGCTCCGAGACGGCACTCCCTACCAACCCCGCCCAGCAACCGCTGCTTGACGAAACCCATAGGGACACCCCCCTTCGCATCTGCCTAGGCACGTGCCGGCCCGGAGCCGCATCTGCCTAGGCAGATGTGCGCCCGCTTCGCACCCCCTCGCATTTGCCTAGGCAGATGCGCACCCGTTTCACACCCCCTCGCATCTGCCTAGGCAGATGCGAAGGGGGTCACGCGTTGTAGCCCTGGGGGTTGGCGGCCTGCCACCGCCACGTGTCGGCACACATCCGCTCGATGGTGTGCTGTGCGCGCCAGCCGAGCTCGCTCTCGGCGCGCGTGGGGTCGGCGTAGCACACGGCCAGGTCGCCCCGGCGCCGCGGCGCGACGTCGTGGGGGACCGGTCGTCCGCTCGCCGCCTCGAAGGCGCGCACCATCTCCAGCACCGAGCTGCCCTGCCCCGTGCCGAGGTTCCACGCCCGCACGTCGATCTCCGGGTGGGCGCCGAGGTGCTCCAGCGCCGCGACGTGGCCCGCCGCGAGGTCCTCGACGTGGATGTAGTCGCGAAGGGCGGTCCCGTCCGGGGTCGGGTAGTCGTCACCGAAGACCTGCAGCCGCGCCCTCCGCCCGACGGCCACCTGGGCGATGAAGGGCATGAGGTTGTTCGGAGTGCCCTGCGGGTCCTCGCCGATGGTCCCGGACACGTGGGCCCCGACGGGGTTGAAGTAGCGCAGCAGAGCGATCTGCGGGCCGCCGGCCCGGGCCGCGTCGCTGAGGATCTGCTCCTGCATGACCTTGGTCCACCCGTAGGGGTTGGTCGCCGACGTCGGCAGGTCCTCGTGCATCGGCACGGTCGTGGTCTCGCCGTAGACGGTGGCCGAGGAGGAGAAGACGAGCGTGCCGACCTCGTGTCGCTGCATGGCGCGCAGCAGCGAGAACGTCGTGCCGAGGTTGTTGTCGTAGTACTCCAGCGGGATCTCGCTCGACTCACCGACGGCCTTGAGCCCGGCGAAGTGGATCACCGCGTCGAAGCGCCCCTCGGCGAAGAGCGCCGAGGTCTTGTCCACGTCGCGCACATCGAAGGAGTGCGTCTCGATGCTCGTCCCGGCGAGGTCCTCCAGGCGCGGGAGGACACTCGGGCTGGCGTTGACGAAGCTGTCGACGATGACGACCTCGTGGCCGGCGGCGATGAGCTGGACGACGGTGTGGGAACCGATGTAGCCGGCTCCGCCGGTGACGAGGACGCGCATGGCGTCAGCCTATTCGCTCAGCCCTCGGAGAGCCGTCTCACCTGGGTGACCTCGCTGAAGGACCCGTCGTCGCAGATCGTGGTGATGCGCTGCATGATCAGCGTGCGCAGCTGAGCCGGTGCCTGCTCCTGGGTGCAGGAGCGGTGGACGAGCTCCTTGAGCATCCGGTCGAGGTCGTGCTCGGACAGGCAGGGTGCGCAGGTCGTCAGGTGGGCGGCGATCTGGCGCGAGTCCTCCGCCGTCATCTCGCCGTCGAGGTACTCGGTCATCCGGTACATCGTCTGGGAGCAGTCGATGTGCTCGTCGCTCATGACAGCTCCCCCTTCGCGGCCTCGACGCCGCGGTCGGCGGCGTAGTCGGTGAGCTTCGCGCGCAGCTGGCGCCGGCCCCGGTGCAGACGCGACATCACGGTGCCGATGGGCGTGCCCATGATCTCCGCGATCTCCTTGTAGGCGAAGCCCTCGACATCGGCGAGGTAGACCGCCATCCGGAAGTCCTCGGGCAGGTCCTGCAGCGCCCGCTTGACCTCGGTGTCGGGCATCCGGTCCAGCGCCTCGACCTCGGCGGAGCGCAGCCCCTTGGAGGTGTGCTGCTCGGCCTTGTGCAGCTGGTAGTCCTCGACCTCGGGGGAGTCGGACTGCTTCGGCTCGCGCTGCTTCTTGCGGTAGGTGTTGATGTAGGTGTTGGTGAGGATGCGGTACATCCACGCCTTGAGGTTCGTCCCGGGGCGGTACTGGTGGAAGGCGGCGAAGGCCTTCGCGTAGGTCTCCTGGACGAGGTCCTCGGCGTCCGTCGGGTTGCGCGTCGTGCGCAGCGCCGCGGAGTAGAGCTGGTCGAGCAGCGGCATCGCCTCGCGCTCGAAGCGCGTGCGGCGCTGCTCGGTGGTCTCGGTGGCGACGTCCACTGCGGCGTCGGCATCCGCCTGCGCCGTCAGGTCGTCGATCGTGGGCTCCGTCATCGCACTCCACCCTAGCGGTGTGGCGGTGCGCTCTCCGGCGTGCAGTACGAGCACCCTGGACTCCTGTCCGTTGCGTCAGGTTCTTCGCTTCGGTCAACAGCCCGCCGCCGGCGCCCATTCCCCCGCGCCCTGAGTGGCGGCCAGCAGGTGTGCGAAGGGGGCAGCGTGACGGTGATCATGGCGTGACGCCTCACCCAGCGTCGTGGCACCCCTCACCACCCAGACACGGTGAAGGGCCGCCATCCCAGGGGGACAGCGGCCCTTCGCCGCGGCTCGGCACTCATGGTGCCGAAGCGCGGTCTGCTCAGGTGTTGGGCTTCTTGCCGTGGTTCGCGGCCTTGCCCTTACGCGAACGACGCTTACGGGCGCGCTTGCTCATCGGTGCCTCCTCAAGTACGACGGCCCTGCCGGTGGGCAGGACTGGAATTCGGATATTCTGTCACAAGCCGCTACCTGAGTATTCCCTGAAGGTCTACCCATGTAGTACTCAGTCGTGCCATCATGTCCACGTGAACAAGATCACCACGATGCTTGTCGGGGCACTCGCCGTCACCGCGTTCGCTGGATCGGTCGCCATCCAGGGTAGTTACGACTGGGCCAAGCCCAGCATCAGCTATGGCTATGACTGGGCCAAGCCCAAGATCAGCTATGGCTACGACTGGGCCAAGCCCAACATCAGCTACGGCTACGACTGGGCCAAGCCCAAGATCAGCTACGGCTACGACTGGGCCAAGCCCAAGCCCAGCATCAACTATGGCTATGACTGGGCCGCGCCCGACCCGGCCGAGCCGGCACGCCTCGGCGACGCCTGAGCACCGCGCAGCCCGCCCCACCGCCTGAGTCGACCGACCCACCTCGGTCGACTCAGGGTTATGTCCTCGCCGTCTCCCTGGCGGCGGCGGCAGCCGGCAGTGCCGCCCTCGTGGTCGCCGGACCGCCGGACCGGCTCAGCTGGTTCGTTGCCATGCTCGTCGTCGGCTTCATCGCAGCGGTCGGCCGGCCCCAGGCCATCGGCCCGATCCAGGTCTCGGCCTCCGGCATCATCCAGATCGCGGCGATCCCGCTCCTCGGCCCGGTGGGAGCGGCCCTGGTCGCGTCCCTGCCCGTCCTGGTCGACCGCAACGAGGCCCTCAAGCGCGTCTTCAACGTCAGCCAGCGCGTCCTCTACGTCACCGCGGGCTCGCTGGCCTACACGCTCAGCGGGGGTCAGGTCCTGGCCCCCCACCCCGAGGACCTCCCGCTGGGGGCGCTCGCGGCCCAGATGGCCGTCGCCGCGTTGACGGCCGCCGTCGTCAACTCCTTCCTGCTGGCCGGAGTACTCCAGATCAGCTCGGACGGCTCCCTCCGCGTCATCGTCACGACCCTCCTGCGGCAGGTGCTCGCCTCCTACGCCAGCTACGCGCTCGCCGCCTACGTCCTCGTGATCCTCTGGGCGCCGGCGGGCATGGGATGGGCCTCGACCGTCTTCTTCCTCCCCTCGCTCTTCGTCATCCACTGGGGCCTGCAGCAGTACGCGGTCGAGTGGGCGACCCGCCACCAGATGCTCAGACCCTTCGTCCTCGCCCTCGACCAGCGCCACCCGGGGGCGGCAGAGGAGGCCAGGCTCGCCGCGGGTGCGGCCACGGCGATCGCCACGAGCCTGGCCCTGACTCCGCAGGCCATCGACGAGATCACCACCGCCGCGCAGATCCGGGACGTCGGCAAGCTCGCCCTCGACGGCGCCCCCGAGGCCATCGTGCGGCGGGACCACGCGGCGGCGACGCGCACGGTCCTGGGATCGATCACCTTCCTCGAGGAACCACTGCTCCTCGTCGCCGCCCACCACGAGCGGGTCGACGGGCAGGGCGGCCCCCACGGTCTGGGCGGTGACCAGATCCCCCTCGGGGCCCGCGTCGTGGCCGTCGCCGACCTCTGGGCCCGCGTGGTGGGCGAAGGGAGCGACCGCGCGACTGCCGTGGGCCGGTGCGAGGAGCTGGCCGGGACCGCCCTCGACGCGGCCTGCGTCGCCGCCCTGCGGCGCTCGCTGGAGCGGGACCAGCTGCCCGCGGTGGAGGCGTCGTGATCACCGCGATGCGCGCGCGGCTGGACCTCGTCCTCTTCGCCCTCGCGATCGTCATCGGCTCGGCAGCCGCGCTGCAGGCGGAGCTCACCGAGGGGGCGATGACCCCCTTCGTGCTCGTGTCGATCATCGCCATGGTCCTCGGCGAGCAGCTGCCGATGCGGATCTCCCGGCAGGTGATCGCGCCCTTGATGACCGCACCCGCGCTGGGTCTCATCCTCACCCGGAGCGCCTTCAACGGGGAGCCGCCCTCCGCCTGCACGGTGCTCGCGATGATCTGGCTGAGCATCCTCGTCGGCGGGCTCATCGCCCGAGCGGGTGGGCACAAGGTCGTCGAGGGGTCGCTCGGCGCGCGGTTCCTCGGCCTCGCGGTCACCACCCTCCTCGCGCGGGGGATCACCGTCGACGGCCGCGTCCTCATCGACGTCGCCGTCAGTGACGACGTGCGCCCGGCGACGGCGGCCTTCGTGCTGCTGCTCGCCGCGGTGGCCGGCGGCCTGACCCAGCGCATCCTCGAGGTGCTCGTGGCCTGGCTCGGGGAGGGGCGTCGCCTCTCCCGGATCCTCGCCGACGAGGGCGGACCCCTGACCCGGATCTCCGCGGCGATCCTCACCTCCGGGCCGCTCATCGCGCTCGCCTACCCGGTCATCGGCTGGGTGGCGATCCCGCTGCTCGTGCTGCCGGTGCTGCTGGCCTACGTCGCCGTGCGCCGCCTCCTCGCGATCCGCCGGGCGATGGGGGAGTCGCTGCTCGCGCTGTCCCGCCTGACCGCGGTCAGCGGCCTGACCCGGCCGGGGCACCCCAACCGCGTGGCCGAGCTCGCCGTGGCGATCGGCGAGCAGATGGACCTCGACTCACGGACGCTGCGCCAGATCGAGCGCACCGCGCTGCTCCACGACGTCGGTCAGCTCGGCCTCGACGAGCCGTTGCGGGACGGCGCGACCCTCCACGCGGGGCCCGAGGTGGAGGACCGGATCGCGGTCGTCAGCACCCATGTCGTCGGGTCCAGCCCGCAGCTGGCGACCCTCGTGCCGCTGCTCGACCACGTGCGCACCCCCTTTCGGCGCTCGCGGGAGTTCGGTGCGCACATCCCGCTCGAGTCGCGCATCGTGCGGGTGGCCAGCGCCTGGGACGACATCACCGAGGGTGCCCGCTCCGCGCGCGTGCGGGAGGTGGCGCTCGAGCGGCTCCACCTCGGGCTGGGCTACGACTACGACCCCGACGTCGTCGCGGCGCTGGAGCACGTCACCTGATCTGCGGGCGCCGGCACGAGCGAAGGGGGCTCCCCGCACCTGGCGTGCGGGGAGCCCCCTTCGTCGTGCGGAGGAGCAGGTCAGCCCTGCTTGGTCTCCCAGAAGATCTTGTCGATCTCGGCGATCTTGGCGAGGAGCTCCTCGGCCTTCGCCTGGTCGAACTCACCCTTCGTGCCGCTGGCGCCCGCGAGCTTGGTGGCCTCGTTGACGAGGGTGTGCAGCTGCGGGTACTTCTCGAAGTGCGGGGGCTTGAAGTAGTCCGTCCACAGCACCCAGAGGTGGTGCTTGACGAGCTCGCTGCGCTGCTCCTTGATCAGGACCGCGCGCGTGCGGAAGTCGGGGTCGTCGTTGTCGGCGACCTTCTTGATGATCTGCAGGACCGACTCGGCCTCGATGCGTGCCTGCGCGGGGTCGTAGACGCCGCAGGGCAGGTCGCAGTGCGCGCTGACCTCGGTGATCTGGAACATGTCACGAAGACGCATGTGGGTGCCTTCCTCTCGTGGTGGCGAAGGGTCACCGTGGTGTTGGGGTGACTCGCTTCTCAACCTACTCGGGCCGACCTCGAAGGTCACGCGAAGGGCCTTCTCCTGCACGCGATTCGCAATAACACCCGGGCGAGGATCGCCTCCTGCGCGAGCGACCCGACGGTCCAGGAGTCCACTCCCGCCCGGGGGTTGTCCCGCTCGACCCACCACCTGCCGGGGTCGGCCGGGTCGGTCCCGGTGACCCGCTTGACCGCGATCGGTCGGGAGGCACCGTGCTCGTCCCGTGGCAGGCGCACCAGCGCCAGCGAGCCGACCCGCGCCCGCGCGCCCCAGAGCACGAGCAGCAGGTCACCTGCGTGCAGGGTCGGCTCCATCGAGGCGCCGGAGACGCGGGCGATGCCGGGGAGGACCATGCGCCGCATCGTCCCATGGTCTTCCCGCGAGCGAGCCGCGGTCAGCGGGCGATGGTCGTGCTGTAGGTGCGCACCTGCCCGGTCGAGTAGCCGGTGCGACGGGCGGTGACCATGGCCTGCACCTTCCGTCCCCGGTCAGCGGACCGCAGCCGGTAGGACTTCGCCGTGGCGCCGCTGATCGGCGCGCCGTTGCGGTACCAGCGGTAGGCGTACGAGGTCGGGCGCGGCGTCCACGCACCGACCATGACGGTCATCGTCGCGCCCGCCTTCGGCGTCCCGCGCAGGTAGGGCCGCTTCGTCGCATGGATCGGGATGCCCACGCGCGCGGACGTCGCTGCCTTCGAGGTGTACCCGCTGCGGCGGGCGGTGACGGTGACGGTGAGGTAGCGCCCGGCGTCTGCGGTCGTCGGCGTGTAGGTCCGCCCCGTCGCCCCGATGATCCAGGCGCCGTTGCGCTTCCACCGGTAGGTGGTCGAGGACGGGGTGGGCGACCACGAGCCCGGCGAGGCGGTGAGCGGGCGGCCGACCCCCTTCGTCCCGGTGATCCGTGGTGCCGACCCCAGGGCGAAGGGGGCAGCCGCCCCGCTGTTGGAGATGCTCACCACCGCCTGGCCGGGGCTCGTGGAGAGCGTCGTGACCCGCACCTGGCCGTCATAGCTGCTCAGGCTGCGTCCGGCCTCGAGGGCGGTGTCGAGGTCGTGGCCACCGGTGGGGGTGGGGTCGAGCAGGACGCTGGAGTCGTAGGCGGGGTTGTGGCGCAGTACGCGCACACCGGAGCTCATCTGCCAGGCGTTGCTCGCATCCCGGCCGGTGGCGGTGCGGTACTCGACGTAGTAGGTGACGCCGGTGGCGGCATTGGTCACGCGCGCCGCCCGCGTCCCGGCCCGCCCGGAGACGGGGCGCAGGGTGACCTCGGTCGTGCCGCGGCCGACCGTCGCGGTCGCGGCCGGGGACAGCATGCCGGTACGCACCGCCTGCGGCGCGGAGAGCATGGGAGTGGAGACCCGGTCGTTGAGGGCCATGATGTCGAAGCCGTCGCCGTACTCCACCTCCTGGCAGCCGTTGGACCACAGGCCCGTGCTCGCCCGGGGGGCGTCGCTGCGTGCGCTGCAGGCGAGGAGGTCGGCGTGCCCGAGGGACATGTTGTGCCCGAGCTCGTGGCTGAGGACGGGGTGCGCGGTGTCGGCGACCTGGACGATCCCGCCGTCGTTGGGGGAGCTGCCGACCATGCCGAGTCCGTACCCGCAGCCGGCGCGGTCGGCGGCGCGGGGGAGCACGAGCACGAGGCTGGTGTTGTCGACGAGTCGCCAGCCGGTGCGTTCGGCGGCCTCGGACCACATGGCGAAGGGGTCGTCGGTGCAGGAGTATGCCGAGGCGATGCGCGTGCGGACGGTGGGCGCGCCGACCTTGAGCTCGCTGCGGGAGTTGTCGCGCCAGTAGGCGTCGGCGCCGGCCACCTGCGTCTGCGCCTGCGCCGAGGTCACGGGGGAGCGGGTCAGCCCGCGCGGGGTGACCTCGACGTAGGTGATGCGCCGGGTCGCGGGGGAGTACGCGGCCTTCGCCGCGGACGTGGTGACGAGGGCCTGGACGTCGAGCGGCTCGGCGCCGGGGGTGAAGGCGGCGTCCGTGGTGGCCCGGCCGATGGTCGACGCCGCGGCGGCCGGCGTGCTGTCGGAGGCGGCCCGCAGGTCGGCGGGGTCGAGGTCGTGCCGCTGCGGCCGTGCGCCGACGGCGGGGACGGAGAGTGTGGTGTCGGCTGCTGCGGCGTCGGTGACGACCTGCGGGACGGCGACGTCGACGGTCACCGTCGAGCGCGCGGTGACCTCCTCGAGCTCGTCCCCGGTGACGGGGACGAAGCGGGTGCCGACGCGGACCGCGGTGTGCTGCCGGTCTCCGGCCCGCTCGACGGAGGTGCGCACGAACTCACCGGTCAGGCGGACGCGGGCGTCCGGCCCGGCGGACGGCGAGGGCGAAGGGGGTGCGACGGCCTGCGCCTGCCCGGCGAGGGCGGCGGTCATGCAGGTCGTGACGAGCAGGGCGAGGACGGCGCGAGGGCGCATCGGTGCTCCCGGAGCAGAAGGGGTGGAACGGGAGGTCAGGCGATGGCTCGCTCGACGGTGAGGTGATCGTAGAGCGAAGCCCCCTCGTGTGGGAAGATGTCTGCGGCTCACCCGCCGCCCGTCGTGGCCACACCCGGCCGCCCAGGGGCGTTCTCCTTTGATCCTTTTCGATTCTCCCGAGGTTTGTCTGCCGTGTCTGCGTCCGAGCCCACCACCACCCACGACCTGACTGCCCCGCAGTTCGTCGCTCACGAGGGTGGCAAGGTCGAGGTACGCGCCACCAAGCGGTTGCGTGACCAGGACGATCTCTCCCTGCTCTACACCCCCGGTGTCGCGGACGTATGCCTGGCGATCGAGGAGGACCCCTCCCTCTCGCGTCGCTTCACCGCCCGCAACAACACGGTCGGCGTCGTCACCGACGGCACGGCGGTGCTCGGGTTGGGGGACATCGGCCCGCTGGCGGCGATGCCGGTCATGGAGGGCAAGGCGGTCCTCTTCAAGCACTTCGCCGGGGTGGACGCCATCCCGGTGTGCCTCGAGTCCGGGTCGGTCGACGAGCTCGTCGACGCGATCGCGCGGATGGCGCCGAGCTTCGGTGGGATCAACCTCGAGGACATCTCCGCGCCACGGTGTTTCGACCTGGAGCGCAAGCTGCGTGAGCGCCTGGACATCCCCGTCTTCCATGACGACCAGCACGGCACGGCGATCGTCGTGCTCGCCGGGCTGATCAACGCCTGCCGCGTGGTCGACCGCACGATCGGCTCGCTGAGCGTCGTCGTCGCCGGGGCCGGCGCCGCCGGTGTCGCGGTGACCCAGCTGCTGCAGCTGGCCGGGGTCACCGATGTCGTCGTGTGCGACTCCCGCGGGATCATCGGCAAGCACCGCAACGACCTCGTCGCGCACAAGGAGATGCTCGCCGCCACGACGAATGTCTCCGGCAAGACCGGCACGATCGGTGACGCGCTCAAGGGCGCGGACGTCTACATCGGCGTCTCGGGCGGCACCGTCCCCGAGGAGGAGGTCGCGGCGATGGCCGAGGGCCCGATGATCTTCGCGCTGGCCAACCCGACGCCCGAGGTCCACCCGGACATCGCGCACAAGTACGCCTCGATCGTCGCCACGGGGCGCAGCGACTACCCGAACCAGATCAACAACGTGCTCGCCTTCCCCGGGATCTTCCGCGGGGCGCTGGACGCCGGGGGTGTGCAGATCAGCGAGGAGATGAAGCTCGCCGCCGCGCGCGCCATCGCCGACCTCGTCGAGGAGCCGAGCGCCGACCTCATCGTCCCGCCCGTCTTCCAGGAGGGCGTCGCCGAGGCCGTCGCCGCCGCCGTCGCCGCCCACGCCGGCTGAGGCGCGCAGGCCGACTGACGGTGGTTGCGGTGCGCAGGCCGCCTGCGGCCGGAGCCTCGAAACCACCCACCCGAGGCCCCTCCCTGCGCGAAATCGTCCTGGTGTCGGCCCGAGACGGGCAGCCCTGTGCAGTGGCCATCCTCGCGACCCGCCCTCTAGCATCGTGGGATTCGGCTGGCGCCGGCTTCGCTTGTAAGGTCCCGGCAGCAGCCGCGAGAGCGAACGGAGGTCTGCGATGAGGGACGGTCGCCCGGGGCGAGCGGGTCCCTCGAGCCCCGCTCCGCGGGGCCTGGGACCGATGGTCGCGTGTCAGCGCGGCGGCGTGTCCATGGGGCTGGGCCGTCGGATGTCGGCTCTCGGGCTCGATCTGTGGCTCGTGCTCTCCCTCGGGCGCATGGCCCTCGGGGCCCGGGACCACTTCGTCCGGGACGTCGGCATCCTGCTCCTCGTCGCGGTCGCCGTCGTCGGCGTCGTCACCGCCGTGATCGTCTCGGCCGCCCGCTGCCGGCGTTACGACATCCACCGGCACGGTCTGGTGTTGCGCGGGCGACGCGGCGAGCAGGTGGCGGTCATGCTGTGGGCGAGCGTCGACCCGGGCCGGATCATCCTGAGCACCCCGTCGCGGCGCGTGCGTGCGTGGACCCCGCGAGGACTGCTCGACTGGGCGACCCGTCCGACGATCGTCCTGATCAACGGATGGGTGCGCGGTCCGAACGACCTCAGCCAGGGCCGACGTCACCGGTATGACACCGGCACGTACGACTACCCCTTCGGGTGGTGGCAGCTGGGAGTCACCGACCCGGTGCACTTGCTCACGGCGATCGAGTCCGCGATGATCGCCGACGGCCACGCGGCCAGGGGCCTGACCGCTGCGGCCCTGTCGCAGAGCTACAGCGCCGGCCCGGCCACCCTGGCGGCCGCGCGGGAGCTCGAGCGTGCGTCGGCCGACTCGGTGATCGGCATCGCGCAGCAGTAGCCGCGCGGTCTTGGCACTCTCCGGGGGAGAGTGCTAAATTTTTGGGTGTCGGTACAGGTAGCGCCACCCCCGCGAGGGCGGTGGGTGGCCCTCATCGTTGGAGGTTGATTCTGATGATGCGTTCGGATGCACTCACCGAGTTGGATGCCCTGGCCCAAGGCCTGCTGGGAGCCCGCTCCACGCCGCGCTCGCCGCAGTTCATGCCGGTGGACGTCTTCCGCGTGGACGACCAGTACGTCATCCACGCGGACTTGCCGGGGATGGACCCCGGCAGCATCGACGTCAACATGGGTCGGGGCGTGCTGACCCTCACCGCTCACCGCACGGCGCCGGCGGAGGAGCGAGTCCAGTGGCTGACCAGTGAGCGGTTCTCGGGCAGCTACCGCCGCCAGATCACCTTCGGGGACGACATCGACCCCGACCGGATCACGGCGAACTACGACAACGGGGTCCTGACGGTGACCCTGCCGCTGGATCAGCGCGCACTGCCCCGTCAGATCTCCGTGGAGGGCAAGGGGGCGGAGCCGCTGGAGGTGTCCGCCACCACCGACGAGCAGCAGCGCGTCGGGTCCTGACCCGTCACGGGGAGACCACGAGAGGAGGGGGACACCATCTGGTGTCCCCCTCCTCTCGCGTGTTTGGCAGCTCGCGTCGAGTTACCGCAGACCCATGGCGCGAAGGGTGTTCGGCCCGGCGATCCCGTCGGCGCCCAGCCGCTTGGTGCGCTGGTAGCGCTTGACCGCGGCCTCGGTGCCGGACCCGAAGACCCCGTCCGCGGTGATCCGCAGTGTGCGCTGCAGCAGACGCACCTCGGAGCGGTACGGGCTGCCCCGGCGCAGGGTGTGCTTCACCGTGGCCGACGATGAGGGCTTCGTCGTCGGCTTCGGCTTGGCGGTCGGCTTCGGCTTGGACGTGGCCGGCTTCGCCGCCGAGGCGGTGCCGTACAGGCCCATGGCGCGAAGGGTGTTCGGCCCGGCGATCCCGTCGGCGCCCAGCCGCTTGGTGCGCTGGTAGCGCTTGACCGCGGCCTCGGTGCCGGACCCGAAGACCCCGTCCGCGGTGATCCCCAGCTTGCGCTGCAGCAGGCGCACCTCGTCACGGTAGGGGCTGCCGCGGCGCAGGGTGTGCTTCACCTGTGCCGATGAGGACGGCTTCGTCGTCGGCTTGGGCTTGGCGGTCGGCTTCGGCTTGGGGGGGGACCGGCTTCGTCACCGGTGTGGAGGCGGTGCCGTACAGGCCCATGGCGCGAAGGGTGTTCGGTCCGGCGATCCCGTCGGCGCCCAGCCGCTTGGAGCGCTGGTAGCGCTTGACCGCGGCCTCGGTGCCGGACCCGAAGACCCCGTCGGCGGTGATCCCCAGCTTGCGCTGCAGCAGGCGCACCTCGTCGCGGTAGGGGCTGCCGCGGCGCAGGGTGTGCTTGACCGTGGCTGGCGAGGAGGGCTTCGTCGTCGGCGTCGGCGTGGGGTTCGGCTTGGGGGTCGGCTTCGACACGGGGGGAGGTGCTGGTGCCTCGGTGACAGGAGGCGTCGTCGGTGCCGGGGCGGACGAGCCCTGGAGCACGTGCGCTGCCTGACGGATCTTCGGCAGCTGCGCGTAGAGCGAGTCACCCGGGCAGGAGGTGCTCATCGCGTTGCGGTGACCGCTGATCGCGTCGAACTGCCTGCCGTAGATGGTCACGCTGCTGGTGGCGTCGACCTCGTGCTGGCCGAGCTTCCACGCGTACAGCTTCGCGTAGGAGTCCACCATCGCGGCGGTGGGCTGGCCACCGTTCTGGTAGTCGCCCAGCGCGCTCATCGCGAAGGACTGCGAGTTGTACCCGCCGGTGTGGGCACCGACGACGGCCTTGTCCACCCCGCCGTACCGGCCCTCGAAGATGCGCCCGTACTTGTCGACGAGGTAGTTGTAGCCGATGTCATTCCACCCGCGACCCTGCACGTGGTACGTGTAGATCGAGCGCAGCTGTGCCGCAACCTGTTCCGAGGTGTAGGTGTTCGTGCTGGCGGTGTGGTGGACAAATCCGCCACGGACGGTGCCGTACTGCGGGTCCTGTCGACGCAGTGACTCATCGGCACCCCACTGCGCGCGGGTGATGATCTCCGGCTGGGTCGCCGCCGCCGTCGCGTTGCCCGGCGGGACCACCTGCTGGTCGAGCTCGGCGTCCTGACCGGCCTGCTTCGGGTCGATGAGGTTGACCTTCATCCCCGTGGGCGCGCTCCCGTCCTTCGCCTCGACGCGGACCTGGACCCCGTCGGACTCCGGAACCATCAACGGGTCCGTCCCGGCCCGGGCCTGGCCGGCCGCCTCGCTCGTCCCCGGGTCGGGCGCGTGGTCCTGCGACGAGGGGACGTACTCCCAGTTCGACCAGGTCGTCGCTGCGGTCTTGGTACGCACCCACACCTCGACCGGCTCCTGCTCGGACTCCCACGTGACGCCGAGCGCGGAGAACTTCTCAGTGCTCTGCTTCTTCGTCAGCGCGACCAGGTCGTCGTCATCGGGCTCGACCTCGTCGTGGGGGCTCTCGGTCAGCACGGCGCTGACCTGGGAGTGCTCCGCCGCGGGCGGGGCGTTGTACGCGACATTGCGCGTATCGGTGGCTGCTTCCGTGCTGATCCCGGCCACCGGCACCGTCTGCATCGAGGTGTCGACCGGCTCGGGGTCATCACCCTGCGCGGACAACGTGACCGTCGGACCCATGACGAGGGCCGGGACGACGGCGCCGGCGACAAGCATTCGCAGGGCAATGGCGCGGGTAGGAGAGGCTCGGATCGGGGTTTTGGGCAGCATGAGATCGCACTTTCGTAAAAGGGATTCGCAGGGGGTGGAGGTGACTCGCGCGCAACCTATCGCCTTGCGGGCCTCTTGTCCTGCGGAACGAAAAACCCTCGTACAGCGCTGCTTCCGCGGCCATGCAGGGCAGGCCGCGGTCGAGTTTGTTCGACGGAGACCGTAGCCTCGCAAGCACGCCACGCCATGCCACGAGGAGGTCGACACACCCGATGCGAGTCCACTGGTGCATCGCCGATGGGATCGCCTGGGTCGGTGACGACGACCGTATCGCCCTGATCGACACCGGCTCCGCGCACGCGCCACCGATGCTCGTGCCGCCGGTCTTCGCGGACCTGTGGCGGCTGTTGGCGCAGGGACCCGTGTCGGAGTCCGAGTTGTGCTCGCGGGCCAGCGAACTCGTGCACGACGACGGGCCGGACCTCGTGCAGGCCTTCGTGGACTCCCTCTCCGGTGTGGGCGCCATCGAGACCGTGGACGTGGACCGGTGAGCCCCGAGCCGCTGACGGTTGCCGAGGCGGTCCCGATCGGCACCGTCCACCTGCAGAGGATGCTCGACGGCGTCGGCGTCCGCTCCTTGGCGATCAAGGGGCCGGCCTTCGTCGCCCTGGGTGTGCGGCCACCACGACAGAGCAACGACATCGACCTGCTCATCCACGAGGACGACCGTGCCACGGCGACCGAGGCGCTCGCCGGCGCCAAGTGGTCGGTCATCTCGCACTGGTTCCCATCGGCACTCGACGAGATCATCTACTCGACGACCTTCAGGCACGCGCTCTTCCCCGTCACGCTCGACCTGCACCACCGCTTCAGCGGTCTGCTGACCGGGGCCGCGGCCTTCGAGACGCTCTGGGATCGGCGCACCCAGGTGGAGGTCGCCCACCAGGCGGTGGTCACCGTGGGACGTGAGCACGCGTTGGTCCTCGAGGCGCTCAACGCGATGAAGCTCCTCGAGGAGGGGCGCCGCGCAGCGTCTGCGGCTCGGGTCGTCTCTGCCGCAGAGCACTTCGACGCTGCAGAGGTGGCGGAGGCGGCGCTGTCAGTGGGTGCACGGCACACGGCCGCGCCGCTCATCACGGCGCTGGGCGGGGGAGCGCCGGTCGATCCGCCTCCACCGGGGTACCGCCGCTGGCAGGCGCGAGGGGCCCGCAACAGCACCCGCGATCTCATCGTCGACCTGATCCGGCGGGCGCCCGGGCAGATACCGCGGGTGGTCTGGCAGCAGCTGACCCTTGATCCGGCTACCGCCCGATTCTGGGCCCACGCTCATGGCCTCGCCTATCGCAGTCGGTGGCAGATCCTGGGTTCGAGGATCGGTCGCACCCTGAGGCGGTAGCCGCTCGGGAGGTCAGTCGGCGTCGACGGCGCGGATACCGGCGAGGACGACCTCGGCGATCTCGGGTCGACAGACGATGAGGTCGGGCAGGTACGGGCTCTCGCTGTTGTACTCCAGCGGTGAGCCGTCGATCCGGCTGGTGTGCAGGCCGTGCGCGCGTGCCACGGCCACGGGCGCGGCGGAGTCCCACTCGTACTGCCCGCCGGAGTGGACATAGGCATCGGCCAGGCCGTCGAGGACGGACATGGCCTTGACTCCCGCGGAGCCCATCGCCACGAGGTCGGCGCCGAGGTGGTCCGCGAGACGGGTGACGAACTCCGGTGGGCGGCTGCGGCTGACGGCGAGGCGAAGGGGTGTCCCGGCCGCCCCCGCGGCCGGATCGGTCCCAGCGCTGGAGTAGGTGACCCCCCGTGCTGGGCGGGCCACGGCTCCGGCGATCAGCTCACCCCTCTGCCACAGGGCCACGTGCACGGCCCAGTCGTCGCGGTCGACCTCGCTGAACTCTCGGGTGCCGTCGAGGGGGTCGACGATCCAGACTCGTTCGGCCGTCAGCCGTGCGAGGTCGTCGGCGCCCTCTTCGGAGAGCACGGCATCGTCGGGGCGAAGTCGGACCAATTCGGTCATGAGGAACTCGTGGGAGACACGGTCGCCGAGGTCCTTGAGGGCCGTGGGCTCAAGGTCAGCGTTCTCCTCGCGGGCGCGCAGGAGCACGGCACCGGCCGCGGTCGCCAGCGTCGTGGCGAGAGTGTGGTCGTCCCGAAGGGGCGTCATGGCGACCAGCCTATGCAGCACTAGGATGCTGAGCCGGGCCGACCGATCTGAGAGGCACTAGTGCGCGTCATCGCGATCCATCGATATTTCTGGCCGGATTCCCCTCCCTACGCCTCCTTCGTGCGGCAGATTGCCCACCAGTGGGCCGAGGACGGCCACTCGGTCGAGGTGCTGAGCGGGCAACCGTCCTACGCGTCGTCGGGGAGACCCAGCCCGTGGAGCGAGGGTCTCGAGGGCTTCCGCATCCGTCGACTTCCGGTCTTCCGGGACCGCTCGGGAGGGTGGCGGCAACTGGCCAACCTTGTGGTCTTTCCCGCTCTCGTGGCTCTGCGGATCCTCACCAGCCGACGACCGGATGTCGTGATGTGCTCGACGGTGCCGCAGGTGACGCTGGGGTGGGCGGTCTCTGCCGCAGCGCGCCTTCGTCGGGCCACCTTCGTCTACCACTGCATGGACCTGCACCCCGAGATCGGCAGGATCTCCGGTGAGTTCAGCAACCCGGTGCTGTATCGGCTCCTCGCGCGCCTGGACCTGGCCACCATGCGCAGAGCCTCCCGCATCGTGGTGCTTTCGGAGGACATGCGTCGCACGGTCGTCGGGCGGGATCCGGCCCTCGCCGACCGCGTGGTCATCCTGAACAACTGGGCGCTGCCGGACTTCGATGAAGCCCGGCCGTCGCCGCTGGGGCAGCCGGCGCCGGGTGTCCTGCGCGTGGTCTTCACCGGCAACCTCGGCCGTTTCCAGGGCCTGGACTCCGTGGTCGCCGCTCTCGGCGGGCTGCCGGACGAGGTGCGAGTCGAGGTCGTCTTCATGGGCGAAGGGAGGGCGCTCGCCGACGTCGAGCGCGCTGCGGCGGCACTGGGTGACCACCGGGGAGCGCGGGTGGTCTTCCTGCCGCAGGGGCCACCGAGCTCAGCCAAGGCCTTGATGCGGACGGCGCACCTGGGGCTGGTCGCTCTCGTGCCCGAGGTCGTGCGCTACGCATACCCGAGCAAGACCGCGACCTACGCAGGGGAGGGATTGCCGCTGCTGGTCCTGTGCGAGCAGGACAGCGAGCTCGCGACCTCGGTGAGGGAGCACCAGCTCGGCTGGACCGCGGCTGCCGACGACGAGCAACGGCTCGTGGGGGCGCTCACCGAGGCGCACGAAGGCCTGGTCAGTGACGGGCTGACCCATCAGCGAGCGGCCGTTGAGGTGTACGCCACGGCCAGGTTTGCCCAGGAGGGCGCACTGCGTCGGTGGAGTGAGATGCTCGGGGACATCAACGAGGAGAGGGCAGGATGAGTCAACCGATCATCATCGTCGGCGCACCACGTTCGGGCACCAACATGCTTCGGGATGTGCTCACGTCCGCGCCCGGAGTGACCACGTGGCCGTGCGACGAGATCAACTTCGTGTGGAAGCACGGCAACCTCGATCTCGATCACGACGAGGTCCCCGCGAGTCGGGCCGACCGGACGGCGAGCTACCTGCAGTCCGTCTTCGAGCGGCGGCGGCGCCGTGACAACGCGGAGATCGTCGTCGAGAAGACCTGCGCGACGAGCTTGCGGGTCCCCTTCGTCGCCCGTGCCCTCCCCGATGCGAAGTTCATCTTCATCCGCCGGGACGGTCTGGACGCCACGGCCTCGACGATGAAGCGGTGGAACGCGGAGTTCGACCTCGCCTACACCCTGAAGAAGGTGCGGTTCGTCCCGCCGACCGACCTGCCGAGGCATCTGCGCGACTTCCTGGCCAAACGGGTCCGTCAGCGTACGTCCGGGGACGCACGCTCCGACGCGAACGACCTCAAGGTCAGCACGTGGTGGGGCCCTCGTCCACAGGACTTCCGCGAGCTCCAGCGAGACCATCCCTTGGAGGAGCTGGCCTTCATCCAGTGGCAGCGGTGCGTCGTGCAGTCTGCCGATGCACTTGCCGCCGTGGATGCCGACCGGGTGCTCGAGGTCCGCTACGAGGACTATGTGGCAGATCCGGTGGCGGGGACGCAGCGGTGCCTTGACTTCATGGGGATCGGTGACCGGCTGGAGCGCACCGAGGTGGGTCAGGTCATGACCAGCAGCGTGGGGAAGGGGCGGTCCCAGCTGGGTCCGGACGCCGTCAGCCGGCTGGAGACCCTCGGTGGTGCAACGCTCTCCCGGTTCGGGTATGCCTGAGCGGCCGGGCCTGACGTCGGCCCAGGGCGCCCGCAAGCGCGCTTTCGACGTCATCGTCGGCGGGGCGGCACTGGTCACCACCTCACCGGTCATGGGGGTCGGCGTCGTGGCGGCGACGGTGAGTACCCGCCAGTGGGGAGTCTTCTCCCAAGAGCGGATTGGACGTGACGGTCGACCCTTCCGGGTGCACAAGGTGCGCTCCATGCGCCGGGTGGCCGGGGTGACGACGACGGTGACGGCGGGCACTGATCCGCGGATCACCAGGGTGGGTGCATGGTTGCGGCGGTTGAAGATCGATGAGCTGCCACAGCTGGTCAACGTCGTGCGTGGGGAGATGAGCCTCGTCGGGCCACGGCCCGATGTCTCCGGGTGGGCGGATGCCCTCGAAGGTGCTGACCGCGCCGTGCTCAGCGTGCGACCGGGGATCACCGGGCCCGCATCCGTCCTCTTCCGCCACGAGGAGGAGCTCCTCGCGGCTGCCGAGGACCCGGAGTCCTACAACCGTGACGTCATCTGGCCCGAGAAGGTGCGCCTCAACCGCGAGTATGTCGAGAACTGGTCCCTGCGCGCGGATCTGCGGTGGATCATTGCGACGGTGGCGCCGGCCCTCAGCCGCGGCTGAGTCGGGTCGCGTCAGCCCTTCTCGTTGCTCGTGGCGGTGTCTCTCCGCAGTCTGCCCGGGAGGTGGTCGAAGGCGGGCACGCCGTGGGCGCGTCGGAGAATGCCCCAACCCACGGGGCCCAGGATGACCAGCGCGCCGCCGATGAGCCCGACCCAGACGGGGTCGACGCCGAGCATCGCGAGGCCAGTGAGGGTCAGGACGATCGCGATGCCGCGTCGGGTGACCGACTGCGGCACGATGTTCGCCAGGCGCGCGCCCAGGTACGTCCCGGGGCTGCCACCGAGGACCAGCGGCAGGAGGACCGCCCAGTCGATGCCCGAGACGAGCACGTGGCTCACCGAGGCAGCGATGACCAACGGGATCGCCTGGACCAGGTCCGTCCCCACGAGGCGCTTGGCCGAGAGGGCGGGGTAGAGCAACACGAGACTGACCATGATCAGCGAACCGCTGCCGACACTCGTGATGCCCACCAGCAGACCACCAACAGCCCCGACGAGGAGTGTCGGCAGCGGCCGCACCTCGGGGTCGGGAGCATCGGGGTCGTCGAGGATCCCGCGGGAGAGCTCGAGGTACATGCGGATTACGAACGTGGCCGCTGTGAGGACCAGCGTCACGCCGATGGCCAGCGTGAGGAAGGACTGTTGCTCTGCGTCGCTGCCCAGGGCCCTGACGATCCACGCACCTGCGAAGGCGAAGGGGACTGATCCGATGAGCAGCCACTTGACCAGGTGAAGGTTGGGGGACCCCGACCTCCAGTGCACTGCGGCCCCGACGCTCTTGTTGACCGAGGCGGCGACGAGGTCGTTGGCGACGGCGGTGGTTGGCGGGATGCCGAGGAAGATCAGGGCCGGAGTCATCAGTGCGCCGCCACCCATGCCGGTCAGGCCGATGACGATGCCGACTCCGAAGGCGACGAGGAGAAGAGAGGGGGCGTCCCCCATCAGATCATCCACTCGGGTTGGTGCGGATCGGCCAGGTGGCCGCGGTCACGAAGCAGGGTCAGGACCCGATCGCGGGCTTGCTCAACGGTCATCGACGAGGTGTCGAGATCGAGGTGGGCGTCGGTGGGGGCTTCGTAGGGGGCGCTCACGCCGGTGAAGTCCTTGATCTCCCCGGCGTGGGCTTTGGCGTACAGGCCCTTGCGGTCGCGGCGGGCGCACTCGCCCACCGGGGTGCTGACGTGCACGAGCACGAAGTCGCCACCACGGTCCGCCGCCATGGCGCGCACCGCTCGTCGGGTGGAGTCGTAGGGCGCGATGGGCGAGCAGATCGCAACCCCTCCGTGGTAGCTGATCTCGGCCGCGACCCAGCCGATGCGACGGATGTTGGTCTCCCGGTCCTCGGGGGAAAAGGTCAGGCCCGCAGACAGGTGGCGGCGGACGACATCTCCGTCGAGGATGGAGACAGGCCGTCCGTCCTCTTCGAGGATGGCCTCGCGGACAGCCTTGGCCACCGTGGACTTGCCGGACCCGGACAGTCCCGTGAAGAAGAGGACGAGACCGCCGGATGCCCCGGAGTACTCCATCGTCCGGGTGCCGGGGAGGCCCGTGGTGTGGGCTCCGAGCCAGGCCACCGGCCCCGGCGCGTAGGCCGAGACGACCTCGTCCTGCAGTTCCGGGTCGTCAGCGGCGACCTTGGGGTCGAGGGGCACGGCGACGACGCGCGCGTCCTCGAGGCTGCGCGCGACCTCGAGACTGCGACGAAGCAGCGTCACGCCGCGGGTGTAGGGCGACATCGTCGGTCCGCAGAGGACGAGGAGGAGCACGGCACGCCCGGCGCTCGCATGACGGATCTCGGTGATGTCATTGCGGTTCAACCGCCTGTCGACGACGACGGTCAGCGCAGTGGGGCTCATCATGGTGCGCACGTGACCGGGCGGGAGATAGAAGCGCTCGTAAGGGCGGGGGGATGAGTTGCCCAACCACGTCGGTAGGCCGTCCGCACCCCGATCGCTGATCTGCTCCGCTGCGAAGTGGGCGATGGGGACACCCTCGGGATCGACGACCTCAAGACCGTCGCGTCCTGCCATCTGCTGCGTCACAGCGTCGAGCTCGAGCGCCGGGTGGACCGCCCTCGTCGCCGTGACGCGCAGGCGCTCGAGGGCATCGAGCTGGTCGAAGGGGGGGCAGTACTGATGCGGTCGGGGGGCTCCGGTCACCGCCGCATTCTGTCAGGTGAACGACGCGGGGGTGCTGCTGAGCGCCGGAGCGTCCAGGGCGTAGTCCCGTGCGGACTCCACAGCGGCCAGGGGCTATCGTGAGCCGCGCAATCCCTTGTCCCCGTCGTGAGAGAGCCGATGTCCACGCATGCCGATTACCGGCTGAGCCAGTTGGATCAGCTCGAGGCCGAATCCATCCACATCTTCCGCGAGGTGGCGTCCGAGTTCGAGAAGCCGGTGCTGATGTTCTCCGGCGGCAAGGACTCGATCGTCATGCTGAGGCTGGCGGAGAAGGCCTTCTACCCGGCCAGGATCCCCTTCCCCGTCCTGCAGGTGGACACCGGATACGACTTTCCCGAAGTCCTGGCCACCCGCGACTCCTGGGTCGATCGGCTGGGCCTGAAGCTGAACGTCGCCTCCGTCGAGCAGGCCATTGCCGATGGTGTTGTTGTCGATGATGGCAAGACCCCCCGAAACCGCCTGCAGATCGGCACGCTCCTGCATGCCATAGAGATCGAGGGCTATACGGCTGCCTTCGGTGGGGGCCGCCGTGATGAGGAGAAGGCTCGCGCCAAGGAGCGTGTCTATTCCCACCGTGACGAGTTCGGCCAGTGGGACCCGAAGATGCAGCGCCCGGAGCTGTGGTCGCTGTACAACGGTCGACTGCACGAGGGTGAGCACATGCGGGTCTTCCCGCTGAGCAACTGGACCGAGCTGGACATCTGGGACTACATCGGTCAGGAGGGCATCGAGATCCCCTCGATCTATTTCGCCCACCAGCGGCGGGTCTTCGAGCGAGGCGGGATGCTCTTCAGCGAGAGCGAGCACAACCCGTGCCGTGAGGGCGAGACGGTCAGCGAGCGCAGGGTGCGCTTCCGCACCGTCGGTGACCTGACCCTGACCGGCTGCTTGGAGTCGGACGCGGACACGGTGGACAAGATCATCGACGAGGTTGCCGCCTCCCGGGTCACCGAGCGTGGAGCCACTCGTGGCGACGACAAGTTCTCCGAGGCAGCGATGGAAGACCGCAAGAAGCTGGGGTATTTCTGATGGATGACCGCCGTATGGATCTGCTGCGTTTCGCCACGGCAGGGTCGGTCGACGACGGCAAGTCGACCCTGATCGGTCGACTGCTGCTGGACAGCAAGTCGATCTTCGAGGACCAGATGGCCTCGGTGGAGAAGACGAGTCAGGACAAGGGCTTCGACTACACCGACCTTGCGTTGCTGACCGATGGGCTGCGCTCCGAGCGAGAGCAGGGCATCACCATCGATGTGGCGTACCGCTACTTTGCGACGCCCAAGCGCAAGTTCATCATCGCCGACACCCCGGGACACGTGCAGTACACCCGCAACATGGTCACCGGGGCCTCGACGGCTGACCTCGGCCTGGTGCTCGTGGATGCTCGGCAGGGACTGACCGAGCAATCACGCCGCCACGCGGTCCTGCTCTCGCTACTGCGGGTCCCTCACCTCGTGCTCGCGGTCAACAAGATGGACTTGGTCGACTACTCGGAAGATGTCTACACGCAAATCGATGAGGAGTTCAGCGCCTTCGCAAGCAAGCTGAACATTCCTGACCTCACGGTCATCCCGATCTCCGCGCTCCAGGGTGACAACGTCGTCAACCGGAGCGAAAACATGCCGTGGTACGAGGGTGCGAGCCTGCTGCATCACCTCGAGAACGTGCACATCGCATCCGACCGCGCCATGCGAGACGTCCGGTTCCCGGTGCAGTACGTCATCCGGCCCAAGTCCGACGAGTATCACGACTACCGTGGATACGCCGGTCAGGTCGCTGGTGGTGTCCTCAAGCCCGGTGACGAGGTCGTCGTCCTGCCGAGTGGGATGACGAGCACCATCGAGGCGATCGATCTGCACGACCAAGAACTCGACGTGGCGTACCCGCCCATGTCTGTGACGGTGCGACTCACAGACGACGTGGATGTCAGTCGGGGGGACATGATCGCCCGGGTCAACAATCAGCCGGAGCCGGTTCAGGACATCGACGCGATGGTGTCGTGGATGTCGCCGACGCCGCTGCGCCCCCGTCAGAAGCTGATGATCAAGCACACGACGAAAACCGCACGCGCGATGGTCAAGGAGGTGCAGTACCGCCTTGACGTCAACTCTCTGCACCGTGACCCTGACGCCGGCGAGCTGCTGCTCAACGAGATCGGACGGGTGAAGTTGCGCGTGACCCTGCCACTGCTCGTTGACTCCTACGAGAAGAACCGCACCACCGGATCCTTCATTCTCATCGATGAGGCCACAGGAGTGACCGTTGGCGCTGGAATGGTCAACGGCTGAATTTAAGGTTGCCCGAAAGCACCGATGCACCGCTCGTAGGCGGTCTGGTTGGCCTGCTTGCCAGCCTGGACCAGGGCGACGGCGGGGTTCAGTCCGAAAAGTGCAACCTCGACCATGAAGAGCCACCAAACATTCCGAGCCTCCGTATCCACGAAAGTGGCACGGTTCATGCATTGGACTGGGGTTTCCTCTCCGAGGCAAATCATATGCCTAGGGCTTGACGTTCGATCGCTGCGATGGACGTCCATGAGAACTTCTCGGCGCGTCCGCGCAGCGCACTCCGATCCGGAGGGAATTCGAGAAGGAGCGAAATGAGCCGGGCCATGCGCTCTTCGACATTCGCGCCGGGATCAACCAGCCACTCGCGTTGGTCGAGGGCCGCAGCAACCCCACCGACGTTGGTGGCCGCGATCGCGGTTCCCGAGGCAAGTGCTTCATTAATCACTGTGGGCCAACCCTCGCTGCGGCTCGGTAGCACTTGAACAGATGCTCGACGCATAGCAGCGGCCACACTGCGTCGATTCTGTGCCCCCAGGAAGCTCACGGGCAACCCTGACGTTGCCTCTTCGATATCCTGTCGCAGTGCGCCCACGCCGATGATCGTGAATTTCGCCCGAGGGTTCATTGAGGACACGCGACGAAAGATGGCCGGAAGGCGGTCGGCGCCTTTTACCGAGGCGAGGTTGCCGACGAACAGAACTTCAAAGTCCCGATCCTGACTACCGAGGGTAAACGTGTCCAAATCTACTCCGTTGCCCGTGACGACGGCTCCCTCGAGTGGCGCACCCAGACCGACGGCCGCATCTCGCAGTGGCGCACTCACGTACATAACGCTATGTGCCCCGCGGAGCGCCCTCCGGAACTCGCTTGGGCGCCTATGCATTCCGTTATATAGGTCGGACCCGTGGATGGTCACAGCATAGGGAATACCCGTGCGCTCGCTCAGTTCTTGTGCTACGAGCCCCGCGCCTACCCGGTACATCCCGTGAGCGTGAATGACATCATAGTCATCTCCCAGGCAACGCCTGGAGACAAGTTCGGCTGCCCTGCGTGCCCAAGCGCCGCGGTCCTTAGATCGGTGCATTCGTTGATAATCCAATAGGCCAGAGGTGAGCCTGATGAAGGGTGCAGAGTCAAGTGTTGGGTCTTCAACGTCGCGACCCGATTTCTCTAAGATTAGCCGTAACGGAGTTGAAGGAGCCAATCTGAGGTCTATTCGATCGATCTGATGGCCGGCCGCGCGATGTTCGACGATGCGTTCACTAATGAAGGGAGCGCCGCTTGGACGTGCGACCGTGGGGAAAAGGTTGCTCAACAGAAGAATTTTAGCCATTGTCAACGGCCTCGCCAACCGGTAGCCCGAATGCCGAGCGCTTTCCGAAGCTGCCAAAGAGCGGGATGCGACATTGACAGGATGCCGACCCTATCCCGGAGGGGTAATCTGCTCATCCGCAGGAGGGAAGTATACTGACCACGGTATCGGTGGACCTCGGCAGCCCATTCGAGAGCAAGCCGTTGACGGCCATCATCGCTCAAAGGCAGGTCGTGCCTACATAGGATTTGTTTTGCTCGCTGACGTGAATGAATCGCTTCTGTCATCTCGCCGTAGGGGCGTCCGCGTGGATTCGAATTGCCTACATGCTGTCGATAGTTCAAGACGACTGCCTCGACATGGATCACGGTTTCTGCGATGTACTCCGACCCACGCCCGAGCCAGATATCCTCTGCAGGCAACCCCTCCGGTATGGGGAAGAGGAGATCCGCCAGTGCGCGGTTCATGGTCGTGCCAGCACTTGAGGTGCTACCGCGCGGCCCTCGAGGCAGAGGCGACGAGAATCCTTGGCCGTTCTCATCCATGGTGCGGAATTTGCAGAAGGTGGCGGCGGTGCCCTTCAAGCCACGCAGTGGCCCAGCTCTACTAGCCAAGCTTGTCGGGGGTGCCGTGTCGTCGCCTCCGATATGGCAGATAGCGTCGCCCTTGGATGCCCTGAAGCATGCGTTGAAGGCGGCGACTTTCCCGAGCGGCCCGCTGGTGGGCACGATGCGAATGCGGGTGTCCTCTGTTGCGAGGTCTCGGAGGATCTCCGCAGTTCCATCACTCGAGCCATCGTCCACGAAGACTGCTTCCCAAGACGCATCGGTTTGGGCCTGCAAACTCGCCACCATGTCTCGGAGGTGCTTCGCCTCATTCCGTACCGGACAGAGAAGTGAGATCATGTGGGGAAATCCTCCGTGCGTGTTTCGGGACCCCGGCGATTCCTTACGATGCGGGCCGGTGTCCCCGCAACCACAGAGAAGGGTGGCACATCTTTGGTTACGACTGACGCAGCGGCAACTATACTACCTCGCGCGACCCTAGTGCCTGGCATGATCATAGAGCGCGCTCCCAGCCACACGTCGTCCTCGATGATGACGGCTTCAGGTGGTTCGAATCCCTGCTTGCGCATCGGCAAGGATAGGTCACTGCTAGCGTGGTTGCGGGTGTAAATCCGACACTCGGGTCCCATCATGACGTCATCCCCGATAAAAAGAGGCCCTTGAATCCAGCAGTTCACACCTATGCCAGAATGTGAACCGACGGTGATTTCCGAGGTGGTGATCTCGGCTCCGTGTTCGATGTTCACGGTGGGGTGAACGTAGCCGGTCGCAAACCCCCGAACCAAGAGTGTGCGTAGGCGCCCGCTCCCCAAAGCCCATGGGACATTGCTTCGGGGGAGACGTCGCGCTACTAGCATGTACAAGACTCGGCAAGCGAACCGCCCAAGCCTCATGTCCCTACCCTCCTCTGGATAAGATCGCATAGTGCCGTTCGGTTGGCCATTGCCCATACGCCAAGCGCGCCCAAGGAGGCGAGTGTGGTCATCGTGAGGCTCCATTCTAATCGATTGCGTAAGAGGTAGATCGCAGTCACGGCCAAGCCTCCAATCACTAGTCGTGCCGAGGCCCCCATGAGAGCCAAGCCATCTCGACGCGCAGCTTTGACCATAAGTCGGACTGCCGTCACTACCAAGGCGGTCGAGTACCCGGCGGCGACTGTGAACCAGCCAGCTTCGGAGAAGCAGGCCCAGACGAGTCCTGCTGCGGCCAGACCGGTGAAACTCGCTGTAGTCGCGGCCCGGACGCCTGCGCGTTCACGACTACTCAGCGAGGCAACTGCGGGCATCGACACGGCACGGGCGAGTGGCCCGATGGACAAGACAGGGAAAATGGCCGCCGCGGGTCCAAAGTCAACACCCCAAAGAAAGTCGACGATCCATGGTGCGAGGAGGACCAGAGCTCCAAAGGCAGCCCCCATTATAAGAACGAGCGCATCTGTTGCCCGCCGCGTCAGGGCGACCGCTCGCGCCTCGTCACCAATGGCGAAGGCGGCGGCGATTTCAGGAAACAGAACCATGGAGAATGAGTTTGCGAAGAGGGCCGCTGGTGCGACGAGGTTGATTGCCGCTGCGAATTGACCTGCGGTCGTTTCTAGCAGTCGGTGCTCGGCCAGAAGCATCGTGATGTGGATGAGACCGGAACTTGCTAAGGACCCGAGCGTCGCCCAAAGAACGAAGTGGTCCATTTCGCTCGAGTTGGCTGCCTTGCCATGCCCACCTCGTGGCCAACCGAATACTGACAGTGCGATATAGGAGATCGCCAGAGGGGTGAGGACGGTGACGTCCGTATGGCCTCGGCTCAGCATTGTGGCAACCGCAACGACGCCACCGAGGCTGGCCGCCAGGTCCCACACGACCAGTCGTACTAGTTGCCGTGATCCGTTGTGCACGCCGCGTACGAAGGCGTAGCCACCCAGTCCCAGCGTCAGCAGTGAGATGGTTCCGGCCCCCGTGACTGACCCTCCGGTCAGTAGCCAATAGCCCCCTCCAAGTGGGGCTAGGGCGAAGCTCGCCTGGGCGGTGCGGCGGCCGAGGTGGGCGGCCACACGGTAAGTTTCGCCGACGTTCCCGGCGGTCTGAGCAGCGGCTATGAACCTGGACGCAGCGGCTCCCGTGGCGCTCGGCCAGAGGAGCGAGAGGATGCTTGCCGCAGCGAGGCCGGCCGCGATCTGAGCGAGGGCAGAAGGACCAGCTTCCTTCCCGACAAGGACGGAGATCGCAAGGCGTACCAAGCCTTGAAGGATCAGGCTTGACGTCGTCAGCACCGCACGCCAACGGGCTGGAGCGGGGTCCGGGCTCTCCAGACGGATGGGTCGGACGAGGGCCCCCGCGCTGGTAGCGAGCGTCACGCTGAGGGGCCCTTGAATGTAGGGATCGCGGAGATATTGCGAAACTGCCATGTTAGACACAGCAGATAGCCGATCAAGACCCACCACGACGGGTCACCGAGGACCGAACTCGCGATCAAAGCTGCCCCGCAGAGCGCGCTG
This sequence comes from Janibacter sp. GS2, assembly GCF_051200835.1. Classification (GTDB taxonomy): domain Bacteria; phylum Actinomycetota; class Actinomycetes; order Actinomycetales; family Dermatophilaceae; genus Janibacter. Next base: position 1,454,312 of record NZ_CP195161.1, read on the forward strand.
AAGCAGACTACCATTTCGAATTGAATTAGCCGTTGAGCGCCTGATTGGCTTGGCGTGAGAAAGGTCGCCATACTTGTCCCCAAGATGACAAGGAGGGCGACGAGTCCGGGCAAGCCGTACTCCGCTCCCGTCTGAGCGAAAGTGTTGTGTGCGGGCGTGATCACGGATGCCCAGTCAGAATCCATCTCCAGCGTCGCCAAGAAGGAGCCTGGTCCCTTGCCAACTCCTCCGCTCTCGAAAAGGTAGGTGATCGCCTGCTTTCCAAGAAGGACCCTTGTGGCATCACTCGAGGCGTCGGCTCCGGAGGTGATGTTTTCAATGACGAGGCGAATGCGAGTTGTAAAGAGGAGCGATCCGACGATTACTATGGGGCTGGCGACGAGGGTAGCGGTAATGAAGTATCCGACATTAAAGGCCGCAAGGGCCACTGAGGCTATAGCCAGGATTATGATAATTCCGAAAACGGCGCCTCGGCTTTCGGTATTTATCGCGAGGAGTAGGGACCCTGCGAGGATGAAGCATACGATAAGTTGGGGTAGCAGATTCCGCACTCTCGCGATGATCATGAGGGTGGGTCCCAGTGTGCCCAAAAGGAAAGCCCCATAGTTGTTCGGGTTGATGAATGTGGAAGCGATTGAAGAGGCGCTGAAAGCGTAGGCGCCGTCGGAGAACTCACGTAGGTGTGAGCCGGTGCTTATCTCCCACAGCCCGACGGCTCCGGTGGTCAATAGTGCAGCGAGAAAGCCCCACCGGAGCGCGGATACCGCACGGGGGGAGCCTCCGGAGAGTCCAAGCATGACAAAGACCGTCAATAGCCCTAGGCCGATGCTAATCAGATTTCGAGATCCTACGGCGACGTCTGGGGTCCACAGCAGGCCGAGGGCCCCCCAGCCCATTAGAGCTGTGCCCGCCCAGACGCTGCGCCGGATCCCTGATGGCATGTCCGGTAACGACGCTGACAGTCGTTTAAGTCCGGGCACTAACAGCAGCAACAGAAGAATGCGAAAGAAGTAGGGGGAGAGCTCGGCGCCTGGGGTGAATGAGGCCCACGGGCCAAGGGCAGCAAGCGGCGGGATAAGAAACAGGCCGAGCAGCTGGAACTTGGTTTGCCGGGGAGAGGTATGCGGCCAGACTTCTTCGATGCTGCGCTGCGGTGTACTTCGCATGCCGCTCACCGGTTCCTTATGCCGGCCCACAGTCGGTGTCGACTGGCGGTTGAGAGGATATACTTAACAGTCCGCTCACTGGTGTTGTCAATCATGTAATCGTCTGGCGTGAGGTGACTGATGCCGCCGTGAGTGGAGACTGACTTCATTGTGACCTGGACTGCTGCTACAACGTTGTCGGAATTAAGGCCAGTCATCATGATGCCGCCGGTTTCGAGCGCTTCGGGCCGTTCGATGGAGTCGCGCAGAGTAACTGCGGGAAAGCCGAGGAGCGCGGACTCCTCGGCGATCGTGCCAGAGTCGCTCAGGCAGCAAGAGGCCGAGAGTTGGAGCTTGTTATAGTCGTGGAATCCAAGTGGCTCGCTGAAGGTGATTCCGTCGGGCGTGCTCCAGTCGGGGAGAGCTTTGAGTTGCTTGCGTGTACGCGGGTGCGTCGAGACGAAGACGGGAAGCCCGAAATGAGAGTGGATTGCGGTAAGGCAGTCAAGTAGCATCCTGAGCCGCTCGGGCGAATCGACGTTCTCCTCACGGTGCGCGCTCACGAGGAAGTACCCCCCTTCGCTCAGTCCCTTGTCCTCGAGAACTGTGGACGCGTCGATCTCGGAGCGGTACGCATCGAGGACCTCGCGCATCGGTGAGCCCGTCTTCAGGATCCGGCGAGGGTGGAGCCCCTCAGCCAGGAGGTTGCGACGGGCGTGCTCCGTGTAGACGAGGTTGAAGTCGGCGACGTGGTCGACAAGACGGCGGTTGGTCTCCTCCGGCACATTGAGGTCGAAGCATCGGTTGCCGGCCTCCATGTGGTAGACGGGAACCTTCATCCGACGGGCCATGAGGGCGGCGATGCAGGAGTTGGTGTCACCGAGGACGAGCAGGGCGTCCGGCTGCTCGTCGCGGATGACGGCCTCGACCGCCACGAGGGTGCCACCGAGCACTGCTCCGAGGGAGCTCGTGTCGACGCCGAGCATGTGGTCAGGCTTGCGGATGCCGAGATCATCGAAGAAGACCTGGTTGAGCTGGTAGTCGTAGTTCTGCCCGGTGTGGACGAGGACGTGGTCGATGCCCTCGGTGGAGTCGAGGCGACTCAGCACTCGGGAGAGCCGGATCAGCTCGGGCCGGGTCCCGACGACCGTCATGACCTTCATGGACGCTGCTCCTGCTTCGCTCGGACTGGCTCGGGGAAGGTGTCCGGAGCCTCCGGCCGGAACAACTCATGGCTCCAGAACTGCGTGAAGAGGATCTCGTCACCGGTGTTCGTGATGTTGTGGACCCACCCGACGGGCATGTCGATGGCCACGGGCGAGTCGCCGTGAACCTCGAAGGTGAGCACCTCGTCAGTGAACATCTTGCGCAGCTCCATCGTGCCCGTGCCGCGGATGACGGCGAACCTCTCGATCTTCGACAGATGGTAGTGCTCCCCGCGGGTGACTCCAGGGACGGTTGTCGAGAACGAGGACTGCCCCTCGCCACCACGAGACCGGACGGTCTCGACGAAGGAACCCCGGGGGTCGGTGTGGGGAACCAGATGGAGCGGGTAGTGGCCGGGGAAGAGTGCTGCCCGGTAGGTGTTGAACAGGTCGATGCGGAACTTCGTCGACAGGTCGGGGATCTCACCGGTGGGTACGTAGCTCGCGTGGAACTCCTGCAACAGGTCCCACACCTCCTGCACATCGTGACTGTCCGACGTGGGAGCGATGGAGTCTTCGTCGTGTGTCAGCCCGTCGATCAGCGACTGCGCGGCGTCCTGGACGTGGAGGAGGCCCACCTGGTTGTCGTTGATCGTCACGTCGTCGCCCTCGACCGTGGCGTGGACGAAGGTGGCGACGAAGGAGTTGTACCTCGGCCGACCGTGCTCTCCGAAGATGTTGGGTAGACGCACGTCGACGAAATGGCCCCCGCTGCTGGTCGTGGACCGCTCAAGGATGCGGCCGGCCTCCTGCTTGCCGGTCCCGTAGGGCGTGCCGTTTCCGGCCTGGACCGAGTTGGCGTACACCACGCGAAGAGCAGAGCCCCTTGCCGAGATGGCCGAGGCCAGACTCTGGGCCAACTCGACGTTGCCCCCAGCGACCTCGTCGTCACTGGCGGCGCGGTTGACTCCGGCGATGTGGATCACCGCGTCGGCTCCAGCGATGAGCTCCGCCAGGTGGGGCCATTCGCCGCGTCCCACGGGGATGACCTCGTGCTCGGTGAGTGCGTGGAGCCTCAGGCGGGTGTGCCATCCGAGGAAACCCTCAGCACCGGTCAGGACGATCCTCATGCACGCACCCCAAGGAACTGCTGCATCTCCGGCAGCTGGGATACGAGGGCCTTGGTCTGCTCGAGGTCCATCTGCTCGGCGTTGTCCGAGTCGAAGTCCGCAGCCTCGGCAGCATGGTCCTCTCCCTCGTCGACATACTTCGAGTAGTCGAGGCTCCGAGCATCGAGGGGGACGCGGAAGTAGTCGCCCTGGTCGGTGGCCTTGAGCATCTCCTCGCGGGAGAGGAGCGTCTCGGACATCTTCTCCCCGTGTCGCATGCCGATCCTGCGGATATCGCACGGGACGCCCATGAGCTCCGCCACGGCACGGGCCAGGGTGTCCACCGTGCACGCGGGAGCCTTCTTGACGAACAGGTCACCGGGTTCCGCGTGGAGGAAGGCGTGCTTGACCAGATCGACCGACTCCTCGAGGGACATGAGGAAGCGAGTCATCCTCGGCTCCGTGATCGTCAGCGGCTTGCCCTCCCGGATCTGACGGACGAAGAGGGGGATGACCGAGCCTCGCGAGTACATGACATTGCCGTACCGCGTGACCGACACGGTCGTGGGGGAGCCGGGGGTGTTTCGGGCGAACGCCTGGGCGGTCTTCTCCATGAGCGCCTTGCTCATCCCCATGGCATTGACGGGATAGACGGCCTTGTCCGTGCTGAGACACACCACGGAGCGAACGCCGTGAGCGTGGGCTGACTCGACGACGTTCTGGCTGCCGACGACATTGGTCTTGACCGCCTGGTCCGGGAAGAACTCACAGCTGGGGACCTGTTTGAGCGCGGCCGCATGGAAGACGAAGTCAGCACTGCCCATGGCGCTGTCGACGCTGTGCCGGTCGCGGACGTCGCCGATGAAGAACCGCACCCGGCCGTCGTCGAGCTCCTGACGCATCTCGTCCTGCTTCGCCTCGTCGCGGCTGAGGATGCGCACTTGGCCCACACCATCCTCGAGGAGGTGCTGGACCATGGTCTTGCCGAAGGAGCCGGTGCCCCCCGTGATCGTCACGGTCGCGCCGTTGAAGTCGTTCATGTCACTCCCGTCGAAGTGGTCAGGACCGACGCGAGAGCGCTGACCACCCGGTCGATCTGGTCATCGGTCAGGGCGGGTCCGCTCGGCAGGGTGACACCCCACCGGAACAGATCGGCAGAGGTTCCGTTGGTGAAGGAGCGGGCCTCAGCAAAGACGGGCTGAAGGTGCATCGGCTTCCACAGGTGCCGGACCTCGATCTCCTGCGCGGTCATCGCGGCCACGACAGTGTCAGCTGTGGTTCCGAGGCTCCCTCGCCGCTCTTCAACCAGCGTCGGGTCGAGGACCACGGTGGTCAGCCAACAGTTGTCGTTGGCGTCGTCACGCTCGCCGTCACGTCCGAGGAAGCGCACCGGGAGGTCAGCGAAGGCCTGTGCGTAGCGCGTGCGGATCTCGCGGCGACGGGCGATCATCGGGTCCAGTCGCTCCAACTGCCCCCGGCCGATCGCTGCGAGGATGTTGGACAACCGGTAGTTGTAGCCGATCTCGGCGTGCTCGTACCACGGGGCAGGCTCACGCGACTGGGTCGACAACTTGCGTGCATGGGCGATGAGCTCCTCGTCGTCGCTGAGGAGCATCCCCCCGCCGGAGGTCGTCATGATCTTGTTGCCGTTGAAGGAGAGGGCGGAGGCCTGGCCGAAGGAGCCCGCTGCTCGTCCGTCCAGCGACGCGCCCAGGGCCTCGGCCGCGTCCTCGAGGAGCGGCACGCCCAGTTCGGCGAGGCCCCCTTCGAGCACGCCGTAGTCCGCGGCCCGGCCGAAGAGATCGACCGGGATGGCGGCGACCACGCTCTCGCCGTCGGCCTGGAGGGTGCGCACCGCCTCGAGCATCAGTGCGGCGTCGACATTGCCGTCCGAGCCCTGGGCGTCGACGAAGACGGGATCAGCGCCGGTGTACGCCACGGCGTTGGCCGTGGCGGCGAAGGTCATGCTCGACAGGACCACCTTCGTACCCGGGGTGGCTCCCAGGTGGATCAGGGCGAGGTGCAGGGCCGCTGTCCCCGAGCTCAGTGCAAGGGCGTGCTCGACGCCGACGCGCTCTGCCACCTCGCGCTCGAAGGCGTCGACGTGCGGCCCCAGGGGCGCGACCCAGCCGGAGCGCAGCGCGTCGAGCACGTACCGCTCTTCGGCCTCGCCCACGAGGGCCTGGGACATGAGGATGCGGTCGGTCATCAGGCAGGTACCTCGATGGTCGGCTCGGTGACGTCCTTCATCCACGCTGCTGACGCCGCAGCCGAGGGGTGCCGCACGGCGGCGACGGCGTCGCCGTCGATCGTGGGGACACTCACGCTGTTGACGAGTTCGTGGTCGGTCGCCCGGATGTCCTCCCCGGGGGTGAAGAGCTCTTCGGACATCTTCTCCCCAGGCCGTAGACCGGTGTAGACGATCTCGATACCCGTGCGCCCCGACAGGTCGATGAGGGTCGTCGCGACGTCCTGGATCTTGGCCGGCGAGCCCATGTCGAGGACCATGACCTCTCCGTCGCGACCGATCGCGGCCGCCTGGAGGACGAGCTGGCACGCCTCGGGGATGAGCATGAAGTAGCGCTCGACGTCCGGGTGGGTGACGGTCACCGGGCCGCCGCGCTCGATCTGGGCAGTGAAGGCCGTGATGACCGACCCGCGCGAGCCGAGCACATTGCCGAAGCGCACGCTGACGTAGGTGTTGTCGTCCTTCGCGGCGAAGTCCGCCGTCAGCCGCTCCGTGAGGCGTTTGCTGTAGCCGAGGACGCACGAGGGGTTGGCCGCCTTGTCCGTCGAGACATTGACGAAGGTCGACACACCCACGAGGTGGGCCGCCCGCAGCACGTTGAGCGTGCCGAGGACGTTGGTCTTCCACGCCTCCTCGGGGTACATCTCCAACAGGGGAAGGTGCTTCAGGGCCGCCGCGTGGAAGACGACGTCGGGGTGGTGGATCCGAAAGACCTCGATCATCCGGTCGGCGTCGCGGATGTTGCCCAGGACGACGTCATCGCCCTCGAAGAGACCCTGCCCCGTGACGGAGAGCTGGACGGAGTGTAGCGCCGACTCGTCCCGGTCGAGCATCACGAGCTTCTTCGGGCCGAACTTGCTGATCTGACGGCACAGCTCCGAGCCGATCGAGCCACCGGCGCCGGTCACGAGGACGGTGCGCCCGGAGATCGTGTCCGCGATCGCCGCGGCATCGAGCTCGATGGGACGCCGTCCGAGGAAGTCGGCGAGGTCGAGGCTGCGCAGATCGCTGCCGCCGATGCCACCGAGGAGCTCCTCGGCCGGGGGGAGGATCTTGGTCTCGAGCCCTGCGGCTCGCGCGTCCGACTGCAGCGAGCGGACGAGGTCCGGGTTCGCGCTGGGGACCGCGATCGCCAGCGTCGTCGCCTCGGTCCACTCCGCCACCCGCGTCAGGTCCGCGGCGGTCCCGAGCACTCGCACGCCGTCGATGCGCATGCGCTTCTTGCTGCGGTCGTCATCGAGCAGACCGACCGGCGCCATCTGTCCGGTCTGGTCCCGTACCAGGGACCGCACCAGCTGGCGTCCTCCTTCGCCCGCGCCGAAGACGAGGACCCGGGCATCGGCACCCGAGCGCGGATCGATGCGGGAGCGTGTCGCGCGGATGACGAATCGGGCGCCGAACATCCCGAGCAGCGCGAGGCTGCCCGCTGTGAGCGGAAGGGAGCGAGGGCCGAGACTCCACGGGCCCAGGAGGCTGATCAGCTGCAGGGGCACCGTCCACAGCGCGACCGTTTTCGTCAGGTCGATGATCTCCTCGTAGGAGCCGCGCAGGTGGCCGACGGCGTAGGGGCCGACGAGCCCACCGACGAGGACGTGACCGGCGGCAGCGACCCCGATGAGCCGTGCCACGGGCATGGTGAAGGTCGCCGCAGGATCGAAGTCATAGCGCAACCAGGCGGCGAGGACGAAGGCCCCGAAGAGCACCACCAGGTCGATGAGTGCCCACAACCAGCGGTTGCGGGCGCTGGGGGAGAGCAGTGCCCTCACGGGGAACCGCTCGCCGACAGCAGGCGTCGTGACTTCTGCTGCTTGCGTGCGTTGCGGGAGGTGGGGTGGGTCTCGGCGTCGTAGTAGCCGTAGTACCCCGCGCCGTACCCACCCGAGGACTTGTGGCCCACCCGGTTGAGCACGAGGCCCAGCATCGTGTTGTCGACCGCGCCGAGGGACTCCAGCGTCGCCTCGAGCTGCTCCTTGCGCACGATCGTCGTCCCGACGAGCACGATGACGCCGTCGACCTTCGTGCTGAGCACGACCGCGTCGGTGACCGGCAGGACCGGCGGGGTGTCGATGAGGACGTAGTCGAAGCGGGCCGACAGCTGGGTCAGCACCCGGCTCATGGAGTCGGAGGCGAGCAGCTCGCTCGGGTTCGGTGGGATCGCCCCGGCACCCACGACCTCGAGCTTGTCAACGCCGTAGGGCTGGAGGACGTCATCGAGTCCTGCCCGGTCGATGAGGACGTCGGTCAGGCCGGCGGCACCCTCGAGGCCGAGGTACTCGAGGAGTCGGGGCCGGCGCAGGTCGCCCTCGACGAGGCAGACGCTCGAGCCCGACTTGGCCAGGGTGAGCGCGAGGTTGGCGATCGTCGTCGACTTGCCCTCGCCGGGGATGGATGAGGTGAGCAGGATCGTGCGCGGGTGGTTGGCCGCATCGACGAACATGAGGTTGGTCCGCACGGCGCGGAAGGCCTCCGACCGGGGGGAGGAGGGGTCCGACTCGACGATGAGCGGCTCCTTGCCGGCCCGCGGGTCGAAGTGCACCGCGCCGATGATCGGCTCGTCGGTGATCTCCTCGACGTCGTCGTCGGTGCGCACCGTCGTGTCGAGCAGGTGGCGGACCATCGCGAGCCCGAGACCGAGCAGCAGGCCGAGCGCGAGGCCGAGGCCGAGGTTGCGCAGTGGCTGCGGGCTCACCGGGGTGTCGCTCGTCGTGGCCTGCTTGACCATCGACACCTTGATCGGGGAGGCCTTGCCGTCACCTGCCGGGCGCTCGATGTCCGAGACGGTCTCGGGGAAGGCTTCGCCGATGGCGGTGGCGATCTCCTGGGCGTGCTCGGGGTCGGTGTCGGTGACCTCGACCTCGAGGAGGACGGTCTCCGGGGGTGTGGTGACGGTGATCTTGTCGGCGAGGTCGCTCACATCCGAGCCGTCCCCGAGCTCCTTGGCGACGGGGTCGAGCGCCCGGGGCGTCGTGAGCAGTGAGGCGTAGGACTTCACTCGCTGCTGCGTGAAGGTGCTGCCCTGCTGCAGCGCCGCGGTGTCCGCCCCCGAGACGGAGACGAAGAACTGGGTGCTCGAGGTGTACTGCTTCGTCTGCAGCGCGGTCACTGCCGCCGCGAGCCCCATGGCCACGAGGGTGGTGATGACGATGGTCAGCCATCGCTTCCTGAGGATCTTCAGATAGTCCTGCAGCTCCACGCGCTCGGGGCCTTCCTCATTGAGTGTCGCAAACAGGTGCGAGTCTCCCACAGCGCGCGGCTCCCGGCACGATCTCCCCCATCGAGCGCGGACGCACGCGCCGCGAGCGTCTGCCGGCCCCCTTCGCCCTCTCCGGGGGCTGGACCGGCGCACTACACTGACCTGCGGCGTCGGGGAGGCGCCGGTCGTCGTGGACCAACGACGGGTACTCAGTGCGAGGAGACCGCGTGACCCTGCAAGATCTCTGGAAGCTGACCCGCCGCCAGATGGTGACCATCGTGGCCTTCACCGTGGCGGGCCTCGTCCTCGCCTACGGCTGGATGCTCCTGCAGGACAAGGAGTACACCGCGACAGCCGGTGGCTACGTCACGGCGGGTGGAGGACAGAGCATCGGGGAGTCGTACTCGTCGCAGACGCTGGCCCAGCAGAAGGCAGCGGCCTACGTCACGCTCTTCACCAACCGCAACGTGACCGAGGCGGTCATCGACGACCTGGGACTGGACAGCACACCCCAGGCGCTGGCGAGCAGGATCACCGCGACACTGCCTCCCGACGGGGTGACGATCGAGGTCTCCGCCGTCGCCGGTGAGCCGAAGGAGGCGCGTGACATCGCGGACGCCGTCGTCGTCGCGGCGGCCGCAGAGGCGAAGCGGATCGAGGAGTCCGGACCGACCCGGGAGACCGTCGGTGCCGACGGTGAGACGCGCACCGTGAAGTCGCAGGCGCAGGTGCTCATCAAGCCGAACGAGTCCGCGATCCTGCCCACCTCGCCCACGTCTCCGGACCCGCTGCGGATCCTGCCGCTCGGCCTGATCATCGGCCTCCTCGTCGGCTACGCAGTGGCCGCGGTGCGTCACTACAACGACACCAAGGTGCGGCACGTCGATGACATCGAGGAGGCCGCGGGGACCGGCGTGCTCGGGGTGCTGCCCGTGAGCAAGGACCTTGGCTCCGAGCGCGGCGAGGCGCGCCGACCCAAGGCCTTCCACGAGCGCGAGGCGCTGCGGAAGCTGCGCACGAACCTGCGCTTCGTCGACGTCGACCACCAGCCGCGGTCGATCGTCGTGACCAGCGCCAACCAGGGCGAGGGCAAGTCGACGGTCGCCTCGAGCCTGGCCACCGTCCTGGCCGAGTCCGGCGAGCAGGTCGTGCTCATCGACGCGGACCTGCGCCGGTCCGCGGTCGCCCGTGCCTTCGACCTCGATGGCAGCGTCGGGCTCACCGAGGTGCTCGCCGGGACGCTGCCCCTGGCCGACGCGATGCAGACCACGGACGTCCCCGGCCTGCAGATCCTCACGGCGGGGTCCACCCCGCCCAACCCCTCCGAGCTCCTTGGGTCCCACCGGATGGAGGTGCTCATCGCCGAGCTGTCCGAGAAGCACTTCGTCGTGCTCGACGCGCCGCCGCTGCTGCCGGTGACCGACGCCACGCTGCTCACCCGGAGTGCTGATGGCGCGGTCCTCGTCGTGGCCGCCGGCAAGACGCACAAGGAGGCACTCGAGCGCGCAGCGGTCTCCCTCCGCGCGGTGGAGGGCAAGGTCCTCGGGGCCATCCTCAACCAGGCCTCCACCAGCCGCGTCGACCGGATCCGCTACGGCGACGTGGAGTACGGCTACGCGAAGACGTACACCGACGACTACGTGTACGAGGCCGAGGCCAGCCCGGCCGTGATGAGCCGCCGTGACGTCAAGAGACGCCACTCCAAACGCAGCAAGGTCCGCTGAGGCGCAACCACGTCGTGGGGCAGGATGGGCCCATGAGCGTCCGCATCCTGACCGTCTGCACCGGCAACATCTGCCGGTCTCCGTACGCGCACCTCGCGCTGCAGCACGCCCTCGATGCCGTGCGGCCGGGGGCCTTCGTGGTGACCAGCGCCGGGACCCACGCCATGGTGGGCAACCCGGTCGACCCGGGAAGCGCCGGGATCCTCGACTGGCACGGCATCGACTCCGACGGCTTCGCCGCTCGGCAGATCTCCGAGCAGATGCTGGCCGACATCGACGTCGTCCTCCCGCTCGAGGTCGCCCACCGCAAGATCGTGCTCTCCTACTCGCCGCGGCACCTCAAGCGCGCCTTCACCCTCAAGGAGTTCGCCCGGCTGCTCGACTCCGCCGACGCCCGCGAGCCGTGGACCCAGCGCCTGGCCGGGCTGACCACCCCCGAGGACCGGTGGGGGGCGCTCCCGTCGCACCTGGCGCGAGAGCGTGGGCTGAGCCGGGTCGAGGACGGCGTGGACGACATCGCCGACCCCTTCCGGCGGCCGCAGAAGGCCTTCGACGCGATGGCCGAAGAGGTCGACGCGGCTGTCGAGCGGATCGTGGCCTTCGAGGCGCAGTTCAGCTGAGCAGGTCGAGGAGGTAGCGGCCGTAGCCGCTCTTGACCAAGGGCTCGGCGATCCGGCGCAGGCCGTCGTCGTCGACGAAACCCATCCGCCAGGCGACCTCCTCGGGGCAGCCGATCTTCAGGCCCTGCCGGCTCTCGAGCGTGCGCACGTAGTCGCCCGCGTCGTTGAGCGAGTCGAAGGTGCCGGTGTCCAGCCACGCGGTGCCGCGCGTCAGGAGGTCGACGTGCAACCGGCCTTCGTCCAGGTAGGTGCGGTTGAGGTCGGTGATCTCCAGCTCGCCTCGCGCGGAGGGGCGTAACGCCCGGGCCCGCTCCACGACGGTGTTGTCGTAGAAGTACAGACCCGGGACGGCGTACCGGCTCCTCGGGGCGACCGGCTTCTCCTCCAGGGAGGTCGCCCGACCGAGCTCGTCGAAGTCCACGACGCCGTACGCGCTCGGGTCCCTGACCTGGTAGCCGAAGATCGCGGCCCCCTCGATGTCGTGGAAGCGACGCAGTTGGGTGCCCAGACCCGGCCCGTAGAAGATGTTGTCGCCGAGCACGAGGGCCGCCGGACCGCCGTCGAGATGCTCCTCGCCGATGAGGAGGGCCTGGGCCAGCCCGTCCGGGCTCGGCTGCTGCGCATAGGAGATGGACACCCCGTATCGGCTACCGTCCCCGAGGAGCTGCTCGAACTGCGGCGCCTCGTGCGGGGTCGTGATGACGAGGATGTCGCGGAGGCCCGCCAGCAGCAGCGTGCTCAGCGGGTAGTAGATCATCGGCTTGTCGTAGACGGGCACGAGCTGCTTGGAGATCCCCAGGGTGATCGGGTGGAGCCGGGACCCTGTCCCCCCGGCGAGGATGATCCCGCGCATGCCCGCAGCGTAGTGCGTGGCAGTACGCTGCGGCCATGGCGCGCACCGGAGCTCGGAACTCATCCGCGATCGCCGTCGCGGCGGTCCTCGCCCTGTTGTTGGTCGTGGGCGCGCTGTGGACGCTCGTCTTCGTCGACTTCCGTGCGGCTGCCGAAGGGGGCGGAGCCTCGGCCTCGAGGTCGGCCTCGCCCAGCCCGTCCAGCAGCTCCCCGACGCAGGCGAAGGGGGAGTGGACCCTCGGCGACGCCCGCACGGCCTTCGCCCGGGACGACTCCCACACGCTCGTGCTCGGGGACTCGACGGGCAACGCCACGGACGAGTGGGTCCACCAGTGGGCCCAGTCCGAGGAGCTCCCCGTCGCCTCCTGGCAGACCGAGTCCGAGTCGGGCTACGACGTGGACTTCGAGGAGACGCGCGTGTGGTCGGGCGCGATGTTCGAGGCCACCGCGGACTACCCCGCGGAGCACTGGGACGAGATCTGGCCGCCGGAGGACCCTGACCTCGTGATGCTCAACTACGGGCACTTCCAGGACTCCCCGGAGGAGGCCACGCAGGCCCTGGAGGAGCTGCGCGCCGACATCGCCGAGCGCGCACCCAAGGCGCCGATCGTCGTCATCCTGCAGAACCCGCAGGCCGAGGACGCCAATGCGCCGACCCGCGAGGCGATCGCCGAGTGGGCGAAGGACAAGGGACTGCCGACCATCGACATCGCGCAGGCCTTCGAGGAGTCGGAGCTGCTGCCCGAGGACCTGCGGCTGGACAACCTCAACCCCTCCTGGGCCGGCTCTCAGCTCTGGGCCCAGACGGTGAGCGAGGCACTCGCCCCACGGTGAGAGGAGCGCCGGCAGGCCACCGCGTTAGCCTCTGACCATGGCACCGACCATCGAGCGCACCCCGGTCCCGGGGCTCCTCGTCGTCCGCAAGCCCGTCCACCGTGACGAGCGCGGCTGGTTCACGGAGGCCTGGCAGCGCGAGACGATGACCGCGCTCGGTCTGCCGGACTTCGGCCCCATCCAGCACAACGTCTCCCACAACGCGACACGCGGCGCCACCCGGGGCATCCACGCCGAGCCGTGGGACAAGCTCGTCACCGTCGTCCACGGGTCCGTCTTCGGTGCGTGGGTCGATCTGCGGGAGGGCGCGGGCTTCGGGAGGACGTTCACCCTCGAGGTCGACGAGAGCGTCGCGGTCTTCGTCCCCCGGGGAGTGGGCAACTCCTACCAGGCGCTCGCCGACGACACCGTCTACTCCTACCTCGTCAACGAGCACTGGCGGCCCGACCTGACCTATCCCGCGCTCGCCCTCGACGACCCCAGCACCGCGATCGACTGGCCGATCCCCCTGGCGCAGAGCGGGTCGGCTGGAGCGCAGATCAGCGACAAGGACCGCCGCAACCCGCGACTGGAGGAGGTCACCCCCTTCGCGCCCCGTCCCGTGCTCGTCCTCGGGGGCGCCGGTCAGATCGGGCGTGCCCTCCTGCGGCTCCTGCCCCACGCGGTGGCGCCGGGCCGCGACGAGCTCGACCTCGCGGACCCGCGGTCCGTGGCGGCCTACGACTTCAGCGCGCACGACGTCATCATCAACGCCGCGGCGATGACCGCCGTCGACCACGCCGAGAGCGACGACGGGGGCCGCCTCGCCTGGCGCCTCAACGCCCACCTGCCGGCGCACCTGGCCCGGCGAGCGGTGGCCGAGCGCTTCACCCTCGTGCACTACTCCTCGGACTACGTCTTCGACGGGAGCGTCGAGGTGCACGACGAGGACGAGGCCTTCGCGCCGCTCGGGACCTACGGCACGACGAAGGGGGCCGGTGACCTCGCCGTCTCCGTCGCCCCGCGCCACTACCTCCTGCGCACCTCGTGGGTCGTCGGCGACGGCGCCAACTTCGTCGCGACGATGGCCCGCCTGGCCCGCGAAGGGGTCTCGCCCTCGGTCGTCGACGACCAGGTCGGGCGGCTGTCCTTCGCCGCCGAGATCGCGGCGGCGACCGTGCACCTGCTGGCGGGGCAGGCTCCCTTCGGCACCTACGACGTCACCCAGTCCGGCGAGCCGCTGAGCTGGGCGCAGATCGCGCGCGAGGTCTTTGCCGCCTGCGGACGCGACCCCGGCGACGTCACAGGGGTCTCGACCGAGCAGTACTCGGCGGGCCGGGTCGTCAGCGCCCGGCCGAGGCACTCGACGCTCTCCCTGGCGAAGCTCGCGCAGACCGGGTACGAGCCGGCCGACCAGCTCGACGCGCTGCGCGCCCACCTCGAGAGGATGGCCTGACATGCGGGTACTCGTGACCGGGGGAGCCGGGTTCATCGGGAGCAACTTCGTCCACCAGACGCTGGCGACACGGTCGGACGCGGAGGTGACGGTCCTCGACGCGCTGACCTATGCCGGGAGCACGGTCTCGCTCGAGGGGGTGCTCGACGATGTGCGCTTCGTCCACGGGAGCGTCGCGGACGCGCCGCTGGTGGACTCGCTGGTGGGGGCCGCCGACGTGGTGGTGCACTTCGCTGCCGAGTCGCACAACGACAACTCGCTCGTGGACCCCTCGCCCTTCGTGCAGACCAATGTCGTGGGGACCTACGAGCTGCTCGAGGCGGTGCGGCGCCACGGCGTGCGCTACCACCACATCTCGACCGACGAGGTCTACGGCGACCTCCCGCTCGACTCCCCGGAGCGGTTCAGCGAGGCGACGGCGTACAACCCGTCCAGCCCCTACTCCTCGACGAAGGGGGCGAGTGACCTCCTCGTGCGCGCCTGGGTGCGCTCCTTCGGCATCGAGGCGACGATCTCCAACTGCTCCAACAACTACGGCCCCCGCCAGCACGTCGAGAAGTTCATCCCGCGCCAGGTGACCAATGTCATCGACGGGGTGCGCCCGCGGCTCTACGGCGACGGGCTCAACGTGCGCGACTGGATCCACGTCGACGACCACAACAGCGCGGTCTGGACGATCATCGAGCGGGGGGTCGCGGGGGAGACCTACCTCATCGGCGCCGACGGTGAGGTCGACAACCGCCGGGTGGTCGAGGAGGTGCTCGCGCTCATGGGCCGTCCGCGCGACGACTACGACCACGTCACCGACCGGCCGGGTCACGACCGGCGCTACGCCATCGACGCCACCCGGCTGCGCACCGAGCTCGGCTGGGCACCGCAGTACCGGGACTTCCGCGAGGGCCTGCGCGCGACGATCGACTGGTACCGCACCCACGAGGACTGGTGGCGCCCGCAGAAGGACGCCGTCGAGGCGACCTACGCCCGCACCGAGCGGGTGCTGTAACCCCCCTTCGCCCTCGCGCCCCGCCCCCGCCCCGCCCCGCCCCGCCCCCTCGCGGGTCGATGTATCCCCGAGAGTCCTGACGCACCCCTGGACATCCACTCGCTGTGCACAGGCGCCGCTGCCACCCGCCCTTCGTCCACAGGGTTGCCCCGACCCCACTGCGCAGCGAAGGGAACCGCGAGTGTGCAGGCATGTCATCGCCGCCACGGGAGTCCCCGATCGAGCGCCACCGTCGGGTGCAGGAGGTGTCCGCGGAGACCGGCCACGTGCTCGACCACCGACGGCTGCGGCAGCTGGGCGTCACCCGGTTCCAGGCGGCCGCCCAGGTCGCGGCCGGCCGGTGGAGGCGGGTGGGCCGGCAGACCTTCAGCACCCGGGATGCTCCTCTCGACGACCTCGCGCAACGCTGGCGGGCCGTGTGGGAGGCCGGGGAGGGCATCGCGCTCGTCGACGGGGTCTCGGCGCTGCAGGTGGCCGGGCTCACGGGGTGGACCGAGGACCGCGTACACATCTCGGCGCTCCACAACCACAACGTCGGGCCGATCTCGGGAGTCGCGGTGCACAAGGTGATCCGCCGCGTCGAAGGGGAGGTCGCCGGGGTCGGACTCCCGCGCACCACGCCGGCGGTGGCGGCGATCCGGGCCGCGCACTGGGCCGTCAGCGATCGGCAGGCGGCGACGATCATGGCGATGACGGTGCAGCAGCGCCTGGCCACCGGGGCGCAGCTCCTCGCGGCTCGACGTCGGGTGCGGGGCCGCACGCGGCGCGCCTTCATCCGGGGCATCGCCCTCGACATCGCGGACGGGGCGCAGGCCTTGGGGGAGCTGGAGTTCGCGCAGGCCTGCCGACGAAGGGGGATGCCTGAGCCGACCCGACAGGTGCTGCGGGTCCTGCCCGGGGGGCGGGCCTATCTCGATGTCTACTTCGAGGAGTACGGGTTGGTCGTCGAGATCGATGGCGCTGGTCACCGGTGGGGGCTGAACGCCGTGGATGACAACCTGCGCGACAACGCCGTCGTCATCGACGGCGACCGGGTCCTGCGGATCAACGTCATCGGGCTCCGGCTCAGCGAGGAGGCCTTCATGGACCAGCTGGCGGGCGCCCTTCGCTCCGAATGGGCGCAGGCGAACCTCTCCCGTCGTCGGCTGCGCTCGGCCTGAACCCTCAGGTCGATGTATGACGGTGGGTCGAGGCGCTCGTGGGTACATCGCCCCGCGCCGTGGGCAGCGTTTGCGGAGGCGCCGAGAGCTCGACCATCATTGCGCGGGTGCGTAACGGCTACCTCGATCTGCTCCGGGTCGTGGGGACCATCGCCATCGTGCTGGGGCACATCGAGGCCCTCGCGCCGATCCCCGCGCTGGTCTATCCCTGGCACGTGCCGATCTTCTTCATCCTCTCCGGGTGGCTCTGGCGCACCGGGCGCAGCGTGCGGTCGGAGATCCGCGTCCGGGCCAAGAGCCTGCTCCTGCCCTACGCGACGTGGTTCGTCGTCGTGTCGGTGGTCTACGGGGCCGTGCTCGCCGCCCATGGCCGGGACCAGACGGAGAAGGTCGAGGAACAGCTGCCCGGAGGCGCCCACGCGGTCGAGCCGTACTCCGCCTTCTGGTTCATCACCGCGCTCTTCGTCGCCGTGGTCCTCATCCGCGCGCTGGAGGCGACCGGCCTCCCGCTGTGGGCGCAGGTCGCCGTCGGTGTCCTGGCCTGCGTCCTCGTCCAGGTCTTCCCCGACATCGCGATCGAGTCCCCCTTCGCCATCGCCCAGGGGATCGGGTGCATGGTCTTCGTCCACGCCGGGAGGCTGCTGCGCAGGGTCGGGTCGCACGGCGGATGGGCGGCCGGCGCCCTGCTGGCGGGTGTCGCCCTGGCCGCGTTGCCCTGGGTCCGCGACCTGGATCTGAAGTTCATCGACTACGGGACACCGGTGGCCGGCCTCGTGGCGGCGGTGCTCATCAGTGCCGGCCTCGTCATGGCGCCGATCCACATCGGTGGTGTCTGGGCCCACCGGCTCGGTGCGCTCGCCCAGACGGGCTTCGCGGTCGTCCTGCTCCACGCGCTCATCGTGTGGCTGGGCCGGGACGACCCGCCGCTGGTCGTGGCGGCGATCGCGGTCGTGCTGCCGTGGGTCATCGGCCTGCTGCTCGCGCGCACGCGCGCCGGGGCGGCCTTCGGGTGTGCTCGACCGGCTCCGCTCGTCACTGCCCCCGCCCCGGCAGCCGCTGCGTCGAGGTAAACCCGAGCCCCCGGGCGCACCCCGGGACATCGACTCGGGGAGCGGGGCTCCCTTCGGGCCTGCGGTCGATGTCCGCGCGAGCGTTGAGGCTCACCCTCGTACATCGAACGAGGCGAAGGGGGGCGAGGCGAAGGGGGGCGAGGCGAAGGGAGGACGAGGCGAAGAGGAGGTCGGCCACCCTCAGAGCAGGCCCAGCTCCGAGACGATGAAGAGCAGACCGAAGCCGGTGAGGAAGGCGAGCCCGAGGTAGGAGAGCACCCGGATGGCGGGGGAGAGCGGGCGCTCGCTGCGGATGATGGAGAAGTTCAGCCAGGCGAAGACCGGCGCCGTGAGGAAGGCGCTGATCATCGCGAAGCGCAGCATCGTGCTCAGCTCGGCACTCATCCACACGACGATGCCCAGGCCGATCGCGGCGATGCCGGTGATCCACACGTCCTTGTGCCGGCGGCTCATCTCGGGCGCGCCGCGGATCAGTCGCAGCGACTCGGCGCAGGCGCGGGCGTACCCGTCAACCACCGAGATGACGGTGCCGAACATCGCGAGGAAGGCGATGGTCCCCATGAGCGGCACCGCCCACTGGCCGATGGCGCTGCCGTACATCGACATCAGCTGCGGGATGTAGGCGCCGCCGGCCATCTGCAACTCGGTGCCGCTGCCGTACTGCACGAGCATGCCAAGGGTGATGAAGAAGACCGCCAGCACCATCGAGGTGAAGTAGCCCGCGTTGAAGTCGAAGAGCACGTCCTTCGTCGAGACGGTGCGGTCCTCCCCCTTCGCCCGGACCCACATCGAGTTGAGCGCACTGATCTCGATCGGCGCCGGCATCCAGCCGATGAGGGCGACGAGGAAGGGCAGGCTCGCCAGCGTCCACGGCGAGGGGTCCTCGAAGCCCGGCTGGCGCACCGCCCCCTGGCTCGCGGCCATGACCACGGCGATGACCGTGGAGACGGCGAGCAGCGTGACGATGACCTTGGTGACGCCGTCGAGAGCGACGTAGTGGCCACCGACGAGCAGGATCCAGGTGATGACGATCAGTGCCGTTGCCAGCAGCGGGATACCCACGGCCCACGACGCCGGGAGCAGGTTGGCCAGGATCACCGTGCACAGCAGCGCGACGCCCGCGGTCGAGACCACCGAGGACAGCGCCGCGAGCACGAAGAAGACCCACAGGTAGACCTTGCCCCGGCGGGCGTAGCCCTCCACGAGGCTGCGGCCGGTCTCGGCGGTGTACTGCGGACCGAAGCGGAAGAAGGGGTACTTCAGGACGTTCGCCAGGATGACCAGGCCGACGAGCTGCCAGCCGAAGAGGGCACCGGCCTGCGTGGAGGAGATCAGGTGCGAGGCCCCGATCGCGGCCGAGGCGGCCAGCAGGCCGGGGCCCAGCGCCGCCCACTTGCTGCGCCAGGTGGAGGGCGGCGTGGTCTGGGTCACTTCGTGCACACTCATGCGCGGAACCGTAACACCGAGTTCGCCGCCCGGCTCGATGTGCATCCGAGCGCCCGAGCGCTCACTTTTACATCGACCGGCGAAGGGGGGGCCGGCCGGCGAAGGGGGATCAGCTCAGCCACTCGTTCCAGCCGTGGTGGAGCACCAGCCACGCGATGAGGCCGTAGCCCGCCTGGCCAGGGTGGACGCCGTCGGCGGAGGAGGCGAGGTCGGATTCCCACTGGTCGTGGCCGACGAGCGGGGTGAAGGTGTCGACGAAGGTCACCCCGCGCCGGTCGCAGACGTCGCGCTGGGCGTCGACGAGCTGACGCAGGGCGTCGTTGGTCGCCGGGTCGGCGGTGGGCGGGGGACCGACGACGAAGGTCGCCACTCCCTGGCTCGAGGCCTCGTCGAGGACATTGGCCAGGTTGAGGCGGTGGCGGGCGATCGACGTGCCCGCGGCGACGTCCCCGTGCCCGATCTGGAGGACCAGCCGGCGCTCGGCGGCGTCGTGGAAGCGGCGCACCCCCTCGGTCTGCCATCGTTCGGCCACCCCGCCGGAGGTCTCCCCGCGCAGACCGAGGTTGTAGTGGGCCAGCACGGCGTCGCCGAGATCGGTGCGGGCGAGGACACGACCGGTCCAGCCGAGCGCCTTCTCGTCACCGATACCGGCCACGAAGGAGTCACCGATGAAGACCAGCGAGAGATCCCTTCGTCCGTCATCCGTGGAGAAGGTCGCGCTGGGGGTGAACTCGTTGCCGGCTGCGTCCGTCATCGGGGTGCCGCTCACGTCGGGGGTGCTCCTGGTGGTGGTTCGTGCGGTCGGGGTACGGCCCGACGTTACTCGTCGTCGAGCTCGTCGTCGTCCAGGCGGGCCAGGTAGGACGCGAGTCGATCGATCGACGTCTCGAACTCGGGATGGAGGTCGACGAAGATGCGGAGCTGGTCACTCACCCACTCGAGAGTGACCAGCTCCTCACCACGCCGACCTGCGAGCTCCTCGATGCCGCGGTCGGTGAAGTACATCAGCGATCGAAGGCTGCTCGGATGAGCTCCGCCTGCTCGGCTGCGTGCTTCTTCGCCGTGCCGGCCGCCGGGGATGCGCTGGCCGGACGGGCGATGACGCTCAGCGAACGCGTGTCACCGTGCTCGGCGAGGTCGGCCGGGAGGTTGAGCCCGAGGTAGGGCCACGCACCCATGTTCGCCGGCTCCTCCTGGACGAGGACGAGCTCCGCGTCGGGGTACTTCGCCAGCTCCCGGGTCAGCTCCTCGCCCGGGAGGGGGTAGAAGCGCTCCAGGCGCAGGATCGCCGTCTCCTCGTCGCCACGCTTCGCGCGCTCGGCGTCGAGGTCGTGGACGACCTTGCCGGCCGCGAGGATCACCCGGGTGACCTGGTCTCCGCTCGGCTCCGCCGGGTCCGGGAGCACCGCGCGGAAGCCGCCCTCGGTGAAGTCCTCCGGGTTGCTCGTGGCGGCCTTGAGGCGAAGCATCGACTTCGGCGTGAAGACGATCAGCGGACGACGCGGCCGGCTGTAGGCCTGACGACGCAGCAGGTGGAAGTAGCTCGCCGGCGTCGACGGGAAGGCGACCGTCATGTTGTTCTCCGCGCACATCGTCAGGAAGCGCTCGATGCGGGCGGAGGAGTGGTCCGGTCCCTGTCCCTCGTAGCCGTGCGGCAGCAGGAGGACGACCGAGGAGTTCTGGCCCCACTTCTGCTCGGAGGAGGAGATGAACTCGTCGATGATCGTCGCGGCACCGTTGACGAAGTCACCGAACTGCGCCTCCCACAGCACGAGCGCGTCGGGGCGCTCGACCGAGTAGCCGTACTCGAAGCCCACCGCGGCGAACTCCGACAGCAGCGAGTCGTAGACCCAGAAGCGGGCCTGGTCGCCACCGAGGTAGTTCAGCGGCGTCCACTCCTCGGCGGTGTTCTTGTCGATGAGCACCGCGTGGCGCTGCACGAAGGTGCCGCGACGCGAGTCCTGCCCGGTCAGGCGCACCGGCGTGCCGTCCATGAGGAGGGAGCCGAAGGCGAGCATCTCGCCCGTGGCCCAGTCGATGCCGCCCTCGTTGACCGAGGCCGCGCGCTTCGTCATCGCCTGCTGCAGCTTCGGGTGGGTCGTGAAGTCCTCCGGCGGCGAGGCGAAGATGTCCCCGATGTGCTTGAGGTCGGTCGCCGGGATCCCGGTCTCCGTCGCGGAGCGCTTGGTCTCGTCGGTCGTCTGCGACGACGGACGCTCCAGGCCCGCGTTGTCCGGGGCGTCGGTGGTCCCGGGCTTGTCGGAGGGGGAGTCCGCGGAGTCCTTCAGCGCTTCCTTCGTCTCGGCGAAGACCCGCTCGAGCTGCGCCTGGTAGTCGCGCAGCGCCTCGTCGGCCTCCTCGGGGGTGATGTCGTTGCGACCGATGAGGCTCTCCGTGTAGAGCTTGCGGACCGAGCGCTTGGACTCGATGAGCTTGTACATCAGCGGCTGGGTCATCGAGGGGTCGTCACCCTCGTTGTGACCGCGACGGCGGTAGCACACGACGTCGATGACGACGTCCTTGTGGAACTCCTGGCGGAACTCGAAGGCGAGCTCCGCGGCGCGCACGCAGGCCTCGGGGTCGTCGCCGTTGACGTGGAAGACCGGCGCCTGGATCATCCGGGCCACATCGGTCGAGTAGACCGAGGAGCGGCCGGCGACGGGGGAGGTCGTGAAGCCGACCTGGTTGTTGACGACGACGTGGATGGTGCCGCCGGTGCGGTACCCGCGCAGCTGGCTCTGCTGCAGGGTCTCCGCGACGACGCCCTGACCGGCGAAGGCCGCGTCACCGTGCATGAGGATCGGCAGGACGGGGAAGTCCTCGCCGCCGTGGTTGAGCCGGTCCTGCTTGGCACGAACGATGCCCTCGAGCACCGGGTTGACCGCTTCGAGGTGGCTCGGGTTGGCGGCGAGGTAGACCTTGGTCTTCGCGCCGTCCTCACCGGTGAACTCACCCTCGGTGCCGAGGTGGTACTTCACGTCACCGGAGCCCTGGACGGACTTCGGGTCGAGCTTGCCCTCGAACTCACGGAAGATCTGGCCGTAGGACTTGCCGGCGATGTTGGCCAGCACGTTGAGGCGCCCGCGGTGGGGCATGCCGATGCAGACCTCCTCCATGCCCTCGCCGGCGGCGCGGGCGAGGATGCGGTCGAGCACGGCGATGACCGACTCGCCCCCCTCGAGGGAGAACCGCTTCTGCCCGACGAACTTCGTCTGGAGGAAGGTCTCGAAGGCCTCGGCGGCGTTGAGGCGGCGCAGCACACGCAGCTGCTCCTCGCTCGTGGACTTGGCGTAGCCGACCTCGACCCGCTGCTGCATCCAGCGGCGCTGGCCCGGGTCCTGGATGTGCATGTACTCGACGCCGGTGGTGCGGCAGTAGGAGTCCCGCAGGATGCCGAGGATCTTGCGCAGCTTGAGGAAGGGCTCGCCGCCGAAACCGCCGGTGGCGAAGTGCCGGTCGAGGTCCCACAGCGTCAGGCCGTGGCTGGTGATGTCGAGGTCGGGGTGGCGGCGCTGCTTGTACTCCAGCGGGTCGATGTCGGCCATGAGGTGACCGCGCACCCGGTAGGAGTGGATGAGCTCCTGCACCCGGGCGACCTTGTTGATGTCGTCGTCGTGCGTCGTGGAGATGTCCTGCACCCAGCGGATGGGCTCGTAGGGGATGCGCAGGCTCTCGAAGATCTCGTCGTAGAAGTTGTCCTTGCCCTGGAGCAATTCGTGGACGACCCGCAGGAACTCACCCGAGAGTGCGCCCTGGATGATCCGGTGGTCGTACGTCGAGGTGAGGGTGACGATCTTGGAGACGGCGTTGCGGTTGAGGGTGTCGGTGCTCGCACCCTGCCACTCGGCCGGGTACTCCAGCGCGCCGACGCCGATGATCGCCCCCTGGCCCGGCATGAGGCGGGGCATGGAGTGGACGGTGCCGATCCCGCCGGGGTTGGTCAGCGACATCGTCGTGCCCTGGAAGTCGGCGACGGTCAGCTTGCCGTCACGCGCCTTCTTGACGACCTCCTCGTAGGCCCTCCAGAAGCCGGTGAAGTCCATCGCCTCGGCCGGCTTGACGGCCGGGACCATGAGCTGGCGGGAGCCGTCGTCCTTCTGCAGGTCGATGGCGATGCCGAGGCCCACGTGCCCCGGGGTGACGAGGACGGGCTTGCCCTTCTCGTTCGTCGAGTAGCTGACGTTCATGTCCGGCACCGTGCGCAGCGCCTTGATCAGCGCGTAGCCGATGAGGTGGGTGAAGGAGACCTTGCCACCGCGACTGCGCTTGAGGTGGTTGTTGATGACGATGCGGTTGTCGATGAGCAGCTTCGCCGGGACGGCGCGCACGGAGGTGGCCGTCGGGACCTCGAGCGAGGCCTCCATGTTGGTCACGACACGAGCAGCAGCACCGCGAAGGGGGGTCTCCTCGTCCGTCTTCTCCGCTGCCTTGTCCTTCGCGGCCTGGTCGTCGGCGGGCGTGGCCTTGGGCTGCTGCGGAGTCTTCACCTCGGTCTCGGGCTCGGCCTTCTTCGGCTCTGCCTTGGCCTCGGCCTTCTTCGGCTCGGCCTTCTTCGGCTCGGCCTTCTTCGCCTCTGCCTTGGGCTCGGTCTTCTTCGGCTCGGCCTTCTTCGCCTCAGGCTTCGTCGGCTCTGCGGAGGACTCGTCCTTGGCGGGGGAGGAGGTCGCCCCCTTCGCCGCCGTGCCGTTGGTGCTGGAGCCCTTGCCGGGCTCGTAACTCTCGAAGAACTCCCACCACGCCTCGTCGACGTTGTTGCGGTCCTGCATGAACTGCTCGTACAGCTCGTCGACCAGCCACTCGTTCGGGCCGAAGTCGTTCAGGGACACGGAGCCATCCTGGGGGTCAGGCACGGCGGATACGCCTCTTTCATCACAGTTGCGAACGGGGCCCGAAGTCACCGCGGACCCCTACTGGCTCAAGCCTAACGTGAGCAACGCCATCTCGGGCTGGCGGTCCGCCGGACGCGCCGAGGGACCGTCACCCGGCGGTGAGCGGTCCCTCGGCGGTGGTCGGACGGGTCTAGCTGATGTCCTTGCGCACGGTGAGCCAGGAGCCGAGCCCGGCCAGCACCGCGGCATAGGCGGCGAGCGTGAGCGCCCCACCCCACCACTCGAGCTGGTTGGCCCCGCTGCCGTTGCTGATCCCGCTGACCATCGACTGTGTCGCGGCCGACGGGAGGAACTGCACCACGTGCTCAGCGCCCCAGTCCCAGAAGCTCAGCGCGAAGCCCGCGAGTGGTTCGACGATCCACGCGACCCCGACGGCGATGAGCAGGGCCGCGACCTGGTTGGGGATGAGGATCCCGGCACCGAGACCGATGAGCGCCCACAGACCGAGCACGAGCAGGCTCAGGGCGAGGGTGCGCGCGACCCCGGCCCCGGGGAAGACCTCCGCGCCGCGCGAGGCGAGGATGATCGCCCCGACACCCACGGACCCCAGGAGCGAGATCACGCCGTAGAAGGCACCGATCGCCAGGAGGGAGATGACCTTCGCGCCCATGACGGTGGTGCGCTTGGGCACCGCGAGGAAGGTGCTGGTGATCGTCTTGTGCCGGTACTCGCTGCCGATCTGCATCACCCCGACGGTCAGGGTCAGCAGGTAGGCGATGGACAGCCCGGCGGTGTAGACCGAGTTGGCGATCTGCTCGGCGTCGCCGGTGAACTGCTGCTCCGGCGGTGCCCCCGACTGGTCCATCGTCGTGAGGAACCCGAAGAGCCCAGCGAAGAGCGCGCTGACGACGAAGATGGCGATCGCCATGCCCCACCACATGCGGGTGGATGAGAACTTGAGGAACTCGGACTTGATCGCGCCGATCACTGGTTCGCCCCTTCCTGGCCGGGGGCCGAGACCGGAGTCATCGGTTCGGCCTGTGCCCCTGCGGCTTCCCCGGCGTCCCCGAGGTTGCGGTTGGTGCCCTCGGTGAGGGAGAAGAAGAGCTGCTCGAGGTCCGCGGCGAGCGGACGCAACTCGTGGACCGGCAGACCGGCGCGCATCGCGACGTCGCCGATGAGCCGCAGGTCCTCGGTCTCCGCGATGATCGCCCCGTCGTCCTGGGCGGAGGCCGGGACGTCCGCGACCCGGAGTGCTCCGAGGAGCGTGTCGGTCTGCGTCGTGCGCACGAGCGAGGTCGAGGCGCCGCGCAGATCACCGACCGTGCCCTCGCGCACCAGTCGTCCGTTGGAGATGATCACGACGTCGTCGACGGTCTGCTCGACCTCCTGCAGCAGGTGGCTCGAGATGAGCACCGTGCGCCCCTCGCTCGCGAGGTGACGCAGGAAGCCGCGCAGCCACCGGATGCCCTCGGGGTCGAGCCCGTTGGCCGGCTCGTCGAGGACGAGCAGGCGCGGGTCGCCGAGCAGGGCGGCCGCCAGGCCGAGACGCTGGCGCATGCCCATGCTGTAGCCACCCGCACGCTTGCGGGCGGCCGCCGGGATGCCGGTGAGCTCGAGGAGCTCGTCGACCCGGGAGTTCGGGACACCGTCCGTCGCGGCAAGGACCCTCAGGTGGTCCCGACCGGAGCGGCCGGGGTGGAAGTTCGTCGCCTCGAGCGCCGACCCGACGACCCGCTGGGGGTGCGCGAGGTCGTGGTAGGTCGAGCCGTCGATCGTGGCCGTCCCGCCGCTCTGCTTGATGAGCCCGAGCAGCATCCGCAGGCTCGTCGTCTTGCCGGCGCCGTTCGGGCCGAGGAAGCCGGTGATCCGTCCGGGCTCGACGCTGAAGCTCAGGTCGTCGACGGCGGTGAAGCCGCCGAACTTCTTGGTCAGGTTGCGCACTTCGACGCGTGCGCCCTCGACACTCATGTGAATCCCCTGTCTGCATGGTGCGTGGTCACGCCCATGCAACCATCCCCGGCGCGACGAGGGCGAGCGACATCCCGCAGTGGGTCCGCGCCCGTACGAGCAGTGGGTCCGCGCCCGTACGATGGGGGCATCATGACCGTCGGTCTCCTGCTCCTTGCCCTCCTCCTCACCCTGGGCACCGCCCTCTTCGTCGCCGCCGAGTTCTCTCTCGTCGCCCTGGACCGGCCGGCCGTGCAACGTGCCGTCGACTCCGGCGACAGCGCCGCGAAGCCCGTGCTCGGCTCCCTTCGTCGCCTCTCGACCCTGCTCTCCGCCTGCCAGGTCGGCATCACCGTCACGACACTGGCGCTGGGTTTCATCGCCAACCCGGCCATCGGCGCGCTCATCAGCCCGCTGCTGGAGTCGGCCGGGCTGCCCGAGAGGGCCGCCGCGAACTCCGCGAGCGGCATCGCCCTCGTCATCGCCACAGGGTTTTCGATGATCCTCGGCGAGATGGTCCCCAAGACCCTCGCCGTGTCCGCTCCCCTGGGCACGGCGAAGGTCGTGGCCCTGCCGATGCAGGTCGTCGGCGCGATCTTCAAGCCCGCGATCTTCGTGCTCAACGGCTCCGCGAACTGGGCCCTGCACCGGATGGGGATCGAGCCGCAGGAGGAGCTGTCGGCCGCGCGCAGCCCGAGCGAGCTCGCGTCCCTCGTGCGCACCTCCGTCGAGGCGGGCACCCTCGACTCCGGCACCGGCCGGCTCGTCGCGCGTTCGCTGGGCTTCGGTGAGCAGACCGCCGCCGACGTGATGACGCCGCGCAACCGGGCCAGCGCCATCGACCGCAGGGCCACGGCCGAGGACCTCGTCTCGCTCGCGCGCCGCACCGGTCACTCCCGTTTCCCCGTCACCGCCGGCGATGACTGGGACGACATCGACGGCGTCGTCCACGTGAAGAAGGGCATCGCCGTCCCGCACGAGCGCCGTGAGTCGGTCCCCGTCTCCGCGCTGATGATCGATGCCGTCGTCGTCCCCGAGACCCTGCGCCTGGACCCGCTGCTCATCCAGCTGCGTGACTCGGGCCTGCAGATGGGCGTCGTCGTCGACGAGTACGGAGGCACCGCGGGCCTGGTCACGCTCGAGGACCTCGTCGAGGAGATCGTCGGTGAGGTCCACGACGAGCACGACCTCGCCCAGACCACCGGGCGCTCCCTCGGCGACGGGGTGTGGACCGTGCCGGGCCTCTGGCGCCCCGACGAGGTCCGCGACCGTCTCGGCGCCCCGGTGCCCGAGGGCTCGGCCTACGAGACCGTCGGTGGCTGGGTCATGGCCGAGCTGGGGCGCGTGCCGGAGGTCGGCGACACCGTCGACGTCGACGGATGGCAGGTCACGGTCGCCGACATGGAGGCCCACCGGGTCGATCGGCTGCGCTTCGTCGAGCTGGAGCCGACCCCGGACGAAGGGGGTGAGTCGGCATGACGACCGTCCTCGTCACCCTCGTGCTCCTGCTGGCCAATGCCTTCTTCGTCGGCGCCGAGTTCGCCGCGATGGCCGCCAGACGCAGCCAGCTCGAGCCGCTCGCCGACGAGGGCAACAAGCGAGCCCAGGTCGCCGTCGACGCCATGCAGCACACCGGTGTCCTGCTCGCGACCTGCCAGCTCGGCATCACCGTCTGCTCGGTGCTGCTCGGTGCGATCTCTGAGGCGGCACTCCACCACGCACTGCACCCGCTCATGGAGCAGATCGGTGTGCCGGACGCCTTCACGGACATCACCTCACTCGTGCTCGCGATCCTCGTCGTCGTCTACCTGCACGTCGTCGTCGGGGAGATGATCCCGAAGAACCTCGCCATCGCCGGGCCGGAGCGCTCGGCGATGGCCCTCGTGCCGCCGCTGATGTGGGTCATGAAGGTCACCAAGCCGGTCATCCTCGCGATGGACTGGGTGTCCAAGGCCTTCGTCCGGGCGATGGGCATCGACCCGAAGGACGAGGTCGGAGCGGCCTTCACGGCCGAGGAGGTCCAGCACATCGTCACCGAGTCCCACAAGGAGGGGCTCGTCGAGGCGGATCGGTACGGACTCATCGGCGCTGCGTTGGAGTTCTCCGACAAGAACGCCCGCGACGTGGCGGTCCGCCTCGACCAGCTGATCACCGTCGAGGACGGGGCGACCCCGGACGGCATCGAGCGGCTCGTCGCGAAGCACGGGTTCTCCCGCTACCCGCTGTCCGACACCGCAGGGGACCTGGCCGGGTACCTGCACCTCAAGGACGTGCTCTACGCGGATGCGGACCAGCGCTCCGAGCCGGTGCCGCGCAAGCGACTGCGCCGGATGGCCACGGTCCTGCCCGATGACGAGGTCGAGGACGTGCTGACGACCATGCAACGCACCGGGACCCACGTCGCGCGGGTCGTGGGTGACGCGGGCGACGTCCTCGGGGTCGTCTTCCTCGAGGACGTCATCGAGGAGCTCGTCGGTGAGGTGACCGACTCGACCCAGCGCAGCTGATCACTGGGAGACCGAGCGCTCGATTCGGTCGATGAGGGACTCCAGGCCGATCTCGAACTCCCGCTCGCTGGTGTCCTGGCTGAGCTGCTCCTGCATGCGCTGCACGTGGGGAGCGGTCCTGAGGTCGACCAGCCCGTCGCGCTCCGGGATGTCCGCGCCCCCTTCGTCGAGGGTCTCGTCCATCGGCACGATGTCGCGGCCGTGGACGGCGACCTCCAGCAGCAGGGAGCCGACGAGGAAGGTCGTGAAGACCTTGTAGGCGTCCACCGCCTTGGTGTCGTCGAAGCCGTGCGCGCTGAGCGTGGACAGGAAGTGCTCGATCACGTCGATGCTGCGCAGTGGGGGACGCAGCCACGGTGCCGCAGGGTGCCGGGACGCCGCCAGCGGGAAGGCGGCCGGGTGGGCGAGCGCGACCCGGCGGACCTCGTGGGCCATGCTCTGCAGGTAGCCCTGCCAGGTCGTGAACCCCTCAGCCTCGGCCCGGTCGGTGATCCCGGCCATGAGCCGCTCGACGACGGCCTCGAGCAGGTCCTCGCGACCGGAGACGTAGCGGTACAGCGACATCGCCTCCACGCCGAGATCCTGACCCACGCGGCGCATCGTCAGGCCCTGCACCCCGTGCGTGTCGATCGAGGTGATCGCCGCCTGCACGATGCGCTCCCGGTCCAGGCGGCGGCGCGTCCTCGGGGGCGGATCGGGTGGAGGGGAGTTCATCGGGGGTCCTTCCCGGGCGGGTGCTGGTGTGGCCATTGTCCCGGCCACGTCGCCCACGCCCTGCCCCGGGTCGGGGGCGGGGCGAGCGAAGGGGGGAGACCTCAGGAGGCGACGGACTCGGGCAACCGCCCCGTGCGCCTGGTGTAGGCGCGGGTGGACTGGTGGTTGACCATGACCCTGGCCAGCTGCACGACCGCGCCGGAGACGAGGGCGAAGGCGATCGCCTCTGCCCAGTTGACCTCCGGGTCCTCCGGGTTGTCCGGGACGGTGCCGTCGGTGACGGCCGCCCACGCCTTCTCGATGACCTTCTTGGCCATGATGCCGCCACCGATGGCGGCTGCGGTCGTGGCCATGCTCCAGATCTTCTCACTCATGATGTCGGCCTCTCGGTGCTGTGGGGGTGGCGGGATCCCGGTCGCGCACGGCGCCGGGAGGTGGTTGCGCCACCGTGATCTTCGCTTGTAAGTTTACAGAGTAAGCATCAACTGGCAAGACCGCGGGGCCACCGGATGGGTGACCGCGAGCAGCCACAGGACGGGAGCGATCTCATGAGCAAGATCACCATGGCAGCGGTATTCGGGGCGGGGTACGTCCTCGGCGCCCGGGCGGGGCGAGGGCGCTACGAGGAGTTGCGCGACCGCGCCCGGGAGGTGTGGACGAACCCGAAGGTGCAGCGGCAGGCGCACAAGGTCCAGGAGCAGGCCAAGCAGGTGCCCGGACAGGTCAAGGAGCACGTGCCCGAGTCCCTGGGTGGCGACGACGGCGTCGGCGGGCAGCACCGTGGCTGAGCCGGTGCGGCCGCAGGCACAGGACGCCTCGACCGGGGAGTTGATCTCCCGGCTGAGCGAGCAGACGAGCACGCTGATCCGCGATGAGATGCGCTTGGCGCAGGCCGAGTTCAGCGCCAAGGCCAAGCACGCCGGCGTCGGTGTGGGGATGTTCGGCGCGGGCGGGTTGCTGGCCTTCTTCGGTGCGGCGGCCCTGGTCGCGACCGCCATCCTCGCGTTGGCGCTCGTGCTGCCGGCGTGGGCCGCGGCACTGATCGTGGGGGCCGTGCTCCTCATGGCCGCTGCCGTCGTGTCGTTGCTGGGCAAGAAGCAGGTCGAGCAGGCCGCGCCGCTGAAGCCCGAGCGGGCGATGGCGAACGTCCAGCGCGATGTCACCGAGGTCAAGGAAGCGAGCAGCCGTGAGCACGACTGAACCCGGGAGCACCGACCCGAACACGATCGAGACCGAGATCGCCCGACACCGCGAGGACCTGGGCGCCACCGTCGATGAGCTGACCGGGCGCCTGGATGTGAAGAAGCAGGCCAGGAGTCAGCTCGCCGATCTGAAGGCCCGGGGCGCGAACCGTGCGCGGAACGTGCGGCAGCGGGTCCAGCAGGCCGAGCCCACCGAGCTGGCCGCCGTCGCCGCTCCGGTTGTCGCGGTCGTCGTCGCCGCCGTGGTGTTGACCGTGGTGGTGAGACGGGTGCGCGGATGAGCGCCGGGGCCGCCCGGGAGGACCACGCCCGAGGCGGTGCTCCGCACCCGGAGGACGACGCCAAGCCCGAGGGCCCGAGCAAGGTCGGTGGTCCGGGGTGGAAGTACACCGGTCGCAAGGCCTTTCGGGAGTTCCTCGACGACCAGTGCACCGACCTGGCGGCGGCACTGACCTACTACTCCGTGCTGGCGGTCTTCCCGGCGCTGATCGCGATCTTCTCCCTCCTGGGGGTCGTCGGGCAGAGCCAGACCACGATCGACGCCGTCATGCCGGTGCTGAAGCAGGTCCTGGGCAGCTCGGGCTCGCAGACCCTCGAGCCGGTCGTGACGTCCTTGGCGACCTCACCGGGAGCCGGCCTGGCCCTCATCCTGGGTCTGGCGACCGCGCTGTGGTCCGCCTCGGGCTACGTCACGGCCTTCAGCCGGGCGATGAACCGCGTCTACGAGATCGGCGAGGGCCGCCCCATCTGGAAGCTGCGTCCCATCATGCTCCTGATCACCCTGGTCATGGTCCTGCTGGTGGTGCTCGTCGCCCTGATGCTCGTGCTCTCCGGGCCGGCGGCCCAGGCCGTCGGCGACCTGATCGGTCTGGGCTCGACCGCCCTGGCCGTGTGGAGCATCGCCAAGTGGCCGGTCGTGCTGATCCTGGTCATGCTCATCGTGGCGATCCTGTACTACACCACCCCGAACGTGAAGCAGCCGAAGTTCCGCTGGATCAGCGTCGGCGCCGTCATCGCGATCCTCGTGTGGGTCCTCATCTCGATCGCCTTCGGTCTCTACATCGCCAACTTCTCCAGCTACGGCAGCACCTACGGCTCGTTCGCCGGAGTGATCATCTTCCTGCTGTGGTTGTGGATCACCAATCTGGCGCTGCTGTTCGGGGCCGAGGTCGACGCCGAGCTCGAGCGCTCGCGCGAGCTGATTGCCGGCATCGGGGCCGAGCGCGACATCCAGCTCCCGGTCCGGGACGACACCAAGATCGTCAAGGACGCGGACAAGGCGCAGGAGGACATCGACCAGGGCGCGGCCCTGCGCAAGAGCTCCGGTCGCACCACCGATCCGGACGAGACCTGAGCGGTCCCGCCCTTCGCTCGTGAACCGCGCACCACGCCACGGGAGCGTGTGCCCACAGGTGCTGGTGTGGCGGGTGGGGCGCCCGTAGAGTGGAGGTGATCCGGGTCATTTTTCCGGCCACTGTCCGCTCTGGGAGGAAGTCATGGCGACGAAGAGCGCCGCGGAGCCCAAACACGCCAAGGACGGGTTCTCGTCCCGCAAGGTCTTCATCTTCGCGGCCATCGGGTCCGCGGTCGGGCTCGGCAACATCTGGAGATTCCCCTACGTCGCCTACGAGGGCGGTGGTGGCGCCTTCCTCGTTCCGTATCTGGTGGCGCTGGTCCTCGCGGGCATCCCGCTGCTGTACTTCCTGTACGCGGTCGGGCACCGCAACCGCGGGTCCGCGCCGTTGTCCCTGCGCCGCTTCTCGAAGGGTGCGGAGTGGATCGGCTGGTGGATGGTCCTCGTCGCCACGGTCATCGGCATCTACTACGCCGCGATCATCGCCTGGGCGATCAAGTACACCTTCCTCTCCTTCAACCTGGGGTGGGGTGATGACCCGGCGACCTACCTCAACGCCGACTTCCTCCAGGTGGCCGACAACCCCGGGCCCTCGCTGGACTACGTCCCCCAGGTCCTGCTGCTGATGATCGTCGTCTGGGTCTTCACCGTCGGGGTCCTGGGCATGGGGATCCAGAACGGCATCGGACGCACCGCGGTGATCTTCATCCCGGCGCTGCTCGTCGCGTTCTCGATCCTCGTGATCTACTCGCTCACCCTGGACGGTGCCACCGACGGACTGAATGCCTTCTTCTCCCCGGACTGGTCGGCACTGAAGGACAGCAGCGTGTGGATCTCGGCCGTGGGGCAGATCTTCTTCAGCCTCTCCATCGGCTTCGGCATCATGATCACCTACGCCAGCTACGTGAAGCCGAGGACCGACATGACCGGCTCCGGCGCGGTCGTGGCCTTCTCCAACTCCGGCTTCGAGCTGCTCGCGGGCATCGGTGTCTTCGCGACGCTGGGCTTCATCGCGCAGTCGACCGGTCAGGCGATCGATGAGGTCGTCGCCAGTGGTATCGGCCTGGCCTTCGTCGCCTTCCCGACGATCATCAACGAGGCCCCCGGTGGCGCATTCCTCGGCGTGCTCTTCTTCGGCTCGCTCGTGCTCGCCGGCCTGACCTCGCTCATCTCGATCGTCGAGGTCATCATCGGCGCGGTCCGCGACAAGGCCGGCATCTCCCGTCGGGCGGCCACCTACATCGTGGGCATCCCGATGGCGGTCGTGAGCATCGCGGTCTTCTCCACCACGGGCGGGCTCTACGTGCTGGACACGATGGATGCCTTCGTCAACTCCTTCGGCATCGTCGGGGCCTCGCTGATCGTGATGCTGGCGCTGTCCTGGGTCTTCCGCAAGCTGCCGGTCATGGCGGCCCACATGAACGTCCACGGTTCGATCAAGCTGTTGGGCTGGTGGAAGGCGCTCGTCGCGGTCATCATCCCCGCGGCCCTGGCCGTGATGCTCTTCCAGGAGTTCCAGAACAAGCTCGAGACGCCCTACGGGGACTACCCGGCCAGCCTGGTGAACACCTTCGGCTGGGGCATGGCGGCCGCGCTGCCGATCATCGCCGTCATCCTCTCGCTCCTGCCGTGGCGGGGTGTGACCGCCGTGGAGGACCAGGGCGACCCGTACGCCGATCACGCGCTCGCGGACGGAGGTGAGCAGGCATGACCACAGGGGCCATCATCATGATGATCGTCGCGATGCTCATCATCTGGGGTGGGCTCGCCACCGCCATCTGGAACCTCATGGTGCGCGGCGACGTCGACCCGGATGACGTGCGCGGCGCCGAGCTGCACCGGGATCTCTGACACCGCCGAGTCGATGTACGAGAGTGCGCCCAGACGCACTCTCGTACATCGACTCCGGTGCGGTCTGTCGGTGCCCCCGGCAGGATTCGAACCTGCGGCCCCTGGTACCGGAAACCAGTGCTCTATCCCCTGAGCTACGGAGGCGGGATGTGACGTGCCGGATGAGATTAGCACCGGCCGCGCCCGTCCCGAGAATCGATCCGGCGCAACGGGCCGCCGACCCCCGGACCTAGACTGAGCGACCGTGACCCCCGAAGAGCTTTCCGCAGCGATCCGCGCCGCCCTCACCGCCGCCGTCGAGGCCGGCGAACTGACCGTCGAGGTCCCCACCGAGATCCGCGTGGAGCGACCCAAGCAGAAGGGGCACGGCGACTGGACGAGCAACATCGCGATGCCGTTGGCCAAGCCCGCCGGCATGAAGCCGCGTGACGTCGCCGGGATCGTCGCGGAGCGTCTGGGCGCCACCGAGGGGATCGCCGACCTCGAGATCGCCGGGCCCGGGTTCCTCAACATCACCCTCGAGGCGGCGTCCGCCGGCGCACTCGCCCGCAGCATCGTCGAGGAAGGCGCGACCTACGGCCACAACTCGGCGATGGTCGGCCACACCGTCAACGTCGAGTTCATCTCCGCCAACCCCACCGGCCCGCTGCACATCGGGCACACCCGCTGGGCGGCGCTCGGCGACTCGATGCGCCGCCTGCTCCTCGCCTCCGGCGCGGAGGCCACCGCTGAGTACTACATCAATGACGCCGGGGCGCAGATGGACACCTTCGGTGCCTCGGTCCTGGCCCGGGCGAAGGGGGACCCGACCCCCGAGGGCGGGTACCCCGGGGCGTACGTCGACGACCTGGCGCAGATCGCCCTTCGCGCCCGACCCGACCTGCTCGACCTGCCCGACCAGGAGGCCCTCGCGGTCGCCCGTCAGCTCGGGTACGAGGCCCAGCTGACCGACATCCGCGACACCCTCGACGACTTCGGCGTGCACTTCGACGTCTGGTTCTCCGAGAAGGAGCTCCATGAGGGCGGGGCGGTCTCCGCGGCCATCACCCGGCTGCGCGAGCAGGGTCACGTCGACGACCGCGACGGAGCGGTCTGGCTGCGCACGAGCGACTTCGGCGACGACAAGGACCGCGTGATGATCCGGGCGGACGGCGTGCCGACCTACTTCGCCGCGGACGCCGCCTACTACCTCGACAAGAAGGACCGCGGCTTCCCGGAGAAGATCTACCTCCTGGGCGCCGACCACCACGGCTACATCGGTCGGCTCAAGGCCATCGCGGCCTGTGCGGGTGACGACCCCGAGCACAACATCGAGATCCGCATCGGGCAGCTGGTCAACCTCAACGGCGCCAAGCTGTCCAAGCGCGCCGGCAACATCATCGAGCTGCGCGACCTCATCTCGTGGATCGGCGCGGACGCCGTGCGCTACAACCTCGCCCGGTACCCCGCGGACTCGCCGCTGAGCCTCGACGGCGAGGAGCTGCGCAAGCAGACCAACGACAACCCGGTCTTCTACGTCCAGTACGCCCACGCGCGCACCTTCAACGTCGCCCGCCTGGCCGCCGAGGACGGCGTCGACCCCGGGGCCGGCTTCGACCCGGGCCTGCTCTCGGACCCCACCGAGGCCACCCTGCTCGCGGCCCTCGGGGACTTCCCGCGGATCGTCGCCCACGCGGCCCAGCTGCGGGAGCCGCACCGCGTGGCCCGCTACCTCGAGGACCTCGCCGGTCACTTCCACAAGTGGTACGACACCTGTCGCGTGCGCCCGCGCGCCGACGAGGAGATCACCGACACCCACCGCACCCGCCTGTGGCTCAACGACGCCACCCGCCAGGTGCTCGCCAACGGACTGGACCTGCTCGGCGTCTCCGCGCCCGAGCGGATGTGAGGCGGTCATGGCAACGAACATGAGGGCCCACGAGGCCGGAATCCTCCACGCCGACGGCTACGGCACCACCCCCCACTGGTTGCCCGAGCCGGAGGACCTCAGCGAGCTCATGCCGCGGCTGTGGGCGGTCAACACCCGCCGCAACGCGGCCGGTGAGCTCTGCGTCGCCGGGGTGCCGGTCACCGCCATCGCCCGTGACTTCGGCACGGCCGCCTACGTGCTCGACGAGGACGACTTCCGAGCGCGGGCCCGGGCCTTCCGCGACGACTTCACCGCCCCCTTCGAGCCCATCGGTGGAGCCGACGTCTACTACGCGGGCAAGGCCTTCCTCTGCACGGCCGTCGCCCGCTGGATCATGGAGGAGGGGCTCTTCCTCGACACCTGCTCCGCCGGCGAGATGGCGGTCGCGCAGCGGGTGGGCTTCCCGCCCGAGCGCATCGCGCTGCACGGCAACAACAAGTCGCGCGCCGAGCTGCGGCAGGCCCTTCAGTGGGGGGTCGGGCGGATCGTCGTCGACTCCTTCGCCGAGATCGACCGGGTCGCGGAGATCGCGGCAGGGCTCGGGACCGTCGCGCCGGTCATGGTCCGCGTCACCGTGGGGGTCGAAGCGCACACCCACGCGTTCATCGCCACCGCGCACGAGGACCAGAAGTTCGGCTTCTCCCTGGTGGGCGGCCTGGCGCGGAAGGCCGTCGACCGCATCGTGGCGAAGGGGGAGTCCCTGCGCCTGCTCGGGCTGCACAGCCACATCGGCAGCCAGATCTTCGACACCTCGGGCTTCGAGATCGCGGCCCGTCGCCTCATCGACCTGCACACCGAGGTCGCCGACGAGCACGGCATCGCGATGCCGGAGATGGACCTCGGTGGCGGCTACGGCATCGCGTACACCTCCGAGCACGATCCGCTGACCCCCCAGCAGCTCGGGCAGCAGATGGGAGAGCTCGTCGAGCGTGAGCTCGCGGTCTTCCAGGACGCGCACCCCGAGGCGCCGGTCCCGCGCATCTCCATCGAACCCGGCCGGGCGATCGCCGGACCGAGCGCCTTCACGCTCTACGAGATCGGCACGATCAAGGACGTCGAGGTCACCGCCGACCTGACCCGAACCTACGTCAGCGTCGACGGTGGGATGAGCGACAACGTGCGCACCGCGCTCTACGGCGCCGACTACTCGTGCACCCTCGCGTCACGTACCTCGCACGCCGAGCAGCGTCTCGTGCGCGTCGTCGGGCGACACTGCGAGAGTGGCGACATCGTCGTCATGGACGAGTACCTGCCGGAGGACATCGCCGAGGGCGACCTCATCGCCGTGCCCGGCACCGGCGCCTACTGCCGCAGCCTGTCCAACCAGTACAACCACACCCCACGTCCGCCCGTCGTCGCCGTGCGCGACGGCGTCGCGCGGGTCATCGTCCGCCGCGAGACGATCGATGACCTCCTCGCTCTGGATGTGGACGAGCCCACCCCGTCACAGGAGGTCCGATGACCACGGCGCCCAGCCAGACCAGCCCGACGGGCCCGGCTCATCCCGGTCGCCCCCTTCGCGTCGCCCTCCTCGGCGGCGGGACCGTCGGCGGCAGCGTCGCGCGGATGATCACGACGCAGGGTGAGGACCTCGCCCAGCGGATCGGACGACCCCTCGAGATCGTCGGCATCGCCGTGCGCCGGGCGGGCCGCGACCGCTCGGACCTGGGGGTCGACCCCCAGCTGTTCACCACCGACGCCGAGGAGCTGGTGACCCGGGCGGACATCGTCGTCGAGCTCATCGGCGGCATCGACGCCGCCCGCAGCCTCATCCTGCGGGCCATGGAGCACGGTGCGTCCGTGGTCACCGCCAACAAGGCGCTGCTCGCCGAGGACGGACGCACGCTCCACGAGGCGGCCGCGGAGCACGAGGTCGACCTCTACTACGAGGCCTCGGTCGCCGGGGCGATCCCCATCCTCCGGCCGATCCGCGACTCGCTCGCCGGTGACTCGATCACCCGCATCACCGGCATCGTCAACGGCACGACGAACTTCGTGCTCGACGCCATGGAGACCACCGGGGCGGGCCTCTTCGACACCGTCGAGCGCGCGCAGGCGCTGGGGTACGCCGAGGCCGACCCGACCGCCGACGTCGAGGGCTTCGACGCCGCCGCGAAGGCCGCCATCCTCTCCTCGCTCGCCTTCCACACCCGGGTGACCAGCGACGACGTCCACCGCGAGGGCATCACGGGGGTGCGCTCCGCGGACATCCAGGCCGCGCGGGACATGGGCTGCACCGTGAAGCTGCTCGCGATCTGCGAGAAGGTCGAGGGCCCCGACGGCGTCGGAATCTCCGCCCGGGTGCACCCCGCGATGATCCCGCTGACCCACCCGCTGGCATCCGTGCGCGAGGCCTACAACGCCGTCTTCGTCGAGGCCGAGGCCGCCGGTGAGCTGATGTTCTACGGCCAGGGCGCCGGCGGGGACCCGACCGCCAGCGCCGTCCTCGGTGACATCGTCGCCGTCGCCCGCACCCGGGTCACCGGTGGGCGGGGGCCGGGTGAGAGCGCGTACGCGCAGCTGCCCGTGCTGTCGATGGGCCAGGCGATCACCCGGTACCACGTCAGCCTCGAGGTCGCCGACCGATCGGGCGTACTCGCCTCCGTCGCAGCGGTCTTCGCGGACAACGACGTGTCAATCGGCACCGTCCGGCAGCAGATCGTCACCGACGAGGACGGCACCGCCCGGGCCGAGTTGATCATCGTCACCCACGCGGCGACCGATGCCGCGCTCTCCGCGACGGTCGACGAGCTCGCCGGGCTCGACACCGTCACCGAGGTCACCTCCGTCATGCGTGTGGAAGGAAGCTGACATGGCCCACCAGTGGCGCGGCATCATCACCGAGTACGCCGACCGTCTGCCGATGCTGGCCGGCGCCCCGATCATCACGCTGCGCGAAGGGGGGACCCCCCTCATCCCCGCCGAGCACCTGAGCGAGCTCGTCGGCGCGCAGGTCCATGTGAAGTACGAGGGCCTCAACCCCACCGGGTCCTTCAAGGACCGGGGCATGACGAGCGCGATGTCGGTGGCGGCGGCGAAGGGGGCCAAGGCGGTCATCTGCGCCTCCACCGGCAACACCTCCGCCTCCGCGGCGGCCTATGCGACGAAGGCCGGCATGACCTGCGCGGTCCTCGTGCCCGAGGGCAAGATCGCCATGGGCAAGCTCTCGCAGGCGATCGCGCACGGTGCGACGCTGCTCCAGGTCGACGGCAACTTCGACCACTGCCTCGACGTGGCCCGCAAGCTCGCCGAGAGCTACCCGGTCGAGCTGGTCAACTCCGTCAACCCGGCCCGCATCGAGGGGCAGAAGACGGCCTCCTTCGAGATCGTCGACGCGCTCGGTGACGCCCCGGACATCCACTGCCTCCCGGTCGGCAACGCCGGCAACATCACCGCGTACTGGCGCGGCTACCGCGAGTACGCCAGCGAGACCGAGGGCGTCGGCGGGATGCTGTCGGCCGTGTCCACGAGGACGCCGCAGATGTGGGGTTTCCAGGCCGCAGGGTCGGCGCCGATCGTCCTGGGCCACCCCGTCGACGAGCCGGACACCATCGCCACCGCGATCCGGATCGGCAACCCGGCGTCGTGGACGCAGGCCGAGCAGGCCCGCGACGACTCCGGCGGCTCGATCAGCGCGGTGACCGACGAGGAGATCCTCCAGGCGCACCGGCTCCTGTCCGCACGCGAGGGCATCTTCGTCGAGCCGGCCTCTGCGGCGTCCGTGGCCGGCCTGCTCAAGGCGAGCGCCGTCGGGCTCGTCCCGAAGGACGCGACGATCGTGTGCACCGTGACCGGCCACGGGCTGAAGGACCCGCAGTGGGCGCTGAAGAACGCGGACGGGTCCGACATCGCGCCGGTGAACGTGCCGGCCGAGGCCTACTCGGTCGCGCGCGAGCTCGGACTCCAGGGCTGAGCGTGACGATCCCCGTCGGCTCGAGCGTCACCCTGCGGGTGCCTGCCTCGAGCGCCAACCTGGGTCCCGGGTTCGACTGCGTCGGGATCGCGCTGGGCGTGTGGGACGAGGCGACCGCGACCGTCACGCAGGAGCCCGGACTCGTCATCGAGGTCACCGGGGCCGGGGCCGATGCCGTGCCGCGGGACGAGCGCCACCTCATCCACCGGACGATGACGACGACGTGGCGCCACCTCGGCGTGGAGGCTCCGGCCGGTCTCCACCTGAGCACCCACAATGCGGTGCCCCACGGGCGTGGGCTGGGTTCCTCGGCGACCGCCATCGTCACGGGTGTCGCTGCCGCGCAGGCACTCTCGACCGGTGGCGAGCTCGACCTGGATGTCGTCAACACGATCGCCTGCGCGCTCGAGGGGCACCCGGACAATGCCTCGGCCAGTGTCTTCGGCGGTGCGACCCTCTCGGTGACCGAGGCCGGTGAACCGCTGACGACGACCCGGACCGTCCCCCTTCGCCTCGACGAGCGGATCGTCCCCGTGGTCCTCGTGCCGCAGACGACGCTGAGCACGCACACGGCGCGCTCGGTGCTGCCCGAGCTCGTGCCCCTCGCCACCGCCGCCGCCAACTCCGCGCGCACCGGTGTGCTCGTGCACGCCCTGACGAGCGATCCGTCGTTGCTCACCGCCGGGACCACCGACCTGCTCCACCAGGAGTCGCGTCGCCCGAGCTACCCGCAGAGCATGGCCCTGGTGGATGCGCTGCGCGGTGGGGGACTGGCCGCGACGATCTCGGGTGCCGGCCCCTCCGTCCTCGTGCTGACGACGGCCGAGCACATCGGTCGGGTCGGCGAGATCGCGGCCACGCGGGGCGCGGTCTGGCAGGTGCTCACGCCCGGCGTGCCCGATCGGGGAGTTCATCGAGTGGGGTGAGGTGTGACGGGACGGGTCAGTGATACATTGGACTTGCTCCACACAACTCCCCAATGCCTCGGCGAACCAGTCGAGGGCATGTGCGGACAGGAGCTCCCCCCACGTGAGCGCCATCGGGCCTCCGGGCGCGGCGCACGGTCGTGGGGATCTCATCACAGCATCCCGTGTTGACGGGATTCATCTCAGCCTGCCCTTCGCGGCGGGCATGACGAGGGAAAGGGTCCTTCGTGACCGAAACCACCACCGGCGAGAACACTGCTGCGGAGACCGGCGACACGCCGCGTCGTTCCGGGGCACTGAGCGCGATGCGCCTCGCCCAGCTTCAACAGCTCGCGTCGAGCATGGGCATCACCGGCACTGCCAAGATGCGCAAGAGCGACCTCATCTCCGCCATCCGGGCGCAGCAGTCCGGCTCCTCCGCGCCCTCGAGCGCGCAGCAGCCTGCAGAGACCACGCCTGCGGAGACCACGACGACCAACCGCCCGACGAAGGGCGACACCCCCGCCGAGCAGGCCCCCGTCGCGCAGGCTCCGGCTGCCGAGGCGCCGTCCGAGACAGCCGGCTCCGCGAGGAAGGGCGGCGAGCGTCAGGACGGTGAGCCGTCCCGCGACGAGCAGCCGCGTGACGAGCAGTCGCGCGTCGCGCGCCCCGAGGGGGGACGCGACCAGCAGTCCGAGTCCGAGGGCGGCGGCGACCAGGGTGGCCGCAACCGCAACCGCGGGAACGGTGGCAACCGCAATGACGGGGGCAACCGCAACCAGGGCGGCAACCGCAATGACGGTGGCAACCGCAACGACGGTGGCAACCGCAACGACGGCGGCAACCGCAACGACGGCGGCAACCGCAACGACGGCGGCAACCGCAACGACGGCGGCAACCGCAACGACGGTGGCAACCGCAACGACGGCGGCAACCGCAACGACGGCGGCAACCGCAACGACGGCGGCAACCGCAACGACGGCGGCAACCGCAACCAGGGCGGTAACCGCAACGACGGCGGTCAGTACCGCGACGACGAGCCCGGTGGACGCCGCCGCAACCGCAACCGCAACCGCAACCGGGACAAGCAGCGCCGTGGCGGCGGGCAGCAGTACGACGACGTCGAGCCGCAGATCAGCGAGGACGACGTGCTCGTCCCCGTCGCCGGCATCCTCGAGATCCACGACAACCACGCCTTCGTGCGCACCTCCGGCTACCTGCCCGGCCCGAACGACGTCTACGTGCCGGTCGGCATGGTCAAGCGCAACGGCCTGCGCAAGGGTGACGCGGTCACCGGTCAGGTCAAGGCCACCCGCGAGGGCGAAGAGCCCCAGGTGACCATCGGCGGCAAGGGCAACCGGGGCAAGTACAACCCGCTGGCCACGCTCGAGACCGTCAACGGGATGACCCCGGACGACGCCAAGCGCCGCGCTGCCTTCGGCACCCTCACGCCCCTCTACCCCCAGGAGCGTCTGCGCCTGGAGACCGACTCCGGCATCCTCACCACCCGGATGATCGACCTCGTCGCCCCGATCGGCAAGGGCCAGCGCGGCCTCATCGTCGCCCCGGCCAAGGCCGGCAAGACGATGGTCATGCAGTCCCTGGCCAACGCCGTGACGACGAACAACCCGGAGTGCCACCTCATGGTCGTCCTCGTCGACGAGCGTCCCGAGGAGGTCACCGACATGCAGCGCGCGGTCAAGGGCGAGGTCATCGCCTCGACCTTCGACCGGCCCGCCGATGACCACACCACGGTCGCCGAGCTGGCCATCGAGCGCGCGAAGCGCCTGGTCGAGATGGGTCACGACGTGGTCCTGCTCCTGGACTCGATCACCAAGCTCGGTCGCGCCTACAACCTCGCCGCCCCGGCGAGCGGGCGCATCCTCTCCGGTGGTGTCGACTCCGCCGCGCTGTACCCGCCGAAGAAGTTCTTCGGCGCGGCGCGCAACATCGAGAACGGTGGCTCGCTGACCATCCTCGCCACCGCGCTCGTCGAGACCGGCTCGCGCATGGACGAGGTGATCTTCGAGGAGTTCAAGGGCACCGGCAACATGGAGCTCAAGCTCGACCGTGGCCTGGCCAACCGGCGGATCTTCCCGGCGGTCGACGTCAACGCCTCCGGTACCCGTCGCGAGGAGATCCTCCTCGCGCCGGAGGAGCTGCGGATCATGTGGAAGCTGCGTCGGGTCCTCGCCGCTCTGGACACCCAGCAGGGTGTGGAGCTGCTCCTGGACCGCCTGCGCAAGACCAAGACGAACTACGAGTTCCTCACCCAGGTCGCGCAGACGAGCTCGATCAAGCTCGGCGACGAGGACGAGTCCGCCTAGGCGACCCACCCCCTTCGCCACCAGACACGGCCAGTGGCCGCCACCCCTCACGGGTGGCGGCCACTGGCATGTCTCGGC
The DNA here is from genome assembly GCF_051200835.1 of Janibacter sp. GS2. Classification (GTDB taxonomy): domain Bacteria; phylum Actinomycetota; class Actinomycetes; order Actinomycetales; family Dermatophilaceae; genus Janibacter. The sequence goes on from NZ_CP195161.1 coordinate 1,496,835, forward strand.
CGGAGGCGCTTCGTCAGGAGAGTTGTGCCGCAGGCAGATAGCCTGCGGCCAGACCAACCGCCAACATCGGAGGACGCATGACGCAGGGGATGGTCCTGGTGGCCGACGACGACGTCGACATCAAAGACCTCGTGACCTTCAAGCTCGAGAACGCCGGCTACTCGGTCGTGGCCGTCTCCGACGGGGACGAGGCCCTCCGCCAGGTGCGCGAGCTGCAGCCGGACCTCGCGGTCCTCGATGTGATGATGCCCGGCCTGTCGGGGCTGGATGTGCTTCGCGAGATCCGCACCGACGAGGGCCTCGCCGGGACCAAGGTCATCCTCCTCACGGCACGCGCGCGGGACGTCGACGTCGACGCCGGCTTCAGCACCGGTGCCGACGACTACCTGACCAAGCCCTTCAGCCCCCGTGAACTCGTCCACCGGGTCGGCGCGCTCATCGGGCGCGGCTGACGCCGTGCAGATCGTCGTCCAGCCGTGGATCCTTCGGTTGAGCCTGTGGGTCGTGCTCGCGACCTTCCTCGTCCTCCTCGCGACGATCGTCATGGCCAGGGTCGTGCGTCGCCAGCGCTCCCGGGTCCTCGACCGTGACCTCGTCCCCGTGCGCTCCGACGTCCTCGCCATCGCCTCCGGTGACGACGACGAGGAGGCCGACGGGAGACTCCGTCGTCTGCGTGGGAGAGCCGCGGAGCTCGTCGAGCCGCTGCTCGTCGGGTACCTCAGCAAGGTCCGGGGGGCACCGGCGCAGCGGATCGTCGACATCCTCATGGCCCACGGACTCGTGGCGCGAGCGCGCAGGGGCCTCACCTCGTGGTCCGGGACCCGACGGGCCCGCTCGGCGTGGGTGCTCGGGGTCATGCGCATCGGTGACGCCGCGAGCGAGGTCGTGCCCCTGCTCCAGGACCGTGACCGAGGGGTGTCGGTGACCGCAGCCCGCTCTCTCGGCATGCTGCGCGACGACAGCTCGGCCGACGCGCTGCTGGCCGCGGTCGCACCGGGGCGTCGGGGGCGCGGCGAGTTGCCGGTCTGGGTCGTCGTCGAGGCCCTCGGCGGCCTGGGAGCGGACGCCGCCGAGGCGATCGGCCGGGCCCTGCAGAGCGAGGATGCCTCGACCCGTGCGGTCGCGGCCATGACGATCGGTCGCGGCCAGCACCTCTCCCAGAGGAGTCGCCTCCTGGACGTCGTCGCGCACGAGGAGGACCCGACCGTGCTGGCCGCGATCGCCCGCTCGCTCGGTGAGATCGGCGACCCGAGTGTCGTGCCCACGCTGACCGGGCTGACCGACCGGGCCCACTCCAGGTCCGTGCGGCTGTCCGCCATCTCAGCGCTCGGTGAGATCGGTGGCCCCGCGGCGACCGAGGTCCTCACCGCTCTGCTCGCCGATGGCGACACCGGGGTCGAGGAGCTCACCGCCGAGGCGCTCAGCGGCCTGGGCCGGCCAGGCGTCGACGTGCTGCAGACGGCCGCCCGTGCCGGGCTGGCCGGAGCGGCCGCGGCCGAGTACGCCCTCGTGATGCACTCCCTGCGCGAGCCGATGCCCGGGGGCGCCTGATGGATGACCTGCTCGAGCCCACCACCTCACTCGTCGAGACGATCTTCGACGGCATCGCCCTGCCCGTCCTCGTCTACTTCCTCCTGATCAACACCTCCTACCTCGTCCTCATCGTCGCCGCAGCACTGGAGTTCCGGCGCTCGACCCGACAGCTCCCCTTCGCCGGCCGGGAGGAGCTCCTGGGCTCCGGCATGGTGCCCGGGGTCACCGTCGTCACGGCGATGTTCAACGAGGAGGCCGGGATCAAGGTGGCGGCCCAGTCGATGCTCGCCCTGCACTACCCGCGGCACGAGGTCGTCATCGTCGACGACGGCAGCACCGACGGTGGCTTCGAGGTCCTCCGGGCGGCCTTCGACCTCGTCGAGGTGCCCCGGCGGATGCCCGCCGACGTCGCGGTCCGCGAGTCCGCGACGTCCGTGCACGTCCCGCGCAACGGCCGGACCCGGCTGACGGTGGTGCGCAAGCCCAACTCCGGGCGCTCCGACTCGCTCAACGTCGGCGTGAACTTCGCGACCCAGGACCTCGTCGTCTTCGTCGACTCCGACTCGATCCTCGACCCCGACGCCCTGCTCGCGGTCGTGCGGCCCTTCGCCGAGGACCCGGTGCGCGTGGTCGCCGGCGGTGGGGTGATCCGCGCCGTGAACGGGTGCATCGTGCGCGGGGGCCGGGTCACCGAGGTGCGGATGTCGAGGAACTGGCTCGCCCGCATCCAGGTCGTCGAGTACCTGCGCGCCTTCCACCTCGGTCGCTCCGGGTGGTCGCGCCTGAAGTCGCTCATCCTCATCAGCGGTGCCTTCGGCGTCTTCCGCCGCGACGTCCTCGTCGAGGTCGGCGGGCTGGACCCCGCGAGCATCGGCGAGGACTTCGAGCTCGTGCTCCGCGTGCACCGGCACATGCGGCGCCAGCGTCGCGACTACCGGGTGCAGTTCATCTCCGAGCCGATCTGCTGGACCGAGGTCCCCGAGACGACGGCCGTGCTGCGCAAGCAGCGGGCGCGCTGGCACCGGGGGCTCTGGGAGACCCTGTGGGCCTACCGGTCGATGCTGCTCAACCCGCGCTACGGACGGGTCGGTCTCATCGCCATCCCGTACTACTGGCTCTTCGAGCTCATCGCGCCGCTGCTGGAGCTCTTCGGTCTCGTCCTCGTCACCGTCGGGTGGCTGCTCGGGGTCGTCGACATCGGCTACTTCCTGCTCTTCATGGCCGTGGCCTACGGCTACGCGATGCTCGTCACCCTCGCCGCGATGACCGTCGAGGAGCTGAGCTTCCACAAGTACCCCCGGTGGCGTGACCTCGTGAGCACCGCCGCCGCCGCGGTCGTCGAGAACATCGGCTACCGGCAGGCCACCGCCATCTGGCGGATCGAGGGCTGGGCGCACAGCCTGACCGGGCGCAAGCAGGTGTGGGGGACGATGACCCGCACCGGCTTCGACACCGGTGACGAGGAGGGCGGGTGAGCCCGCGCAGCACGGTGGCCCGGGTGCTCGAGCGCCTCGTCGTCGTGCTCTCGGTGATCATCCTGCTGATGTCGGTGACGTCGATCGTCTCGATCCTCGTCATCCAGCGCGAGGTCCGTGGGACCGCCACCACCATCAGCCCGTTGATCGAGGACAGCACCAGCCTGCGCGTCGACGTCACCGAGGCGCAGACGCACTACCGGACGTACCTCCTCATCGGGGATGCCGCCTCCCTCGATCGCTATCGTGCCTCGCGCCGGGCCTTCGAGGAGGACAAGGAGGACCTGCGGACCTCGGCGGCGCGCAGCAGCGTCGATCCCCAGCAGGTGCGTGACTTCCTCGACGCGGGGGAGGCGTGGTTCGAGGCGGCGGACGCCGAGATCGCCGCCGGTGACGAGAGGGACGGTCAGGGGGTCGCGCGGACCTCGCAGAACTTCGACCGGGTGACGCAGGAGCACGATGCCCTCGTCGTCGAGATCGCTGAGGCTCGGCAGGAGCGTCGCGACCGCTACGGCCTGGCCATGAACGGCGGGATCGCGCTCATGGGGCTGGCCACCCTCCTCGCCCTGGTCGTCACCGTCCACCAGGGCCGGCGCGCGCTCGGTCGCCTGGCCCGCCCCCTCCAGGCCCTGCACCGGGTGGTCATGCGCCAGGCGGGCGGCGCCACGCAGGCCCGCGCGGACACCACTCGGGGAGCCGACGAGGTCGTCGCCCTGGCGAGCGCCTTCAACTCGCTGGCCGAGGCCAATGCGTCGATGCAGGACGAACGGGAGCGTCGCCTCGATCTCTACCGCACGACCGGCAGCGTGGCCGGTGTGCTCAGGACCCGCGAAGGGGGGTGGGACGGGGCGTGCGCGAAGCTCGGCGCCGGCCTCGGGGCGGATGCCACCTCCATCTACCGGCTCACGGGCGAGGACACCGCCTCCCGCTTGGGTGGTTGGCACTCCTCCGGCGCCGGCTTCCCGCCCGCACTGGACGACGTGGTCGTTCCCGGTCTGGCGCGCATGCTCGCCGACACCCCGATCCTGCAGGCGGACGGTGCCGCGGAGATCGCGCTGACCTTCCCCCCGGCCCTGCGGGCTCTCGCCGAGCACCAAGGGCTCGAGGGATGGGTGCTGCACCCCATGTTCTTCGGCGACGAGGCCGTCGGGGTCCTCTCGGTGGCGAGCCTGCGCGAGCACTCGTGGGACGAGGCGCAGATCCAGGCGATGGCCCGGGTCGCGGAGTACGGTGCGCACACCCTCGTCGAGCAGCGGTACGTGACATCCCTCGAGGAGCTCGACGAGCAGAAGTCGGTCTTCATGGCGACCACGAGCCACGAGCTGCGCACACCACTGACCTCGATCGCCGGGTACCTCGAGCTCCTCGAGGACGGCGACTACGGCTCGCTGACCGACCCCCAGTCGCGGGCCCTGGGCATCGTCTCCCGCAACGTCGAGCGACTGCGCAGCCTCATCGATGACCTCCTCCTGCTCAACCGGCTGGACAGCGGCCAGAGCCGGGTCGATCGGCGCGAGCACGATGTCGGCAGCAGCGCGGCACGCGTGGGGGAGCAGTTCGCTCCCGTGGCAGCGGCAGCGGGGGTCGACCTGATGCTCGAGGAGGCGCCGGGCCCGGTGCTCGTCCTGGCAGACCCGACCCAGATCGAGCGGGCCGTGGGCAACCTCGTGAGCAATGCGGTGAAGTTCACGCCGTCGGGTGGCACGGTGCGGTTGAGCGTTCTTCCCGGGCAGGACGAGGTGCGCATCGTCTGCGCCGACACCGGCATGGGGGTCCCGGCCGCCGACCAGACCCACCTGTTCACCCGGTTCTTCCGGGCGACGAATGCGCAGCACGAACAGGTCCAGGGCACGGGTCTCGGCCTGGTCGTCGTGGAGACGATCGCCGCGGCGCACGGCGGCTGCGTGGAGCTGACCTCGGTCGAGGGCGAGGGCACCACGGTGACGATCGTCCTCCCGACGGTGGCGGGTACCGACCGCCGGGTCAGCCCCCTTCGTCCTGCTCCGTGCTGAGGATGAACTCCTCCAGCAGGTCGGCGAAGCGCACCGGATCGTCGAGGTGGGGGAAGTGGCCGGCCCCGTCGAAGAGCTCGACCCGGGAGCCGGGGACGGAGGCCTGTGCCTGAATGGCGTGGTGCGGGGGGATCATCCGGTCCTTCGACCCCCAGACGATGAGGGTCGGTGGCGGCGTGGTGTCGGTGAGGTGGTCGTGGGCACTGATGCTCTGTCCTCCGACGTCGATCACCGCGCGGGTGGTCTTGAGGAAGGCCTGCCGACTCGCTCGGTCACCCAGGGAGCTGAAGCCGAACCAGATCGCCGTCGTGTCGGCTCCCGGCCTCCAGCCCATCCTGCCGAGGGTTCGGCCGACGGCCCCGGCCCGGGTGAGCACCCAGCCGGAGGCGGCGAGGCTGAGCACCTGGTCGGCGCCGGGCAGGGTGGCCGAGCGCAACCACGGGCTGACCTCCCGCCCGAGTCCCCCGCTGGAGACGAGGACCAGGCGGTCCACGCGCTCGGGGAAGAGGTAGAAGAACTGCATGGCGATGCCACCGCCGAGCGAGTGCCCGACGAGGGTCACCCGCTCGATCCCGATGCGGTCGAGGAGGTCGCGCAGGGTGCCCGCGTGCGACCCGAGGGAGTAGTCGCCGGCCGGTTTGTCCGACTCCCCGTGGCCGAAGAGGTCGGGCACGATCACACGGGTGGTGTCGTCGAGGCGGTCGATCAGGCGACCCCACTGGCGCTGTGAGCCCAGGATGCCGTGGATGAAGAGCACCGCCGGGCCGGTCCCGGTGTCCAGATAGGAGAAGGAGTGGCCGTGCAGGGTGACCGTGCTGGGGGTGATGCGTTCCATGGCCAACTCATCTCGATCGGGAAGGGGCGCCCCCACCAACGTAGTCGCCGTGGGTGCCCGGGCGAGCCGGGTCGGGGCGGGGGACGGGGGTGGCGCTCAGTCCTGGGGGTCGTCCGAGCGCTCGAGACGCAGCCGCATCTCGGGGAAGGTCGAGTCCGTGAAGCCGAAGCGCTCGTACATCGAGCGACCGTCCTCGGTCGCGTGGAGTGTGACGACCTCGACGTCGGTGTCCTCGGCGAACCACTCCAGCAGGGCCTCGAAGGTCGCGTGGGTGAACCCCAGCCGCCGGTGCCGGGGAAAGGTCGCGACGTTGGAGATCAGCCCGCCGACCCCGGAGCGCGTGGGGGAGGGCATGAGGTCGATGATCTGCCCCATCCCGCAGGAGACCACGGTGCCGTTGGCCTCGGCCACGACGATGTGGGTGCTCGGGTCGGACAGGTGCAGCTGCGTCCAGCGCGCGGCCTGACGCTGCCACTCGGCATCGAGGACCTCGGCCGAGGAGGTGCCCATCGCCTCGAACATCAGCGCCCGCAGGGCGATGATCGTCGCGATGTCGTCCGAGGCCGCCGGGCGGATGACGGAACCCTCGAGGGGGCCGACGGCCGGCTCTCCTCGTCGGTCCCGTCCGTGTCGGCGAGGCAGTCTGGGGGTGCGTGGGGACATGTCCCCATCCTGCCGCAGGCACGGCAAGGCGCTGCGGGAACACCCATGGGCCGATCGGTGTTTTGTCCACTGTGTCAGGTCTCTGGCACACTCTTCACGTCGATCCGGTTCACGACACGCGGCACCAGAGCCGCAGCTGTCCGGCCCCCACCAGGGCGCAGCGTCGACCCGGACACTCACGGACCCAAGGAGCACCACGTGCAGAAGGACATCCACCCCGCATACGAGACGACCACGGTCACGTGCACCTGCGGCAGCACCTTCACCACCCGCAGCACCAAGCCGGACCACGAGATCCGCGCCGAGGTGTGCAGCCAGTGCCACCCGTTCTACACGGGCAAGCAGAAGATCATGGACACCGGTGGCCGCGTGGCCCGCTTCCAGAAGCGCTACGGCCAGAAGACCGAGGCCAAGTAGTTTCCACGATGCGCCGGTCAGCCCACTCGGGTTGACCGGCGCATCAGTGTTTGACGAGGTCCGCGCTGCCCCATCCCTCTCCCGGAGGTCCCCGTGCTCGAGTCCGTCGACGGCCTGCTCACCGAGCACGCCGAGCTGGAGGCCTCCTTGGCCGACCCCGCCGTCATCGGTGACCCCGACCGGCTGCGGGAGATCAACCGGCGCTACTCCCAGCTGACGCCGATCGTCACCGCGCAGCACGAGTACGCGCGGGCCGAAGGCGACCTCGAGGCCGCGAAGGAGCTCGCGGACGAGGACCCCGCCTTCTCCGAGGAGCTGCCGGCGCTGCAGGAGGCCGTGGCCGAGGCCGAGGCCCGGCTGCGTCGCCTGCTCATCCCTCGCGACCCCGATGACGACAACGACGTGATCCTCGAGGTCAAGGCGGGCGAAGGGGGAGCGGAGTCCGCCCTCTTCGCCGGGGACCTGCTGCGCATGTACCTGCGACACGCGGAGAAGCGTGGGTGGAAGACCGAGATCCTCGACTCCACCGAGTCCGATCTGGGCGGCTACAAGGACGTGCGGGTCGCCGTCACCGCCAAGGGGAGCCCCGCGCCGGGGGAGGCGCCGTGGGCCCGCCTGAAGTACGAAGGGGGAGTCCACCGCGTCCAGCGCGTCCCCGTCACCGAGAGCCAGGGGCGGATCCACACCTCTGCCGCGGGGGTGTGGGTCATGCCCGACGTCGGTGGGGTCGTCGAGGTCGACATCGACCCGCACGACCTGAAGATCGACGTCTACCGCTCCTCCGGGCCCGGCGGGCAGTCGGTGAACACCACCGACTCGGCCGTGCGGATCACCCACGGGCCCACCGGCACCGTCGTCTCCTGCCAGAACGAGAAGTCACAGCTGCAGAACAAGGAGTCCGCGATGCGCGTGCTGCGCGCCCGGCTCCACCAGATGGCGATGGACGAGGCGGCCGCCGAGGCCGCCCAGGCGCGGGCATCACAGGTCCGCACCGTGGACCGCTCGGAGCGGATCCGGACCTACAACTTCCCGGAGAACCGGATCAGCGACCACCGCACCGGCTTCAAGGCGCACCACCTCGACACCGTCCTCGACGGTGATCTCGACGCGGTCATCGACTCCGCGGTCGAGGCCGACGAGGCCGCCCGGCTGGCCGCGCTCGCCGGGGAAGGGGAGTGACCTCCCTTCGCGCAGAAGTGGACCGAGCCGTCACGGCACTCTCCGGTGCCGGGGTGCCCTCGCCGCGGATCGACGCGGTGCTGCTCGCCGGCCACGTCCTGGGCGCCGACCGCTCCGAGGTCGAGCGCCGGCTGCTGCTGGGGGGTGAGCTCGACGAGGCCCTCGCGGGTCGCCTGGTCGACCTCGTCGCCGAGCGGTGCGACCGGGTGCCGCTGCAGCACCTCACCGGGACCGCGCCCTTCCGCCGCCTCGAGCTGCAGGTGGGGCCGGGGGTCTTCGTGCCCCGTCCGGAGACCGAGGTCGCCGTCGACCACGTGCTCTCGGAGCTGGCAGCCAGGGTGCTCGCCGGACGGCCCGCGCCGGTGGTCGTCGACCTGTGCGCCGGCTCGGGAGCCCTCGCCCTCGCCGTCGCCGACGAGGCACCGGACGCATCGGTCACCGCCGTCGAGGTCAGCGATCTCGCGCTCGCCTGGGCCGGACGCAACATCGGGGCCACCGGGCTCCCGGTGACACTCGTGGCCGCCGACGCGAGCGCCGACCCGGCCGGTGTGCCGGGTCTGGCGGAGCTGATCGGCCGGGTCGACGTCGTCGTGAGCAACCCGCCCTACATCCCCGCCGGGATGGTGCCGATCGAGCCCGAGGTCGCCGACCACGACCCCGAGCTCGCGCTCTACGGGGGCAGCGAGGACGGCCTGGCCATCCCGCTGGCCGTCGCGGTGAGCGCCGCTGCGTTGCTGCATCCCGGAGGGCTCCTCGTGATGGAGCACGCCGAGAGCCAGGGGGAGTCACTGCCGCGGGCCCTCGGTGCGACCGGTCGGTGGGTCGACGTCGCCGACCACCCCGACCTCTCCGGGCGCGCTCGCACGGTCACCGCCCGCCGCGCGCCCTGAGACACCACGAGGGGCCCGACGGATGCCGGGCCCCTCGTGGTGTCTCGGGAACGGTCAGAGGATGAAGCTGAGCAGAGCGACGATCAGCAGCACGCCCACGATCGTCCAGATCAGGCTCGAACCACGCATGTTCTCCTCCTTCGTCAGGCAACCCTTGCCATCGATCGCTTCCTTACCCGGTGACGGCGCGGTCATGCACGGTGCTGCTCGGCAGTCGGGGTCCGGGTCATAGGGTGGGGGACATGAGCCCTGTCGTCGATGCGACCACCAGCGAGCGCGAGGCGAGTGTGGCCACAGCCGTCGACGCCGTGCGCCGCGGCGAGGTCGTCGTCATCCCCACCGACACCGTCTACGGCATCGCGGCCGATGCCTTCGACCGTGATGCCGTCGCCGCCGTGCTCGAGGCCAAGGGGAGGGGCCGGGACATGCCCCCGCCCGTCCTCGTCCCCGACGTGCGGACCGTCGACGGACTGGCCCGTGGCGTCCCGGCGCAGGCTCGTCGACTCATCGACGCCGTGTGGCCCGGCCCGCTCACCCTCGTGCTCTGGGCGCAACCCTCCCTCCACTGGGACCTCGGGGAGACCGCCGGCACCGTGGCCCTGCGCATGCCCGATGACGAGGTCGCCCTCGAGGTCCTGCGCGAGACGGGGCCCCTGGCCGTGACGAGCGCCAACCGCACCGGCGAGCCGGCCGCCACGACCATCACCGATGCCGCGGTCCAGCTCGGCCCCGCCGTCAGCGTCTACGTCGACGGAGGTCCGCGCACGAGCGTCCAGCCGTCGACGATCGTCGACTGCACGGGCGAGCACCTGCACGTGCTGCGTGAGGGCGCGATCGACCGAGCCCGTCTCGAGGAGATCCTCGGTGCGGGCTTCGACGAGGACCCCGACGGCGCGGCGGCCGAGACGGCCGGCACCGACGCCGTGGACGACACCCGCGTCCCGGACGCGGCGCAGCAGTGGGATGATCCCACCGACCCCACCACCGACACGGAGGACCCGCGATGACCGATGACACCTTCTACGGCTCCGACTTCGGCGCCCTGAGCAGCTTCGACCCGGAGATCGCCGGGGTGCTCACCAGCGAGCTGGACCGGATCCGTGGTGGGCTGCAGCTCATCGCCAGCGAAAACATCTCCTCGCCGGAGGTCCTCACCGCTCTCGGCTCGACCCTGAGCAACAAGTACGCGGAGGGGTACCCGGGTCGTCGCTACTACGGAGGCTGCTCCGAGGTCGACAAGGCCGAGCTGCTGGCGATCGAGCGCTGCACGAGCCTCCTCGGCGCCGACCACGCCAACGTGCAGGCCCATTCCGGCGCCAGCGCCAACCAGGCGGTCTACGGCGCCTTCCTCGCCCCGGGGGAGAAGATCCTCGCGATGTCCCTGCCGCACGGGGGCCACCTGACCCACGGCACCAAGGTCTCCTTCTCCGGCAAGTGGTTCGACGCCGTCCACTACGGCGTCGACCCCGAGAGCGAGGACGTCGACTACGACGAGATGGAGCGTCTGGCCAAGGAACACCGCCCGAAGGTCATCTGCTCCGGTGGCTCGGCGATCCCGCGACTGATCGACTTCGAGCGGATCCGCGCGATCTGCGACGAGGTCGGCGCGATCATGTGGGTCGACGCGGCGCACTTCATCGGTCTCGTCGCCGGCCAGGCCATCCCGAGCCCGGTGCCCTACGCCGACGTCGTCACCTTCACCACGCACAAGGTGCTGCGCGGCCCCCGCTCCGGGGCCCTGGTGTGCAAGGAGGAGCACGCCAAGGCGCTCGACAAGGCGATCTTCCCGATGATGCAGGGCGGCCCGCAGATGCACACCATCGCGGCAAAGGCGGTCAACTTCAAGGAGGCCGCCACCCCGGAGTACCACCAGTACGCCAAGAAGGTCATCGAGAACGCCAAGGTCCTCGCCGACGAGCTCGGTGAGCGGGGCATCCGTCCGACGACCGGCGGGACCGACACCCACCTCGCGCTGCTCGACCTGCAGGGCGTCGAGGTCACCGGCAAGGACGCCGAGGCCCGGTGCGACGCGGCCGGCATCACGCTGAACAAGAACGCCATCCCGAACGACCCGCAGAAGCCGTCGATCGCCTCGGGCGTGCGCGTCGGCACCCCCTGCGTGACGACCCAGGGGATGGGCACCGAGGAGATGGTCACCATCGCGGAGCTCATCCACACGGCCGTGACGAAGGGGGACGCCGACCCCGAGCACGAGGTCTCCCGCCAGGTCCGGGGCACCGTCACCGACCTGGTGAACCAGTTCCCGGCCTACCCCCGCTGATCCAGCAGGGCGGGGGCGGAGGTCGCGGATGAGGGAGTACGTCTACGTCTTCCTCATCGCGCTCGTGACGACCTACGTCTGCGTCCCGCTCATGCGGAGCCTGGCCGTCAGGGTCGGGGCCTTCACCGAGGTGCGGGAGCGGGACGTCAACGTCACCCCGGTCCCGCGCCTGGGCGGGGTCGCGATGTTCGTCGGCTATGCCGCGGCGACCCTCGTGGCGTGGCGGATGCCCTTCCTCCGGCAGGTCTTCGAGACCGGGGAGCTCGTGGGCGTCCTCGTCGGCGCGGGCGTCGTCTGCCTCGTCGGGGCGATCGACGACGTGCGAGAGCTCGACGCGCTGACCAAGCTCGCCGGCCAGCTCGTCGCTGCCGCGATCATCGCCTTCGCCGGCGTCCAGTTCTTCTCGCTGCCGCTGGGCACCGTCACCGTGCTGCCGGCGCCCCTGCTCGTGCTCATGACGATCTTCGTCGTCGTCCTGTGCATCAACGCGGTGAACTTCATCGACGGCCTCGACGGGCTCGCCGCGGGTCTGGTGGCGATCGCGGCGATCGCCTTCTTCATCTACAGCTACCTCATCTCGGGCAGCTACGCGCCGCCGAACGTCTTCTCCTCCGCGACCTTCGTCTCGGCGGCCCTGGCCGGCAGCTGCCTGGGCTTCCTGCCGCACAACGTCTTCCCGGCGCGGCTGTTCATGGGGGACTCCGGGGCGCTGACGCTGGGGCTGCTGCTCGCCGTGGCGACGATCCTCAACGTCGGCCAGATCAACCCCGAGCAGGTCAGCGCCAACCAGGTCGCGGCGACCGTGCTCCCGCTGCTCGTCCCGATCTCGATCATGCTGCTGCCGCTGCTCGACGTCGTCTGGGCCGTGGTGCGCCGCACGGCGCGGGGCCAACGCCCGTGGCACGCGGACAGCCAGCACCTGCACCACCGGATGCTGCAGATCGGCCACGGCCACCGGCGTGCGGTGCTCCTGCTGTGGCTGTGGGCGGGTGTGGTCGCGATGGGCGCGGTGAGCTTCGTCTTCGTGCCGCCCCTCATCGCCGCCGCCGGGGGAGTGGCCATGCTCGTCGTCGCCGCCGCGCTCACGACCTGGTTGCCGCGCTTCTCCCTGCCCGGTCACCGACCCAAGGAGTTCGACAGCTCGGGCCGCCGTCTCGACGCCTGAGGTGCTCGATTGGTCGCCCCCGGGGCGCTTGTGTAAACTTTCACAAGCGCCCGCAGGACCGCCGAGTCCGCCCCGTAGAGCAGTTGCTGCTCCCGTCCCGAAGTGAGCCGATGACGACGACTTCCCGCCGCAGCCCCGTGCAGGGCATGCGACGTGGCGTGCTGGTCGCCGGCGTCGCCGGGACCGCCGTGCTCACCTCGGTGGGGGCCATGGCGAAGGGGGCCGACGGCGCCCTGAGTGCGCTGGCCGGGGCCCTCCTCGCCTTCATCGTCATCCTCATCGGCCTCGTGGCCATCACCGCCGTCGTCGCCGGCGACACGGGCGCCTCCATGGCCGCGGCCGGGGTCGTCTACCTCGGCCAGCTGATCGTCCTCGTCGCCGCCATCATGGTGCTGCGCGAGATGTCCTGGCTCGACGGGGCGGTCACGGCGGCGTCCACGGTCGTCGCCACCGTGCTGCTCCAGGTCGGCCAGCTCACCGGCTACGTGCGCGCCCGCCACGTGATCTACCCCCAGGGTGGTCACGCATGAGCGCCGTTGCTCGCCGCACGACGGGGCGCACCCCCCGACTCGTGACCAAGGCCCTGTCCAGTCCCGAGCAGATCGCCGCTGCCGGTGAGCGCTATGCCCACGACACGAGCCGACCCAATCCCACGGCCCAGGCCGATGCCATGGGCTCGACCGTCCTCGCGTACCTCATCACCGGCCCGCTGCTCTTCGGTGGCCTCGGCTGGTTGGTCGACCGCTGGCTGGGTGTGACCCTTTTCGTCGCCGTGGGGATCCTCGCCGGGATGGGACTGTCGCTCTACATCATCTGGCTCCGATACGGTACGTCCCAGGCACCCACGACCGACCACCCTGACCACGGGTCGACGCGCGCTGCCGCGCCACACAACGAGGAGATTCAGTGACCCCGACTGCGCTCGCTCCCACGCTGCCGGCTGCCGGTGGCGGGGAGAGTTATCAGCCCCCGACGCCGGAGATCTTCTGGCAGCCGCTCTTCGAGGTCGGCCCCCTCACGGTCACCAACCAGATGGCCTGGGCCGCGATCATCACCGCGGCGCTCTCCGTCGTCATGGTCCTGCTGAGCAAGCGCGCGGCCGTCGTCCCGAGCAAGGGCCAGTGGCTCTTCGAGGGCTTCTACAACTTCCCGCGCAACTCCGTCGCCCGGGACATGATCGGGACGAAGGAGTTCGCCCGGTTCGTGCCGCTCCTCGTGACGCTCTTCACGATGGTGCTCTTCTACAACTTCGCCGGGTCCTTCTTCCTGTCGATGAACCCGGTCAACGGCAAGATCGCCTTCCCCATCGCCCTGACGCTCGTCGTCTTCGTGGTCTACCACTGGATCGGCTTCCAGCGGATGGGTTTCGCCGGCTACTTCAAGCACATGGTGCCCCCGGGCCTGCCGAGCTGGATCGTCCCCTTCGTCTTCCTCCTCGAGGTGATGACGTACTTCGTCACCCGTCCGCTGACGCTGGCGCTGCGACTCTTCGGCAACATGTTCGCCGGCCACATGGTCATCTACCTCTTCGTCACCGGAGGGGTGTACTTCCTCCTCCACGGCGACGGCGTGCTCATGCAGGCCCTGTCCCTGCCGACCTTCCTCATGGCCGGCGTCATGGTCATCTTCGAGATCCTGGTGCAGTTCCTCCAGGCCTTCGTCTTCACCCTCCTGACCGCCAGCTACATCGCCGGCGCCGTCGCCGACGAGCACTGACCGTCGGTCGCCCGACCCACAACTTCATAGCCCCGACCAGAACTTCCCCGCGAGATGCCCTCGCGGCGGATCACAGAAACACGAAAGAGGAATCAACATGGACGGCTCGCTCAACCTCATCGGTTACGGCCTCTCCGCCATCGGCCCCGCCATCGCCGTGGGCCTGATCTTCGCTGCCTACATCAACGGTGTCGCCCGTCAGCCCGAGGCCCGCAACCTCCTGCAGCCGATCGCCATCCTCGGCTTCGCCCTCGCCGAGGCGCTCGCGATCTTCGGTCTGGTGCTCGCCTTCGTCCTCTGATTCGCCGGCAACGGCTTCCGTCAACGGCACCAGTCACTAGGAGTACCCCGTGCACATCACCGCAACCGCCTCGTCGGTCGTGGGTCTCGCGGCGGCCACCGGGGAGAGCATGCCGCTCATCCCGCACCTCGAGGAGCTCGTCTTCGGGCTCGTCATGTTCGCGATCCTCTACTTCGTTGTTGCGAAGTACGTGGCCCCGAACCTCGAGAAGGCCTATGCCGAGCGCCACGCCGCGATCGAGGGTGGCATCGCCCAGGCCGAGAACGCCCAGGCCGAGGCCGAGGCCGCCAAGGCCCAATACGAGGCCCAGCTGGCCGAGGCTCGCGCCGAGGCAGCGAAGATCCGCGAGGACGCCCGCGCCGAGGGCGCGGCCATCGTCGCGGAGATGCGCGGTCAGGCCCAGGACGAGGCCAGCCGCATCACCGAGTCGGCGCACAAGCAGATCGAGGCCGAGCGCCAGCAGGCCGCCGTCTCCCTGCGCGGTGAGGTGGGTCGCCTCTCGACCGACCTCGCCGGTCGCATCGTGGGACACGAGCTGCAGGACTCCTCGAGCCGACAGGGTCTGATCGACGGCTTCCTCGCGGAGCTGGAGTCGGGCCGGGTCCAGCCCGAGAAGGTCGGACAGTCCCGGCAGGGTGGCGTCTGATGCGAGGCTCCTCCCGCGCTGCCGTGATCGAGGGTCGTCCGGCCCTCGAGTCGGCCCTGACGACCGGTGACCCGGCCGTCGTGGCGGACGAGCTCTTCGCCGTGACCGGACTGCTCGACGACAACCCGACCCTGCGTCGGGCCGTCGCCGACCCCTCGCGTGAGGGCTCGGACAAGACCGCCCTGGCCACCCAGGTGCTCGGCGGCAAGGTCTCCCAGGACGTCGTCGGCATCGTGGGGAGCCTCGTCGCGCAGCGATGGGCACAGGAGCGTGACCTCACCGACACGCTGGAGCAGTTCGCCGTCGAAGCCGCCCTCCAGGGGGCCGCCGACGCCACGGCGATCGACCAGGTCGAGGACGAGCTCTTCCGCTTCGAGCGTCTCGTCGCGGGCACCGTCGAGCTGCGGGACGCCTTGGGCAACCGCCAGGGCGATGCTGCAGGCAAGGCCGAGCTCGTGGCCACCCTCCTGCAGGGCAAGGCGCGGCCGGAGACGGTCCGGCTGGCCCGCCAGGCGGTGCTCGCACCGCGGGGCCGTCGTTTCGACACGGCGATCGAGGGCTACCTCGACATCGCCGCCGAGCGTCGTCAGCAGTTCACGGCGGTCGTGACCACCGCCGTGGACCTCACCGACGAGCAGCGCACTCGTCTTTCCGGCGCGCTGCAGAAGATCTACGGCAAGCCCGTCCTGCTGCAGGTCGTCCACGACGAGGACGTCATCGGCGGGATCCGGGTCCAGATCGGCGACGAGGTCGTCGACGGGACCGTCCTGCGACGCCTCGACGAGGCGAAGCGCCACCTGGCCAGCTGAGCCGCGTGCTCAGACCCATCATGCAGACCACTTATTCGGCCCCCACCACGGCCGGCAACGAGGAGAAGACACCATGACGGAGCTTTCGATCCGTCCGGAGGAGATCCGGGACGCCCTGGACGGCTACGTGCAGTCCTACAACCCGGGCGCGGCCTCCCGCGAAGAGGTCGGCCGCGTCACCGACGCCGGTGACGGCATCGCCCACATCGAGGGCCTGCCCTCGGCCATGACCAACGAGCTGCTCGAGTTCGAGGACGGCACCCTCGGCCTCGCGCTCAACCTCGACGTCCACGAGATCGGTGTCGTCGTCCTCGGCGACTACTCCAAGATCGAGGAGGGCCAGGAGGTCAAGCGCACCGGAGAGGTCCTCTCGGTCCCCGTGGGTGACAACTTCCTCGGCCGCGTGGTCAACCCGCTCGGTCAGCCGATCGACGGCATGGGCGAGATCGAGTCCGCGGAGCGTCGCGCCCTCGAGCTCCAGGCGCCCAGCGTCGTCGACCGCAAGTCGGTCCACCAGCCGCTGCAGACGGGGCTGAAGGCGGTCGACGCCATGACCCCCATCGGTCGCGGGCAGCGTCAGCTGATCATCGGTGACCGCCAGACCGGCAAGACCACGGTCGCGGTCGACACGATCATCAACCAGAAGCAGTTCTGGGAGACCGAGGACCCGGAGAAGCAGGTCCGCTGCATCTACGTCGCGATCGGTCAGAAGGGCTCGACCATCGCGGCGGTCAAGGGCACGCTCGAAGAGGCCGGCGCGATGGAGTACACGACGATCGTCGCGGCCCCCGCGTCCGACGCCGCCGGCTTCAAGTACCTCGCCCCGTTCACCGGCTCGGCCATCGGCCAGCACTGGATGTACCAGGGCAAGCACGTCCTCATCGTCTTCGACGACCTGAGCAAGCAGGCCGAGGCCTACCGCTCGATGTCGTTGCTGCTGCGCCGCCCGCCGGGCCGCGAGGCCTACCCGGGTGACGTCTTCTACCTGCACTCGCGGATGCTCGAGCGGTGCGCCAAGCTCTCCGACGAGCTGGGCGCCGGGTCGATGACCGGTCTGCCGATCATCGAGACGAAGGCCGGTGACGTCTCGGCGTACATCCCGACCAACGTCATCTCCATCACCGACGGTCAGATCTACCTGCAGGCCGACCTGTTCAACTCGGACGTCCGGCCCGCCATCGACGTGGGTGTCTCGGTCTCCCGAGTGGGCTCCGCCGCGCAGACCAAGGCGCTGAAGTCGGTCTCCGGACGACTCAAGCTCGACCTCGCGCAGTACCGCGCGCTCGAGGCCTTCGCCATGTTCGCCTCGGACCTCGACCCGGCGTCCAAGCAGCAGCTGGCGCGAGGCGCTCGCCTCGTCGAGCTGCTCAAGCAGCGACAGGCCGACCCCTACCCGGTGCCGGAGCAGGTCGTCTCGATCTGGGCGGGCACGACCGGCGAGCTCGACGCGATCGCGGTCGAGGACGTGCGTCGCTTCGAGGCCGAGTTCCTCGACCACCTGCGTCGCAACAAGCAGGACCTGCTCAACGGCATCCAGGAGTCCGGCAAGTTCGAGGACTCGACCATCCAGGCCCTCGAGACCGAGATCGCGAGCTTCCGCGAGACCTTCGCGCCGACCGACCCGGACAACGCGCCGGTCGAGGCCGAGGAGGAGTCGGGCGAGGACGCGCAGGAGTCCGAGCAGGTCCAGATCGTCAAGAAGAAGCGCTGACCCACTGCCGGTCGGGCGCCACCACGGTGCCCGGCCGGTGACAGCACCAGACCAGGCAGCGGCATCGGCCTGGAGCCGATGACCACCAGTCGACCACGACCCACCAGAGAGGCGGAAGCACATGGGAGCGCAGATCCGGGAGTACCGGCAGCGCATCCGGTCCGTCAGTGCGACCAAGAAGATCACGCGCGCCATGGAGCTCATGGCGGCCTCGCGTGTCGTCCGGGCGCAGCAGGCCGTGCGTGAGTCCACGCCGTATGCCCGCGCGCTGACCCGCGCGGCCTCGGCCGTCGCGACGTACTCGGATGAGGACCACCCGCTGACCACCGAGCCGGAGAACGTCAAGCGCGCAGCGCTCGTCGTCATCGCGGCCGACCGTGGCCTGGCGGGCGGCTACAACTCGAAGGTCCTCAAGGAGGGGGAGCGGGTTGCCGCCTCCCTGCGTGATGAGGGCAAGGAGGTCGTGCCCTACCTCGTCGGTCGACGCGCGGTCTCCTTCTACTCCTTCCGCAAGCGCGAGTACGCGGCGGAGTGGACGGGCAGCTCCGAGAAGCCGTCCTTCGAGAACGCCCGCGAGATCGGCGAGCGGCTCGTGGCCGACTTCTCTCGGGACGCCGAGGAGGGTGGCGTGGACGAGGTCCACGTCGTCTACACGCACTTCGTCTCGATGGTCACCCAGGACCCCGAGGTCATTCGACTGCTTCCCCTGGAGGTCGTCGAGGGCGTCGAGGAGCCCGGTGACGAGGACGAGCTGCTTCCGCTGTACGAGTTCGAGCCGAGCGGCGAGGAGCTGCTCGACACCCTGCTGCCGCGCTACGTCAACGCGCGCATCTTCAACTGCCTCCTGCAGGCGGCCGCCTCCGAGCTCGCGGCGCGACAGCGCGCCATGAAGTCGGCGACCGACAACGCCGAGGAGCTCATCAAGAAGTACACCCGGTTGGCCAACCAGGCCCGCCAGGCCGAGATCACCCAGGAAATCTCCGAGATCGTCGGCGGCGCCACCGCCCTGGCCGAGTCCAAGTGAGAAGGTAGAGAGAACCCCATGACTGCCACCGTCACCGAAGAGAACACCCCCACCGCAGGCGGGGTCGGGCGCCTCGCGCGCGTCATCGGCCCGGTCGTCGACGTCGAGTTCGGGCCCGACACCATGCCCGAGCAGTACAACCTGCTCACCACCGAGGTGACCCTGGACGGGGACACCCGCACCCTCAACCTCGAGGTCGCCCAGCACATCGGCGACAACATGGTCCGCGCGATCTCCCTGCAGCCGACCGACGGCGTCGTCCGCGGCGCTGCCGTGCAGGACACCGGCGGCCCGATCACCGTTCCCGTCGGTGACGTCACCCTCGGCAAGGTCTTCAACGCCACCGGCGCCTGCCTGAACCTCAAGGAGGGCGAGACCCTCGAGGTCAACGAGCGCTGGGGCATCCACCGCCAGGCTCCGCCCTTCGACCAGCTCGAGTCGAAGACCGCGATGTTCGAGACCGGTATCAAGGTCATCGACCTGCTCACCCCCTACGTGCAGGGTGGCAAGATCGGCCTCTTCGGTGGTGCCGGTGTCGGCAAGACCGTGCTCATCCAGGAGATGATCGCCCGAGTTGCCCGCAACCACGGCGGTGTCTCCGTCTTTGCCGGTGTCGGCGAGCGCACCCGTGAGGGCAATGACCTCATGGTCGAGATGGAAGAGGCCGGCGTCCTGGGTCAGACCGCACTGGTCTTCGGCCAGATGGACGAGCCGCCGGGCACGCGACTGCGGGTCGCCCTGTCGGCCCTGACGATGGCGGAGTACTTCCGCGACGTGCAGAACCAGGACGTCCTGCTCTTCATCGACAACATCTTCCGCTTTACCCAGGCCGGCCAGGAGGTCTCCACCCTGCTGGGCCGGATGCCCTCTGCCGTGGGGTACCAGCCCACGCTCGCCGACGAGATGGGCACGCTCCAGGAGCGGATCACCTCCACGCGTGGTCACTCGATCACCTCGATGCAGGCGATCTACGTGCCGGCCGATGACTACACGGACCCGGCCCCGGCGACGACCTTCGCCCACCTCGACGCGACGACCGAGCTCAACCGTGAGATCGCCTCGATGGGCATCTACCCGGCCGTGGACCCGCTCACCTCGACCAGTCGCATCCTCGACCGTCGATACATCGCGGAGGACCACTACAACACCGCGGTCCGCGTGAAGTCGATCCTGCAGAAGAACAAGGAGCTGCAGGACATCATCGCGATCCTCGGTATCGACGAGCTGTCCGAGGAGGACAAGATCGTCGTCAACCGGGCACGCCGCATCCAGCGCTTCCTCTCGCAGAACACCTATGTCGCCAAGCAGTTCACCGGCCTCGAGGGGTCGACCGTGTCGCTGCCGGACACGATCGAGGCGTTCACCAAGATCTGTGACGGGGAGTACGACCACGTCTCCGAGCAGGCCTTCTTCATGTGTGGTGGCCTCGACGACGTCGAGCGTCAGTGGGCGGAGATCCAGAAGAACCTCTGATCACCGCCTGCACGACCCGCGGCCGCTCCCTTCGCCCGACGAAGGGAGCGGCCGCTGCGTCGTCTCGGCCGGGTGTCCCCCTCGGGGAGCGGTGGGGCATCTACACTGGCCGCCATGAGCACTCCCGGGGATGACAGCCTCCAGCACCACCCGCCGCACGGGCAGCCGGGTGGTGATCGCTTCTACCTCAGCGTCATGGGTCAGCAGCACGGCCCGTACGTGCTCACCGACCTGGCCGGCATGGCGGTGAGCGGTCAGCTCAAGGGCGAGACCCCGGTGCGGGTCGACGGCCAGCAGAACTGGTTCCCGGCCGGCCAGGTGCCCGGGCTCTTCTCCAGCCGGGAGTGGATGACGACCCTGCTGCTGTCGATCTTCGTCGGGAGCCTGGGCGTCGATCGCTTCTACCTCGGCCAGATCGGTCTCGGCATCCTCAAGCTCGTCACCTGTGGCGGCATGGGCATCTGGACGATCATCGACGTCATCCTCGTCGTCACCCGCAAGATGGTCGACGTCGACGGGCGGCCACTGCGATGACCCAGCTGGCACCGCCGCAGCAGCACGAGCGCACGGTCCATCTCGCCAAGGGGGTGGCCCTCGGCGAGCGGGTCGTCGTGCTCGTCCTGGCCACGGTCAGCCTCGTCGGACTGGTCGTCGCCCGAGCGTGGCCGGTGTCCTCCGTCGACTCCGGCGACCCGACGTGCCTCATGCGGATCTTCTTCGGCCTCCCCTGCCCGGGGTGCGGCATGACCCGGTCGTGGGTGCACCTGGCGCACGGCGACGTGCTGGCCGCCTTCGAGTACAACCTCTTCGGGCCGGTCGGTATGGCCACCGCAGCCGGCCTCGTCGGCTTCGTGGCCTATTCGCTCGTGCGTCGACGCCGGCCCGAGCGCATCCTGGAGCTGGTCAATCCGCGATGGCTGCTGGCCCTCATCGTCGTGTGGATGGGCTACTCCGTCGTCCGGATGATCAGCCTCGGCATGGGTCAGGACTACTTCTCGCTCGTGCTCTCCTGAGGCGGGCACCGAGCCCGTCACGGCGCGGGATACGATGGTTCCTGCACGCTCCCCGAGATCGAAGGACCCTTCAGTGAGCTCCCTCAAGGTTGAACTCGTCGCCGCCGACCGCAAGGTGTGGTCCGGAGAGGCCAGCATGGTCCGAGCCCGCAGCAGCGAGGGGGAGATCGGCATCCTGCCGGGACACACCCCGCTGCTCGGCGTCCTCATCGAGGGTGACGTCGTCATCCACGCCACGGACGGTGACCAGACGGCGACGATCGATGGTGGCTTCCTGTCGGTCGACCACGACAACGTCACGATCGTGGCAGAGACCGTCCAGTCCCCGGCCAAGGCCTGACCGCACCCATGTCAGCCCTGCAGGTGGTGGAGGTCCTCCTCCTGGCAGGGTGCCTGACCATCGTGCTGTGGCTGGTGCTGCTGTGGCTGCGTCGCCGCGCGCTCGCCGCCCACGGACCCGTGAGTCCCTGCGCCGTCCGGTTGCCCGGGTCGCCTCGATGGCGGCTCGGGTTGCTGCGTCTCGGAGCGCATCACCTCGACTGGTTCAGCGTCGCGGGCATGAGCACGAGCCCGACGAAGTCCTGGGCCCGCGAGGGTCTGGACATCTCCACCCCGGCCCCGGAGTCGGTCTCGATCCCCGGCCTGGCCGCGGCGGTCTCCGTGGGCCTGTCGGGGGAGTCGGGGCCCATCGTCGACCTCGCCGTCGAGCCGAAGATCTATCCCGCGCTGCGCTCGTGGCTCGAGTCGGCACCACCCGGCCACAACGTCAACGTCACCTGAGCGGCATCAGCCCTTCGTGCGCTGCGGACGCTCCTCGCGCCCGCCTCCCGGCTGCCACAGGACGTCCCCGCCGATCGACAGGTTGGCCACGCGGGCGAGGATGAAGAGCAGATCCGACAGCCGGTTGAGGTAGGTCGTCGTCAGGGGGTTCACCCCGCCGACGCCTCGCTCACCGGCCACCTCCTCGCCGTACTCCTCGCGCGCCGCCCAGGCCGACCGCTCGGCCCGACGGACCACCGTCGTCGCGTGGTGCAGATGCGCGGAGGCGGCGGTCCCACCCGGGAGGATGAAGGAGCGCAGCGGCTCGACCTGCTCGAGGTAGTGGTCGCAGTCGGCCTCGAGCTCGTCGATCCACTGCTGCTTGACCCGCAGTGGCGGGTACTGGGGATGCTCCAGCAGGGGAGTGGACAGGTCGGCCCCGAGGTCGAAGAGGTCGTTCTGCACGCGGGTCAACGTCGCGGCGACGGGCTCCGGCAGGGCACCCGTGGCGATGGCCACGCCGATCACCGCATTGGCCTCGTTGGAGTCGGCATAGGCCTGCAGCCGGGAGTCCGTCTTGTGGGTGCGGCTGAAGTCCCCGAGCGCAGTAGTGCCCTCGTCGCCGGTGCGGGTGTAGATCCTCGTGAGATTGACCATGCGGCCATCGTCGCAGGCATCCTGACCGCGGGGTGGCGTGGGCCTGACCGATCGGGGGGTGACGCGTGATCGCATTGTGATGGCCGGGTGCGAGCGATCGCGGGCGACCCACGTCACACTGGTCACACGGCTTGAGCAGCAGGGGAAGCAGGTGACGAGAATGAGCGCACTGACCGCGCTGACGTCCGTGGGCGACGAGGGGACCACCCGCGTGCGGGTGGGCGTGCCCTTCGACATCGGACACAGCGCCGACCTGCGCCAGGAGCTCGTCGCCGTCCTGCGCGACGGGAGTGGCCTCGTCCTCGTCGACCTCACCGCGTCGACGGTCGTCGACCAGGTCGGTTTTGCCACCCTGCTCGGGGCGCACGCGCGCGCCACCCGGGCGGGGCGTCGTCTGCGGTACACCGGAGCGGACGAGCGGACCTCCCGGCTGCTGCGGCGGGCCGGGCTCGCACGCCTGCTCCACGACGCGGCGTCGGATCGCACGCCCGGTCGCAACGTCGCCGTCGGCTGACCGGCGCGCGGTGCCCCGGCAACGCTCCTAGACTGCGGTCACCACCATCCCGACCGGAGGTAGCCCGTGGCCGTTGCGCCCCCGTCCCGCACCCTGCCCTGGGACACCGGACGTGACACCGCCGTCGACCTCGTGCGTGGTGTGGCGGTCGTGTGCATGGTCATCGCGCACGTGACGATCTGGGTGCCGGAGACCTCCGGGGCGGTGACGCTCGCGCTCGGCCTGATCAACAACGTCGCCTCCCCGCTCTTCGCGCTCATCATGGGCGTGTCCTCCGGCATCGTGCTCACCCGACGACGACACCCGGTGACGGGGACGACCTTCGTCCTGCGCAATCTCGTCCGCGGCCTGATCGTCATCGCCATCGGCATCGCGCTCGAGCAGCTGTACTCCCTCATCGCCATCGTCCTGATGTCGCTCGGCGCCACGCTCGTCGTGGCCGCGCCGCTGGCCCTGCTGCCGCTCCCGACGCTGACCGGGGTCGCCGCGGTGACCTTCGTCGTGGGCCCCTTCGTCAACGCCGCCGCGCGTGGCGCCCTCGACCCGTCCCGGGTGACCTCCCGGGCGTGGCTGGACCAGGTGCTGCAGTGGCTCCTCCTCTCGCCCCACTACCGGATGGTCAGCCTGCTCCCCTTCGTGCTCATCGGGGTGGTGCTCGCCCGGGTGGGTCTGCAGCGCCGGGCCGCGCTCGCGGCACTCCTCACGGGGGTGGTCGCGGGCGTGGCCGTCGTGGCCCTCCAGCTCGCGGGGAAGGGGGTCGGTGGACCCGGGCACGTCTCGGGGAGCGTGCCGGACGCCCTGCTCGACCTCACCCTCGCGGCCGGGGCCTTCGGCGTGCTCGTCCTGCTCGCCCGGTGGCCGGCCGCGACGCCCTTCGTCACGGCGCTCGCACCGGTGCGAGCGGTCGGAGCGCTGGCGCTGACGGCGTACGTCCTGCACGTCGCGCTCATCGCCTTCGTGCTGGGCACGATCGCCTGGCCGCAGATCCGTGAGGACTGGCTGCTGCTCGCGAGCGGGGTCCTCGTCGGCACGGTCCTCGCCTGCTGGCTCTGGTGGAGCCTGCTGGGGAAGGGGCCGATCGAGCGGCTCATGGCACTGGTCACCGACCCGATCGGCCGAGCGGACCGCGACGGTGTGGCGTCATTCACCGCGGGCGACACTGCGCCCGACGGCCGCGCACCGGTACCTTGCCACCATGGCCGAGAGCATCGATCCCCCCACCCCAGCAGCAGAGGCGACGCGCCCGAATCGTGACCGCCCGTGGGTGATGCGCACCTACGCCGGGCACTCGAGCGCCGCCGCGTCCAACGAGTTGTACCGACGCAACCTCGCCAAGGGGCAGACCGGGCTCTCCGTGGCCTTCGACCTGCCGACGCAGACCGGCTACGACCCGGACCACGTGCTCAGCCGCGGAGAGGTCGGCAAGGTCGGCGTCCCGATCAGCCATATCGGCGACATGCGCCGCCTCTTCGACCAGATCCCGCTCGACGAGATGAACACGTCGATGACCATCAACTCCGTCGCGATGTACATGCTCGCGATGTACCAGGTCGCTGCCGAGGAGCAGGGCGAGGCCTCCGGCCAGGGCCCCGCCGAGGTGCGGACGCGGCTCGCCGGCACGACGCAGAACGACATCATCAAGGAGTACCTCAGCCGGGGGACCTACGTCTTCCCGCCCGCGCCCTCGATGCGGCTGATCACCGACATGGTCACCCACACGGTGAGCGAGATCCCCAAGTGGAACCCGATCAACATCTGCAGCTACCACCTGCAGGAGGCCGGGGCGACGCCCGTCCAGGAGATCGCCTACTCGATGTCCACCGCGCTCGCGGTGCTCGACGCGGTGCGTGACTCGGGCCGCGTGCCCGAGGAGGAGTTCGGCACGGTCGTCGCCCGGATCTCCTTCTTCGTCAACGCCGGTGTGCGCTTCGTCGAGGAGATGTGCAAGATGCGCGCCTTCGTCGAGCTGTGGGACGAGATCACCCGTGAGCGCTACGGCGTCACCGACCCCAAGCAGCGTCGCTTCCGCTACGGGGTGCAGGTCAACAGCCTCGGTCTGACCGAGGCCCAGCCGGAGAACAACGTCCAGCGCATCGTCCTGGAGATGCTCGCCGTGACGCTGAGCAAGGACGCCCGCGCCCGCGCGGTGCAGCTCCCGGCGTGGAACGAGGCGCTCGGCCTGCCCCGCCCGTGGGACCAGCAGTGGGCGCTGCGCCTGCAGCAGGTGCTCGCCTTCGAGTCCGACCTGCTCGAGTACGACGACCTCTTCGCCGGCTCGCCGGTCGTCGAGGCCAAGGTCGCCGAGCTGGTCGAGGGCGCCAAGGCCGAGATCGACCGCATCCAGGACATGGGCGGCGCCGTGCCCGCCGTCGAGTCGGGCTACATGAAGAATGCCCTCGTGGCGAGCCACTCCCTTCGCCGCCAGCGCATCGAGGCGGGAGAGGACCTCGTCGTCGGGGTGAACACCTTCGAGACCACCGAGCCGAACCCGCTGACCGCCGACCTCGGCACGGCGATCCAGACCGTGGACGCCGACGTCGAGGCCAAGGCCATCGAGGCGGTCCGGGCCTGGCGCACCGAGCGCGACTCCGACCCGCAGCGCGCCGCCGCGGCGTCGGACTCGCTGGCGCGCCTGCAGGAGCTGGCGGCGACCGAGGACAACCTCATGGAGGCCTCCATCGAGTGCGCCCGCGCCGGCGTCACCGTCGGCGAGTGGGCGCAGGCGCTGCGGGAGGTCTTCGGCGAGTTCCGCGCCCCGACCGGCGTCTCCGGCTCCGTCGGCGTCGCCGACGGTGGCTCCGCGGAGCTCGCGGCCGTCCGCCAGCGGGTGACGCAGACGGGGGAGGAGCTCGGCGAGAAGCTGCGGGTCCTCGTCGGCAAGCCCGGGCTGGACGGTCACTCCAACGGCGCCGAGCAGATCGCCGTGCGGGCCCGGGATGCGGGCTTCGAGGTCGTCTACCAGGGCATCCGCCTCACGCCCGACCAGATCGTCTCGGCCGCCGTCGCGGAGGACGTGCACCTCGTCGGCGTCTCCATCCTCTCCGGCTCGCACATGGAGCTCGTCCCCGACATCCTCGAGGGCCTGCGGGCACAGGGAGCCGGTGACATCCCGGTCATCGTCGGCGGGATCATCCCCGAGTCCGACGCCGCGCGCCTGAAGGAGATGGGCGTGGCCGAGGTCTTCACCCCGAAGGACTTCGGGCTCAACGACATCATGGGTCGCTTCCTCGACATCATCCGCGAGCAGCGCGGCCTGGCTGCTCTCGCGGCCCCCGCCGGGTCGATGTGATCGCGAGCGTCCGGACGCTCGGTCAGACATCGACCCGGGCGGGTCTTGCTCACTCCGGCGAAGGGGGTGGCTCCGGGGCGGTGGTGGTGTCGCGCTGAGCGTGCTGGCCCACGGCCTCGAAGAGGCGCAGCAGCTCCATCGGCAGGGGGAAGACGACGGTGGAGTTCTGCTCGGCTCCCAGCTCCAGCATGGAGGAGAGGGTGCGCAGGTGCATGGCGGCCGGGTGCGCCTCCATGACCTCCGCGGCCTTGGCGAGGTTCTCCGCCGCCTCCTGCTCGCCGATGGCGTGGATGACCTTGGCCCGACGGTCCCGCTCGGACTCCGCCTGACGCGCCATGGCCCGTCGCATGCTCTCGGGGAGCAGGACGTCCTTGACCTCGACGATCGTGACCTTGACCCCCCACGGGTTGGTCACGTCGTCGATGATCTGCTGGAGGCGCTGATTGATGTCCTCGCGCTTGGTCAGCAGGTCATCCAGACTGACCTGGCCGATGATGCTGCGCAAGGTCGTCTGCGCGACCTGCTGGGTGCCCACCTGGTAGTCCTCGATGGCCACCACCGCGCGGACGGGGTCCACGACGTTGTAGTAGGTCACCGCGTTGACCTGCACCGTGACGTTGTCACGCGTGATCAGGTCCTGCGGCGCGACGTCGTAGGTGTGGGTACGCAGGTCGATCCGCTGCACCCGGTCCGCGAACGGGGCGACGAGGACGACGCCCGGGCCCTTCGGCTCCTGGATGCGCCCCAGCCGGAAGACCACGGCGCGTTCGTACTCCGACAGGACCTTGACGGCCATCCGTACCGCGATGGCCACCACCAGGACGGCGATCACCACTCCGATCAGGCTGCTGTACATCACATCTCCCCTTCGTCGCGTGTTGTGTGCATGTCTGGATCCTCGACGAGCAGCACGAGTCCGTCCACGGCCCGCACCCGCACCTCCTGCCCGACCTGCAGGGTCGCACCGGTGGTGCGGACCGCCCACCAGCTGCCCTCGACGAAGGCCTGCCCGCGGGATCCCTGCGCGGTCGTCACCGTGACGACCCGACCCTCGAAGAGGTCGGCGCCCGTGCTGTTCGACGGGGCCCCGCGCGTGCGCCGCCACAGCAGCACCGTCAGGGTCACGCCGACGACCAGGACGAGCAGCGTGGGGACGACCAGGCCCAGCACGGTTCCCCACCCCAGCCCGAGCTCGTCGGCGATCCGGGACAGCACGTCCCCCAGGTCCAGGTCCTGTCGGACCGGACCACGACCGCTCCCGTCGAGCTGACTCGCTGCCATGCCTCACTCCTGGTCGACGCGGCTGCTGTCACTCCACACTAGTCGGCGAGGCGGGCGGTACACGGGGCCGACGGGGCCGTTCTGGGGCGGGCCGCCCTACGCTGGGCGCATGGCGCTGCACTGCCCCGCGACGCTCCTCGTGGCCAGCACCGGGGGCTCGGCGGGCGTGCGCGCGCTCGCGGAGTCGCTGCGCTCGGACCAGCTCGTCGAGGTGGCGAGCTCCACGTGCCCGGAGGCACGGGCCTGTGCCGGGATCGCCGCCGAGGTGCTCGACCTGCCGGTCGGCGTCGTCGCCGGACTCGAGGAGATCGGCGACGACGAGGAGGAGGGCGCGGTGCTGGCGCGCTGTCGGGACGCGCTGGAGGAGCTCTCCGATGCCCACCGCGGAGAGGGTGTCCTCGTCTTCAGCCATCCGCGGGTCATGGCGGTGGCGCTGCTCGCGCTCGCCGACACGGTCCCACCGGGTGCCCGCACCGCCGACCAGCTGCCGCCCGCCCTCGCCGCCCGCGTCGACGTCGATGCCGACGGGATACGGATCCTCAGCTGGCCGGGTCGCGCGCCACGGCCCGGTGAGCGGTGATCGTGCTCAGAAGAGGCGGTGCATGCTCGTGTCGATGCCCTTGAGCTCGTCGTAGTCGAGGGTGACGCACCGGATGCCGCGGTCCTCGGCGAGGGTGCGCGCCTGCGGCTTGATCACCTGGGCGGCGAAGACACCCTCGACCGGCCGCAGCGCGGGGTCCCGGTTCATCAGC
The DNA here is from genome assembly GCF_051200835.1 of Janibacter sp. GS2. Classification (GTDB taxonomy): domain Bacteria; phylum Actinomycetota; class Actinomycetes; order Actinomycetales; family Dermatophilaceae; genus Janibacter. Next base: position 1,525,230 of record NZ_CP195161.1, read on the forward strand.
TCGAGGTAACGGGTCAGCTGCTCGACGCCGTCGATGTCGCCGCGACGCTTGATCTCGATGGCGACGGAGACCCCCTTCGCGTCCTTGGCGAGGATGTCGACCGGGCCGATCGCGGTCATGTACTCCCGGCGCACGAGCGCGTACCCGTCCCCGAGGGTCCCGATGTGCTCGGCGAGCAGCTTCTGCAGGTGGGCCTCGACACCGTCCTTGACCAGACCGGGGTCGACCCCGAGGTCGTGTGACGAGTCGTCGTGGATCTCGTGCAGCTTCACGCGCAACCGGTCCTCGGTCTTGGCGTGCTGGACATTCCATACCGCGAGGACGCCCTCGGCCCGCTCGGTCTCATCCGGCTCGATCTCGGCCATGGAGCACGGGGGAGCCATCCAGTTCAGCGGCTTGTAGGAGCCACCGTCGCTGTGGATGAGCACCGAACCGTCCGCCTTGACGATGAGCAGACGGGTCGCCAGGGGAAGGTGGGCGTTCAGCCGGCCCTCGTAGTCGACACTGCAGGTCGCAATCACCACTCGCACCCCGCAGACCCTACGCGCACACCGGATTGCCTGTGCGGACCGTCACGCCGCGGAAGCCTACCCACGGGTCAGCCCGGCTGCGATAGTGCCAGTCATGTCAGACTCCAGCGCCCTCGCAGACGCCCTCGTCTTCCCGTACCTGAACCATGCCGCCTCGATGTTCGAGGAGAAGTACGCCTCCCGTGAGGACGTCGACAACGGCATGCGCTTCGGCTGCGGACTGCCGAAGGGACCCCTCACCGTCATCGACGAGCTCGGTCTCGAGACCGTCCGGGACGCCCTCGCGGCACGTCACGCCGAGACCGGTGACCCGCGTCACGAGCCGAGTGCCGCCTTCGATCGCCTCATCGCCGACGGCCGCACCGGCAGGTCCGCGGGCGCAGGCTTCTACACCTACGACGGTGACGAGGTCGTCGCCGACGACCTGACCCCCTCCGGCGTCGGTCAGGGGGAGGCGCGCCCGGTCAAGACCGTCGGCGTCGTCGGCTCCGGCACGATGGCCACCGGCATGATCGAGGTCTTCGCCGCCCACGGCTTCCCCGTGACCTACGTCGCGCGCAGCCGGGAGAAGGTCGACGCCGTCTCGGCGGCGATCGCCAAGAACCTCGCCCGCAAGGTCGACAAGGGCCGCATGGAGCAGGGCGACGCCGACGTGGTCCTCGGTCGTCTCACGGGGACCACCGACCGAGGGGCCCTCGGGGATGTCGACCTCGTCGTCGAGGCGATCGCCGAGGAGGTCGGTATCAAGAACGAGCTCTTCGCCGACCTGGACCGGATCTGCAAGCCGGGCGCCGTGCTCGCGACGACGACGTCCTCGCTGTGCATCGCCGACCTCGCCGCGCAGACCACGCGCCCGCAGGACGTCGTCGGCATGCACTTCTTCAACCCCGCCTCGGTGATGAAGCTCGTCGAGGTCATCGACCACCCACGGACCGGCCAGGACGTCCTCGACACCGTGACCGACGTCTGCCGCAGCACCCGCAAGGTCGCCGTGCGCTGCTCCGACCGCGCCGGCTTCATCGTCAACGCGCTCCTCTTCCCCTACCTCAACGACGCCATCAGGGCGCACGAGGAGGGTGCCGACATCGACGCCGTCGACGCCGCGATCACCGAGGGCTATGCCTACCCGATGGGGCCCTTCGCGCTCCTCGACGTCGTCGGCAACGACGTGGCGCTGGCCATCGAGGAGGAGCTGCTCGCGGAGTTCACCCACGAGTCGCTCGCCCCCGCCCAGCTCCTGCGCGATGTCGTCGCGGCGGGCAAGCTCGGCCGCAAGAGCGGTGAGGGCTTCCGCGTCCACTGAGCCCCTTTTGTCCACGGACCCGCCTCCGCGAGACCATGGCCGCATGCCCAGGTCCAATCGCCGCCGACGGGACGAGCACCGACCGCTCGCCCTGGGGGGCATGGGGTCCCAGAGCGTCGAGAGCTGGATGGGGCGCGCCTGGGTCGTGCGCCGACTGACCGGTCACACCTCGACCCGCAGCTACACCTGCCCGGGCTGCACCCACGAGATCGCCGTCGGCACGCCCCACGTCGTCGTGTGGCCCGACGATGGTCTCGGGGGCGTCGACGACCGCCGCCACTGGCACAGCGCGTGCTGGAAGGCGCGCGACCACGGTCGCTACGGGCGGTGACCGCAGCCCGCGTGAGCCGTCGGGGCGCGGTGGGATGATCAGCAGGTGCTCATCCGCCTCGTCCGTACCCATCTGAGCGGCTCGGGTCGCCGGCTGGCGCTGCTCCTGCTGCTGCAGTTCGCGGCCACCCTGGCCCTGCTCTACCTGCCCAGCCTCAACGGCGAGATCATCGACAACGGGGTGACCACCGGCGACACCGGGTACATCGTGCGGCACGGCGGCCTCATGCTCGGCGTCTCGGTGCTGCAGATCCTCGCGACCATCGCCGCGACGTGGATCGGCGCCGGCATGTCGGCGCAGATGGCCGCGCGCCTGCGTGCGGCCATCTTCTCGAGGGTGGGCGGCTTCAGCGCGCAGGAGGTCGCGCGCTTCGGTCCGCCGACGCTGATCTCCCGCACCACCAATGACGTCACCCAGATCCAGCAGGTGACGAACATGGCGCTGACGATGATGGTCACGGCCCCGATGATGATGATCGGGGGGATCATCATGGCCCTGCGCGAGGACGTGGGGCTCAGCTGGCTCGTCGTGGTCGCGGTGCCCCTGCTGGTCGCGAGCATCTCGCTGGTCATCCGGGCGATGGTGCCCAACTTCCGTCGCATGCAAAAGAGCGTCGACACCGTCAACCGGATCCTGCGTGAGCAGATCACCGGGGTACGCGTGGTGCGGGCCTTCGTGCACGAGGAGCACGAGCGCGAGCGCTTCGCCGTGGCCAACACCGACTACACCGGGTCGGCGATCGCGACCGGGCGCCTGATGGCCCTGGCCTTCCCGATCGTCATGGTCATCCTCAACGCCTCCACCGTGGCCGTGCTGTGGTTCGGCGCCCAGCGGATCGAGGCGGGGAACATGCAGATCGGCGCCCTGACCGCCTTCATGATCTATCTGACCCAGATCCTCATGTCGGTGATGATGGCGACGATGATGGCGATGATGCTCCCGCGCGCGAGCGTCTCCGCCGGCCGGGTGGACGAGGTGCTGTCCACCCGCTCCTCGGTCGTGCCGCCCCTGAGCCCGCGACCCATGACGCAGACACGCCCCGAGGTCGCGCTCGAGGACGTCGAGTTCTCCTATCCCGGTGCCGACGTCCCCGTGCTCTCGCAGGTGAGCCTGCGCGCCCGGCCCGGGCGCACGACGGCGATCATCGGGTCGACCGGGGCCGGCAAGACGACGCTGCTCGACCTCGTCCCGCGCCTGCACGACGCCTCCGGCGGGCGGGTGCTCGTCGGCGGGGTCGACGTGCGCGAGCTGGACCTGCAGGAGCTGTGGCAGCAGATCGCGGTCGTGCCCCAGAAGCCCTTCCTCTTCAGCGGGACCATCGCCGCGAACCTGCGGCAGGGACGTCCGGAGGCCGACGACGAGGAACTGTGGGAGGCCCTGCGGATCGCCCAGGCCGAGGGTTTCGTTCGAGCCCTCGAGCGGGGCCTCGCGTCACCGGTCGCCCAGGGTGGCACCAATCTCTCCGGTGGTCAACGCCAGCGCCTGGCCATCGCCCGGGCGATCGTGCGCCGCCCGGCGATCTACCTCTTCGACGACGCCTTCTCCGCGCTCGACCTGACCACGGACGCACGGCTGCGGGCCGCGCTGGGGCCGGTGACCGCTGATGCCGTCGTGCTCGTCGTGGCCCAACGCGTCTCCTCGATCACCGGCGCCGACCACATCGTCGTCCTCGAGGACGGGCGGGTGGTCGGCGACGGCACCCACGAGGAGCTGCTGGACACCTGCCCGACCTATGTCGAGATCGTCGAGAGCCAGGCATCGCGGGAGGACGCGGCATGAGTGAGGTCCCGACCGAGGAGGAGCGCGCTGCCCGGGAGCGAAGGGGGCCGGGCTCCGGCCCGCGTCGTGGCCCCGTCTCCGCCGCCACACCGGGGGAGCGCTCGAAGGACTTCTGGCCCTCGGCCCGCCGCCTCGTCTCCCGGCTGCGACCGCAGCGGCGCCGGGTGCTGGGCGCCATCGCCCTCACGCTCGTCTCGGTCACGATGTCGGCCTCGGGGCCGCTCGTGCTCGCTCGGGCGACCAACCTGATCTTCGCCGGCTGGATGGGGCCCCAGCTGCCGGCGGACGTCCCGCTGTCGACCACCGTGGAGGGGATGCGCGCGGCCGGCCGGGGCACGCAGGCCGACCTCATCGCGGCGATGCCCCATCTCGTGCCGGGCGCCGGGATGGACTACGCCGCGATCCTGCGGGTGCTCCTCCTCGCGCTCGGCCTCTACGTCGTGGCGGCGGTGCTGTCGTGGCTCCAGGGGAGGATCGTCGTCGACGCCGTCAACCAGATCGTCTTTGACCTGCGCGCCCAGGTCGAGGCCAAGCTCCACCGGCTGCCGCTGCCGTACTTCGACAGCCAACCGCGCGGTGAGCTGCTCAGTCGGGTGACCAACGACATCGACAACGTCGCCCAGTCCCTCCAGCAGACCCTCAGTCAGCTGCTGACGAGCCTGGTCACCGTCGTCGCGGTCGTGGCGATGATGCTGTGGATCTCCCCGCTGCTCGCCCTCATCGCGCTCGTGACCATCCCCGTCTCCGTCGCCGTGACCGCCGTCATCGGCAAGCGCAGCCAACGCCACTTCGTCCAGCAGTGGAGGTCCACCGGTGAGCTGAGCGGGATCGTCGAGGAGACGTACACCGGGCACACGCTGGTCAAGGTCTTCGGCCGCCAGGCCGAGGTCGACGCCTCCTTCGCCGAGCGCAACGAGCAGCTGCGCGCGGCCGGGTTCGGGGCGCAGTTCGTCAGCGGCATCATCGCGCCGACGATGATGTTCATCGGCAACCTCAACTACGTCATCATCGCGGTCATCGGTGGCCTGCGGGTCGCCTCCGGCACGATGACCCTCGGTGACGTGCAGGCCTTCATCCAGTACTCGCGACAGTTCACCCAGCCGGTGACCCAGATCGCCTCGATGGCCAACCTCATGCAGTCGGGGGTGGCCTCCGCCGAGCGGGTCTTCGAGGTCCTCGACGCCCCCGAGCAGCGGGCGGACCCGGGCACCCCGACGGGACCCGGTGCGGGGCACGGTCGGGTGGCCTTCGAGGACGTCAGCTTCAGCTACGACCCCGCCCGCCCGCTCATCGAGCGCCTCGACCTGTGCGTCGAGCCGGGCCAGACGGTGGCGATCGTCGGGCCGACCGGCGCGGGCAAGACGACGCTGGTCAACCTCGTCATGAGGTTCTACGAGATCAGCGGCGGGCGGATCACCATCGACGGCATCGACACCCGGGAGATGAGCCGGCACGACCTGCGCTCGCGGACCGGCATGGTGCTGCAGGACACGTGGCTCTTCGCCGGGACGATCGAGGAGAACATCGCCTACGGGCGGCCGGGCGCCACTTCGAGCGAGGTGCGTGCGGCGGCCGAGGCCACCTACGTCGACCGTTTCGTGCACTCCCTGCCCGACGGCTACGCTACCCGGTTGGACGACGAGGGCGGCAACATCTCTGCGGGGGAGAAGCAGCTGCTGACCATCGCCCGGGCCTTCCTCGCGGATCCCTCGCTCCTCATCCTCGACGAGGCCACGAGCTCCGTGGACACGCGCACCGAACGCCTGGTGCAGCAGGCCATGGCGGCCTTGCGCGGGGAGCGGACGAGCTTCGTCATCGCCCACCGGCTCTCGACGATCCGCGACGCCGACCTCATCGTCGTCATGGAGGACGGTGGCATCGTCGAGCAGGGCACCCACGCGGAGCTGCTCGCCGCCGACGGCGCCTATGCCCGGCTCTACCGCGCGCAGTTCACCGCGGCCGCGACCGACGTCGAGATGGGCGCGGTCTGAGCACGACGAAGGGGGGAGGTGCCACCCCGCGGTGGCACCTCCCCCCTTCGTGCGGCGGGGTGATCAGGCGTTGCGGAAGCGGTTGATCTCGCCCTCGAACCGGGCGCGCTTGTCGGTGTCGGTGACACCCAGCCCGGCCTCGGGGGACAACGTGAGGACGCCGACCTTGCCCTGGTGGAGGTTGTGGTGGACGTCCAGTGCGGCCTGGCCGACCTCCTCGAGCGCGTAGGTCTTGCTCAGCGTGGGGTGGACGAGGCCGCGGTTGACGAGCTCGTTGGCCTCCCAGGCCTCGCGGTAGTTGGCGAAGTGGCTGGAGAGGATCCGCTTGAGGTTCATCCACAGGTACCGGTTGTCGTACTCGTGCATGTACCCCGAGGTCGAGGCGCAGGTGACGATCGTGCCGCCCTTGCGCGCGACGTAGACGGAGGCGCCGAAGGTCTCACGACCCGGGTGCTCGAAGACGACGTCGACGTCGTGGCCGCCGGTGAGCTCACGGATCTTGGCGCCGAGGCGCTTCCACTCCTTGGGGTTCTGCTGGGTGTTGTCCTCGTTCCAGAACTCGTAGCCCTCGGCGCGCCGGTCGATGATCAGCTCGGCGCCCATCTTGCGGCAGATCTCCGCCTTCTCCGGCGAGGAGACGACGCAGATCGGGTCGGCGCCGGAGGCCAGGGCCATCTGGGTCGCGTAGGAGCCCAAGCCGCCGGAGGCGCCCCAGATGAGCACGCGGTCACCGAGCTTGAGCGCGGCGCCGTTCTTGGAGACCAGCTGACGGTAGGCCGTGGAGTTGACCAGGCCGGGGGAGGCGGACTCCTCCCAGGTGAGGTGACCGGGCTTGGGCATCAGCTGGTTGGCCTTGACGATGGCCAGCTCGGCGAGGCCACCGAAGTTCGTCTCGAAGCCCCAGATGCGCTGCTCCGGGTCCATCATCGTGTCGTCGTGGCCCGCGGCGTCCTCGAGCTCGACGGAGAGGCAGTGGGCGACGACCTCGGTGCCGGGCTTCCACTTCGTCACGCCGGGACCGGTGCGCAGCACGACGCCGGAGAGGTCGGAACCCACGACGTGGTACGGCAGGTCGTGGCGCTTGGCGAACTCGCTCGTGCGGCCGTACCGCTCGAGGAAGCCGAAGGTCGAGACCGGCTCGAAGATCGAGGTCCAGACGGTGTTGTAGTTGATCGCGCTCGCCATGACGGCGACGAGGGCCTCACCGGGAGCGAGCTCCGGGACCGGGACGTCGTCGAGGTGCAGCGACTTGCGGGGGTCCTTGTCGCGGCTGGCGACCCCCTCGAACATCGACACCTCGTCCTTGTGGATCGTGGTGGCTCGGTAGGTCTCGGGGATCTGCAGCGCGGAGTACGTCTCCTCGCTGCGGTCGCCGGACAGGATCGCGTCGCGGATCTGGTCCATTGCCATGGGTGGGGCTCCTCGGCCTCGTGGGGGTGTGGGTCGGGGTCGTGCGTCCCGTGCAACCTAGTGACGTCAGGGCACCGAGGGGGTGGTGCCATGACCGAGTTCACACGGCGGATCGTGGGTCCCGCGTCGAGGCGACGGGACGAAGGGGGTGGGTCAGTGGGCGGCGGCGCTCCCGCTCCGGTCGGGCTCCACGAGCTCGACGAGGATGCCGCGGGCGTCCTTGGGGTGGATGAAGTTGACCCGCGAGTTGCTCGTGCCCCGCTTGGGGGTGTCGTAGAGCAGACGCAGACCGCGCTCGCGCAGCGTCGCGCACACGGCGTCGATGTCCTCGACGCGGTAGGCGAGCTGCTGCATGCCTTGGCCGTTGCGCTCGAGGAAGGTCGCGATCGTCGAGGAGTCGTCGAGCGGCGCGAGCAGCTGGATGCACGAGCCGGAGTCGCCGACGCGCATCATCGCCTCGCGCACGCCCTGCTCCTCGTTGGTCTCCTCGTGGGCGAGCTCCATGCCGTAGGAGTCGCGGTAGAAGGCGATGGCCTCGTCGAGATCGGGGACGGCGACACCGACGTGGTCGATGGCGGTGAAGAGATCATTCATGGGTCGCAGCCTATTGACGAGCGCCACGCGACGGGAGAGGCGCGGCTGTGAGGCCCGCCACCGCCGCGGGATGAAAGGTGGGTGGCCCTTGGGCTCGCCGGGAGGATGGGTGGGTCGGCCCGACTCAAGGGCTGAGCTTGCGAAGCCCAAGGGCCGACCCACCCATCCTCCCGGTCTTCGCCCTGAGTCGGGCCGACCCACCCTTCGTCCCGCGGCTCCGCCCGGGTCCAGGTGTGGCATCCCCCACGGCGGCTGCCTCTGCCCTCCCTTCGCCCACGTCGTTAGGCTGGCGACAAAGACGCGGTGCCCGTCGGGCGCCGTGGAACCCACGAATCTTGGAGGCATCCAGATGTCCGAGCGTCCCGTGTCCGTCATCGTCGCCGGGGCCCGTACCCCGATGGGCCGCATGAGCGGCTCCCTCAAGGGCTTCTCCGGCTCCGACCTCGGTGGCTTCGCCATCAAGGGTGCCCTCGAGAAGTCGGGCGTCAAGGGTGATGACGTCGACTACGTGATCATGGGTCAGGTCCTCACCGCCGGCGAGGGCCAGATCCCCGCGCGCCAGGCCGCGATCAAGGGGGGTATCCCGAAGTCCGTGCCGGCGCTGACCGTGAACAAGGTCTGCCTGTCCGGGATGGACGCGATCGCGCTCGCCGACCAGCTCATCCGCGCCGGCGAGTTCGACATCGTCGTCGCCGGTGGCCAGGAGTCGATGACCAACGCCCCGCACCTGCTGCCCAAGAGCCGTGAGGGCATCAAGTACGGCGACACCAAGCTCAAGGACTCGATGGCCTACGACGGCCTGCACGACATCATCACCGACCAGGCGATGGGCGCGCTGACCGAGACGAAGAACGCCGAGGACTCCGAGTTCAGCCGCGACGAGCAGGACGCCTTCGCCGCCGCCAGCCACCAGAAGGCGGCCCGGGCCTGGTCCGAGGGCACCTTCGCCGACGAGGTCATCCCGGTGGAGGTCCCGCAGCGCAAGGGTGACCCGGTGGTCTTCGACGCCGACGAGGGCATCCGCGCCGACACCACGGCCGAGTCCCTCGGCAAGCTGCGTCCGGCCTTCGCCAAGGACGGCACCATCACCGCGGGCTCCGCGTCGCAGATCTCCGACGGTGCCGCGGCGGTCGTCGTCATGAGCAAGGCCCGGGCCGAGGCGCTCGGCCTGGAGTGGCTCGCCGAGATCGGTGCCCACGGCGTCGTCGCCGGCCCGGACTCGACGCTGCAGGCCCAGCCGGCCAATGCGATCGAGGTCGCGGTGAAGAAGGACGGCATCTCGGTGAACGACCTCGACCTCATCGAGATCAACGAGGCCTTCGCGGCCGTCGGCCTCGCGTCGACCAAGCAGCTGGGGGTGGACCCGGAGAAGGTCAACCCCAACGGCGGCGCCATCGCCATGGGGCACCCCCTGGGGATGTCCGGTGCCCGCATCACCCTCGCGCTGGCGCACGAGCTCAAGCGCCGCGGTGGCGGCGTGGGTGCCGCCGCGCTCTGCGGTGGTGGCGGTCAGGGCGACGCCCTGATCGTGCGCGTCCCGAGCGCCTGAGCTTGATCCGCACCATCGACGTCCCCGCACTGGTCGAGCAGACCAGGGCGGGGACGCCGCGTGCCATCGGGCGGTTGATCTCGCTCGTCGAGGACCAGCACCCCGCGCTGCGGGAGGCGATGGCCGCGCTCGCGCCGTACACCGGCGGCGCGCACGTCATCGGCCTCACCGGTGCCCCGGGCGTGGGCAAGTCGACGACGACCAATGCCCTGATCCGCGCGCTGCGTGAGGCCGGCAAGCGGGTCGCGGTCCTCGCCGTCGACCCGTCCTCCCCCTTCTCCGGTGGCGCACTGCTCGGCGACCGGATCCGGATGACCGAGGCGAGCACGGACCCGGGCGTCTACATCCGTTCGCTCGCCTCACGCGGCCACCTCGGTGGCCTCTCCGTGTCGACGCCGCAGGCGATCCGCGTGCTCGATGCCGCCGGTTTCGACGCGATCCTCGTCGAGACCGTCGGGGTCGGGCAGTCGGAGGTGGCCGTCGCCGGCTCCGCGGACACGACCCTCGTCCTGCTCGCCCCGGGGATGGGCGACGGGATCCAGGCGGCCAAGGCCGGCATCCTCGAGATCGGGGACGTCTTCGTCGTCAACAAGGCCGACCGCGAGGGTGCCGACGCGACCGTCCGCGACCTGCGGCACATGATCCAGATGGGAGAGGGCACCACTGCGCGCGGCTGGCGCCGCCCGGTCGTGCGTGCCTCGGCGATGAACGGCGCCGGCATCGACGACATCGACGCAGCGATCGGCGAGCACCTGTCGTGGCTCGCCTCGAGCGGGGAGCTGCGTCGCCGGCGCACGGCCCGGACGCGGGAGGAGATCTCCGCCCTGGCCGTGGCCGAGCTGCGCGCCCGGATGGGTGACCTCGGCTCCGGCGGACTGCTCGACCAGCTCGCCACCCACGTCGTCGACGGTGCCAGTGACCCCTTCGCCGCGGCGGACGAGCTCCTCGCGTCGATCGCCCCCGGGTAGGGCGTCCGTCTCGGCCGGTCAGGAGCCCTCGGTGAAGCGGATCTCGTCGTACCCCGCGATGTCCCCGATCGGGTCGAGGCAGGTGGGGGAGTCGTCCGTCTCGCCCGGGTCGAGGAAGGTCGAGGTGCAGCTGGCCTCCTCGAGAACGTCGCCGTCCTGCATGAAGTAGAACGTCACCTGCAGCATGTTGCGGCTGGTGCCGTCGTTGCGCAGCGTGACGCCGGAGAGCTCCTCGCTCGGGGTGATCGTCCACCCGGAGCGCACCGTGGCGCCGTTGTCGGTGGCCTGCGATCCCTCGGAGATCTCGTCCGCGGAGGACGCCCGGCCGTCGCTGACGGACGAGGTCGCGCTGCTCAGCTGGTCGTCGACCGCGTAGACGACCCAGCCGAAGAACCCGATCACGCCGATGCAGCAGACGACGATCACCGCACCGATGATGCCGAGGATCCACCACAGGGTGGTGTCCTTCTTCGGCGGCTGGCCGTAGGGGTTGCCTCCCGCGGCGTACGGGTTCGGCTGGGGAGGGTTCGGGCCGCCGGGACCCACAGGACCGCCCTGGCCGGGCGGGGGAGGAGCGGGGTAGGACATGATGGCGATTCCCCCTGGACACGACGTGGTGGGCCGGCGCGGCCCCGCACCGGCAGTCTACGTGTCGGTAGTGGGACGTCGGCCTCTACGCTGGTCCGGACATGACTGACCACACGACACCCATGCTGATCGGCGGCCGCTACGAGATCGTGCGCCCGATCGGACGCGGCGGCATGGGCACCGTCTGGCTCGCGCGCGATACGGTGCTCGGCCGGGAGGTGGCGGCCAAGCAGATCGGCGACTTCCCCGGTGAGAGCGAAGGGGAGACCCGCCGGGCGATGCGCGAGGCCCGGGCGGCGGCCGCGCTCAACCACCCGAACGTCGTCGCCGTCTATGACGTCACCGAGCACGAGGGCAGCCCGTGGTTGGTGATGGAGTACGTCGCCGGCCCCACCCTGGCCTCGGTCATCCGGCAGCGCGGCCCGATGACACCACGGGGTGCCGCCGACCTCGGCGCCCAGCTCGCCGGGGCGCTCGCCTCGGCGCACCGGGCCGGGGTCGTCCACCGCGACATCAAGCCCGCCAACGTCCTCATCGGCGGAGGGCGACCCAAGATCGGTGACTTCGGCATCGCCCGGGCGGACTCGGAGGACCACCTCACCCAGACCGGGATGCTCACCGGGACCCCGAGCTACATGCCCCCCGAGGTCGCGGTCGGTCGCGACCACGGTGAGGCGGCCGACGTGTGGGCGCTCGGTGCGACGATCTACTACGCCGTCGAGGGGCAGGACGCCCACGCCGGTCAGGGCAATGCGCTGGCCACCCTGCGGCACATCGCCACCCACCCGCCCCGCCGTCCCCAGCGCGCGGGCGTGCTCGAGCCGGTGCTCGCCGACATGCTCGCCCACGACCCCGCCCACCGCGGGACGATGAAGCAGGCCCGGCAGCGGTTGGAGAACATCGCGGCCGGTGGCGGGGTGGCGCCCCGCGTCGCTCCCGTGGCCCCGCACCCCCCGTCGCAGCCGGCTCCCTCCGGACCGCAACCGCAGCAACGGCGAGCACGCCGTCGGGGCTCCCTCGTCCTCTGGGCCTGCGTCGGTGTCCTCGCCGCCCTGCTGGTCGCCGCGGCGATCGCCTTCGGGGTGGACCGGGGCGGCACGGGATCGGGTGCGACGGAGGGCCGGGTCTCCGCTTCGCCGACGACCTCGCCGGTCGCGGGGGAGACATCGGGGTTCACCGAGGACGAAGGACGGTCCTTCATCGAGAACTACTTCGCGACGGTGACCACGGACCGCGACGCCGCCTGGGCGATGCTGGCCCCCTCCCGGCAGGACGACCGTGGGGCCTACGACGGGTTCTGGGGCGGCATCGAGTCGGTCGACACCGATGACGTCTCCGTGGACACGGACGCCGGTACCGTCTCGGTCACGCTGACCTACCACCCCACGGACCGCGAGGCGAGCAGCGAGAAGCAGACCTACGCGCTGACCCGCATCGACGACGACCTGAAGATCGACACCATCCCCTGACCCCTTGGAGTGACCCCATGCTGCTCGCCTTCTCCATCGCCCCGGCCGGCCCCGGCGACGACGACTCCTACGCCCCCGCGGTGGCTGCGGCCCTGCAGGTCGTGCGCGACAGCGGCCTGCCGCACGACCTCGGCTCGATGTTCACCACCATCGAGGGGGACTGGGACGAGGTCATGTCCGTGGTCAAGCGGTGCGTCGACGCGATGGAGCCCTACGGGGACCGCGTCGGTCTGGTGATGAAGGCCGACATCCGCGCCGGGCGCACGGACCAGATCACGACGAAGGTCCAGCGGGTCGAGGGGCTCCTCGACGGCACCTCATCTTCGTGATCAATTTGTGACCTTCGGGGATCTTTGCGAAGGTGGGGCGTCGCCACTGCGGTGACGCCTCCTCGATCTCCCACGGAAAGCACTGACGTGAGCACGCTCATCCTGCGCGTCACCGGCGCGGTCCTCGCCCTGATCGGTCTGGGTGCCGTCGTCGTCGGGGGGTGGTTCCTCGCCGCCCTCGGCCCGTCCGGCACCGCCACCTTCACCGCCGAGCCGGAGCAGCGAGTCGTCGTCCTCGACCCGGACGTGCTCAACCGCGTCGACGCGCCGGTCGAGGTGACCGCCACCGGGGGCGGCACCGTGTGGGCCGGGATCGCCCGACCCTCCGACGCCGAGGCACTGCTGGGTGAAGGGGCGCGCGCCGACGTCACGGGCGTGACCGTCGGCGACTGGGACCTGACCACGAGGACCGTCGGCTCGGGCGAGTCCGTCGATGCCGGTTCGCTCGACATCTGGCGCTCCTCGACGAGCGGCAAGGGCACGACGACCACGACGATCGACCAGGACCAGGCGCCGCAGACGCTCGTCATCACCGCGCCGCAGGGGGAGGACGTCGAGCAGGTCGAGCTCGTCGTCAGCGACGACCGCTGGGCCACCACCGCGATCGCCCTCCTCGTCGGGGGCGTCCTCGCCCTCGTCGTGGGCGCCGCGCTCGTCCTGCGCACCGGCGTGCTCGGTGCCGTTCGCCGCCGCCGCACCCAGGAGGCCGGAGCATGACCCGCCGCACCCCCTTCGTCGCCGGGCTCGTGGCCCTGCCCGTCCTGCTGGGCGGCTGTGGCGTCGGTGAGGCGGTCGTCGGCATCCACGACGCCCCCGCAGAGCGCTCCGACGGCGCCTCGGTCACCGAGGAGACCGCCCGCGACGTCGCCAGTCGCGTCCTCGACCTCGCCACGGACCACCGCAAGGCCGGGGACAAGGCCACGGCCGCCGACCGCACGGAGGCCTTCTCCGGGCCCGCGCTGCGTGAGGCGAGCGCTGCCGCCGCGAGCAAGGACGACTCCGGTCGCTCCGCGCAGGCGCCGAAGGATCTCGAGATCCTCGGCATCAGCCGTGGTCACGACTGGCCGCGCGCCATCCTCGCGACCTCGCAGGTCAAGGGCATCCAGTACCTGCACGTGCTCGTGGCCCAGGAGGCGGACCAGCCGTACTCCCTCTTCGCCGATGTGCCGATGGCCGCCGGGTCGAGTGTCCCGGCACTGGCTCCCGTCGACGAGGGCTCGCCGGTGACCGTCTCTGAGGACCCGGACGAGGAGGTCGCCACCGCGGCGACGGCCTGGGCGAAGGGGGTCACCTACCCGGCTCCGACGAAGGAGCCGGCTGCGGTCTCCTTCGAGGACGCCTTCTCCACCGCGCTGCAGAAGAACGCCGAGGCGAAGGACGAGGACCTCGACGACCTCGCCACGTACCGCCAGCGCCAATCGACGGTCGACGCCGCGTCGGTCTCCTTCGACCTCGCCGACGGTGGGCAGCTGACCTTCCTGCCGATGACGCGGACCGACACCATCACCGCGGGCGGGAAGCTGAAGGAGCTGACGATCGAGGACGAGGCACTGGAGCACGTCCTCGACGCGTCGAGCGTCGAGGAGGCCCTGTCGATCAAGCACGCCGAGACGCTCGCCCTGGTCACCCCGGAGTCGGGCAAGGCCAAGGTCGTCGGCGTGAGCGACGTGCTCAGGTCGGCCAAGGGCAGCTGAGCCCGGCGCGACCCGACCCCGGTGGGCACCGAGAAGCCGGTGGGAGACAATGGGGCCATGACCGACCCGACCCGCGCCCTTCGTGGAGCCGTCGACCTCTCCAGCCTCGGCGGACCCGCTCGTCCTGACGCCGGTTCCCCCGCTGCGGGTGGCCCGGCGAGTCCCACCGCCGCGCCCGGCGGACAGACCGCCGGTGCACCCGACGGCCTGCTCGTCGAGGCGGACGACGCCTCCTTCAACCAGATCGTCCAGCGCTCGGCCGCCGTGCCCGCGGTCGCGGTGCTCTGGTCCTCCGAGCACCCGCAGAGCCGGACCCTGCTCGATGATGCCGTCGACATCGCCCGCGCCCTCGATGGACGGGTGCAGGTCGTCGGCGTCGACATCGCGACGAATCCCGGCATCACCCAGGCGATCCAGCCGCAGGAGGTGCCGGTCGCGCTCGGCCTCGTGTCCGGTCAGCCGGTGCCGCTCTTCAGCGGTCTCGTCGAGAAGGAGCAGTTCCGCCAAGTGGTCGACCAGCTCCTCCAGCTCGCCGTCCAGCACGGCGTGACCGGACGCGTCAGTGGCGCGGACGACCCGACGGAGGAGGCCCAGGAGGTGGAGGAGGAGCTTCCGCCCCTGCACCAGGAGGCCTTCGACGCGATCGAGCGCGATGACCTCGATGCGGCGACCGCGGCCTACGAGCAGGCCCTCGAGCAGGACCCCAAGGACATCGATGCCCAGCTCGGCATCGCCCAGGTCTCCTTGATGAAGCGCACCCGGGGCGTCGACCTCACCGCCGCCCGCGAGGCGGCGGCGGCCGACCCGAGCGATGTCGACGCCGCTCTGGTCGTCGCCGACCTCGACGTCCTCGGTGGACACGTCGAGGACGCCTTCGTGCGTCTCATTGACCTCGTGCGCAGCACCGCCGGGGACGACCGGGAGCGGGTGAAGAACCACCTGCTCGACCTCTTCGCCGTCGTCGGCAACCAGGACGAGCGCGTGCGCAAGGGCCGGACCACCTTGATGAGCGCCCTCTTCTGAGCGGCCCCCGCAGATTCTCGGGTCACCCGAGAATCACCGGGTTCGCAAGAGTAAGAAACTCATGCGAACCCGTGGTTTATCGGGTCACCCGATAAACTTGGGGCGATCGGCGGGGGTGAGGTAGAGCGCGCCGAGGCGGGCAACCCGCACCTCGAGCGACCAGGGCTGGTCGTGCCACGGTCGCTCCTGCGCCTGCAGCTCGACTCCGGCCTGGCTCGGGGAGCCGGCCGCGTCGAAGCCGCTGGTGTCCAGCGCGACCTGCCACGTGCCGCCCCGGGGCAGCCCGATGCGCAGAGACTCGCGGTCGGTGCCACCGAAGTTCACGACCACCGCGACGACGTCCTCACTCGGCCCGGACCCGGCGTGGCGCACGAAGGCGACGGTGTTGCCCGCAGCGTCGTCGGCGTCGAGCCACCGGAACCCCTCCGGCCGGTCGTCGAGCACCCAGAGGGCCGGGTGTCGTGCGGCGAAGGCGTTGAGCTCACGGACGAGCTCCTGCACGCGCCGGTGCGCGGGGTACTCCAGCAGGTGCCAGTCGAGGGAGCGCCCATCGGCCCACTCGCTCGTCTGCGCGAACTCGGTGCCCATGAAGAGCAGGTGCTTGCCCGGGAAGGCCCACTGGTACGCGTAGAAGGCCCGCAGCGTCGCCAGCCGGTCGTCGTCGCCACCGGGGATCTTGTAGGGCATCGAGCCCTTGCCGTGGACGACCTCGTCGTGGCTGATCGGCAGCAGGTAGTTCTCCGCGTAGGCGTACATCATCGCGAAGGTCAGCAGGGTGTGATGGTGCGCCCGGTTGATCGGGTCCTCCGCGAGGTAGCGAAGGGCGTCGTTCATCCATCCCATGTTCCACTTCAGGTCGAAGCCGAGCCCCCCTTCGTCGGTGGGACGGGTGACCCCCGGCCACGCGGTCGACTCCTCGGCGACGGTGACGATCCCGGGGGAGCGGCGATGGGCCGTCGCATTGATCTCCTGCAGCAGGGTGACCGCCTCGAGGTTCTCCCGGCCACCGTTGACATTGGGCAACCACTCGCCGTCGCTGCGTGAGTAGTCGAGGTAGAGCATCGAGGCGACACCGTCGACCCGCAGCCCGTCGATGTGGAACTCCTCGAGCCAGTAGAGCGCGTTGGCGACGAGGAAGTTGCGCACCTCCGGCCGACCGAAGTCGAACACGTAGCTGCCCCAGTCCGGCTGCCACCCCCGACGCGGGTCCGGGTGCTCGTACAGCGGCAGCCCGTCGAAGCGCACCAGCGCCCACTCGTCGGTCGCGAAGTGCCCCGGCACCCAGTCGAGGATGACCGCGACGTCCGCGGCATGGAGCGCGTCGACGAGGTAGCGGAAGTCGTCGGGGCCGCCGAAACGGGAGTTCGGCGCGAAGTAGCTCGTGACGTGATACCCCCATGACGGTGGGTACGGGTGGTCCATCACCGGCATGAGCTCGACGTGCGTGAAGCCCTGCTGGCTCACGTAGCCCACGAGCTCGTCGGCCAGCTCCCGGTAACCCAGGCCCTGGCGCCACGAGCCGAGGTGCACCTCGTAGATGCTCATCCGCCCCACGGTGGGGTTGCGCTCCGCGCGCGCCGCGAGCCACGACTCGTCCTGCCACCGGTGGGCGCTCCGCGTGACGACCGACCCGGTCGCGGGCGCCGTCTCGGCGAGTCGTGCCAGCGGGTCCGCCTTGTGTCGCAGCACGTCATCGGCGCCGCGGACGCCGAACTTGTAGACGGCACCGGCAGCGACACCGGGGACGAAGAGCTCCCAGACGCCGGACTCGCCGAGCACCCGCATGGGATGGGCCAACTCGTCCCAGCCGTTGAAGTCACCGAGGACGTGGACGGCCTTCGCCCGAGGTGCCCAGACGGCGAAGGAGACGCCACTCACGGCTCCGAGCGGACCGTCGTAGTGGCGCACGTGCGCTCCGAGCACGGTCCACAGCTGCTCGTGCCGCCCCTCGTTGATGAGGTGCCGGTCGACCTCACCTACGGTCGGGGCGAAGCGGTAGGGGTCGTCCTGGACGTGCTCGACGCCGTCCTCCCACGTCGTGAGCACCCGGTAGTCCATCGCCCGGGTGGCGCCCCGGCGCACCCCGGAGAAGATCCCGTCCTGCTCGTGGACGAGGTCGATGAGCGCGTCGTCCTCGAAGCGCACCCGCACCCGGGTCGCCAGAGGTCGACGCACCCGCACCCGCAGGCCGGAGTCCTCGAGGTGCTGCCCGAGCAGCTCGTGCGGGGCGGCGTTGCGGCCGTGGGTGAGCGACCACAGGGCGCCGGGCAGGGCGGAGTCGGAGATCGGGGTCACGAGCGGTCCTCCTGGAGCAGTCGGTCGATCGCCTCGGTCGGCAGGGCGAGCCACCCGGGTCGGTGGCGTGCCTCGTAGACGACCTCGTAGAGCGCCTTGTCGAGGACGAAGGCGGTGAGCAGTGCCGCGCTGTCGCGCGGGTCGGGGCCGACATCGCTGTAGCCGTCGAGGAAGGACTGCTGCGCCGCCCGCAGCCACTCGCGCAGGTCGACGCCCGGGTCGGTGCGGGCCCCCGGACGCGCCAGCGTCCCGGTGACGTAGTCGAGGGACCGCAGGACCCCGGCGACGTCGCGCAGCGGGCAGTCGAGACCGTTGCGCTCGGCCAGGGGTCGCAGCGGCTCACCCTCGAAGTCGATGAGGACCCAGCCGCGACCGGGGGCGTCGAGCACCTGACCGAGGTGCAGGTCGCCGTGGACGCGCTGCAGCGCAGGCCAGCTCGCGTCCTCGGCGGCGTCGAAGACGGCCCTCATGCGTGCGTCGTGGGCGGCGAGGGCCGGCACCTCGCTCATGGCGAGACCGGCCCGGCGGCGCATGAGCGAGACACGCTGGCGGATCTCCGACTGCTGCGGCACCTCGGAGGTCAGCGCCCGGGCGAGGGTGGCGTGCACCTGCGCCGTGGCCCGGCCGAGCTCGCGGGCCCGCGTGACGAAGGGGGTCCCCGTCGCCGCCTGCCGGAGGCAGACCTGCCAGGCGTCCGTCGCGTCGGCGAGGAACTCCTGGGCGAAGGCCAGCTGGCCGTAGTCGCGCGCCGCCGCGTCCGCGTCCTCACTCCCTTCGCCCCCCGGCCGCAGCCAGGCACCGGCGACGTGCCCGACGCTCGCGGGGACGAAGGGGGAGTGGGACGCGGCGAGCGCGCCCTGGAGGGTGATGTCGGGGTTCTCGCCGGCGGCGAGCGTGCGGAAGATCTTGAGGATCACCGGAGGGCCGGTGCCCTCGACCGGGGTGATGATCACCGAGGTGTTGGACTGCTCGGCGGTGAGGACCCGGCTGGAGGCGGCGCGCGGGTCCGTGCGCCAGGCCGGGTGCGGTGCCCCGACGACGTCCGGCTCGAGGGTGTCGGAGAGCGTGCCGTGCTGGGCCAGGACCCGGCCACGCAGCAGCGCGAGCAGCTGGGCGACGTAGACCGGGTCGTGGGGGGCGTCGTAGACCCAGCGCCGACCGAGCACCGAGTGCTCCATCTCGCCGAGGAGCGCGCCCTCGGCGCCGACGAGCGGGGACCCGCGATAGGACAGGGGCACCTGGTAGACGACGGGAGTGGTCGCGGACTCGTCGAGGTAGACGATCGTCTCCATGCCGACCTCACCCGCCGGGTCCTCCAGGCGCCAGGAGTCGAGCTGGCGCAGCCGCGGGCGCCCCTGCCCGACGTACCACCGCTGCTCCCCGATCCAGCCCCCGACGAGCTCGTCCTTCGTCGGGGTCAGCTCGGCGTCGTGGACCGTGCCCATCAGGCGTGCCCCACGGAGACGATGTGGACCGGCTCGGCCTCGGGGCCCAGGCGCACGTAGGTGGACTCGCCCCACTCCCAGCGGGCGCCGGTGACGAGGTCGTGCACCTCGAGGCGCTCGTCCCACCCCCGGCCGAGCGAGTCCATGTCGAGGTGCAGCGTCGACTCTCGGGTGCTGTGCGGGTCGAGGTTCGCGACGACGATGACGAGGTCCTCGCTGCCGTCGGGCCGCGAGCGCGACTTGGAGTAGGCGAGGAGGTTCTCGTCGTCGACGTGGTGGAACCTCAGGTTGCGCAGGAGCTGCAGGCTCGGGTGCTCCCGTCGGATCCGGTTGAGCATCGTCAGCCAGGGGGCGAGGGAGGTGCCGGACTCGGCGACCTCGTCCCAGCGCCGGTCCTTGAACTCGTACTTCTCGTTGTCGATCTGCTCCTCGGAGCCGGGGCGGGCGACGTGCTCGACGAGCTCGTAGCCGGCGTAGACGCCCCACGTGGGGACCATCGTCGCGGCGATCGCGGCGCGCACCTTCCACGCGCTCTCCCCGCCGTGCTGCAGGTAGGGCGTGAGGATGTCGTGGGTCGTCGGCCAGAAGCTCGGGCGCATGTAGGCCGCGGCCTCGCCGCTGACCTCGGTGCCGTAGTCGACGAGCTCGGCGACGGTGTTGCGCCACGCGTAATAGGTGTAGCTCTGCTGGAAGCCGACCTTGGCCAGGGTGTGCATCATCGCGGGGGTGGTGAAGGCCTCGGCGAGCCAGATCGTCTCCGGCGCCACGGCAGCAACATCCTGGATCAGCCACTGCCAGAACTCGACCGGCTTGGTGTGCGGGTTGTCGACGCGGAAGATCCGCACCCCGTGGTCGAGCCACACCTGGACGACGCGGCGGACCTCGGCGTAGATCCCCGCGGGGTCGTTGTCGAAGTTCAGCGGGTAGATGTCCTGGTACTTCTTCGGTGGGTTCTCCGCGTGCGCGATCGTGCCGTCCGCGCGGGTGGTGAACCACTCCGGGTGCTCGGTGACCCACGGGTGGTCGGGGGAGCACTGCAGGGCGAGGTCGAGGGCGACCTCGAGACCCTGGCGGGAGGCCTCGGCGACGAAGGCGTCGAAGTCGGCGAAGGTGCCCAGCTCGGGGTGGATCGCGTCGTGGCCCCCGTCGGGGGAGCCGATGGCGTAGGGCGACCCCGGGTCCTCGGGGCCGGCGTCGAGCGTGTTGTTCGGACCCTTGCGCGCCGTCGTCCCGATGGGGTGGATCGGGGTGAGGTAGACGACGTCGAAGCCCATCTGCGCGATCGCGGGCAGCCGGCGCGCAGCCGTGCGCAGGGTGCCGGTGACCCAGCGGCCGGTGCCCTCGTCGAAGCGGGCGCCCTCGCTGCGCGGGAAGATCTCGTACCAGGAGCCGAAGAGGGCCAGCTCGCGCTCGACGAGCAGGGGCAGCTCGGCGCTCGGGGTGACCATCTCCCGCAGCGGTCGCTCGGCGAGCTCCTCGGCCGCCGACCCGGTGGTCACCAGGTGCAGCGCCGCGCTCGGCTGGTGCCCGTGGTCGGCGAGGACGTCGGCGGCGTGGACCAGGGCGGAGCGCCCCCCTTCGCCTCGCTCCTCCTCGGCGGCCCGGACGAGCACGAGGGCGCCCTCGGCCCGCATCAGCTCGGCGTCGATGTCGGCGGGGATCTTGATGGAGGCGTCGTGCACCCAGGTGGCCCAGGGGTCGGACCACCCCTCGACGCGGTAGGTCCACGGGCCCTCGCGGTCGGCGACGACCTCGGCCTCCCAGCGGCTCAGGCCGGGGTTGGTGCAGGTCATCGGCACGTGGTGCTCGGCGCCGGAGGGGTCGGTGAGCACGACGGTGGCGGCGACGGCATCGTGCCCCTCGCGGAAGACGGTGGCGGTGACCGTGAAGGGCTCGCCGACGACGGACGAGGCAGGACGGGTGCCGTGGTCGATGCAGGGCCGCACGTCGAGCACCGGGATCCGCCCGAGGGGGCACTGCGGCGCAGCGGACACGGGGGCGGTGGACGCTCGGGAGGGGTCGAGGGGGACGGCGGTGCTCACCCCCCGAAGGCTACCTGCGCGGCCGTCTCCCGGGAGTTGGCGTGCCCCCCGCCGACCCGACAAGATGAGTACGTGAAGGCCATTCGACGTTTCAGCGTCCGCACCGCACTGCCCGAGCCGATCTCCGCCCTCGGGGACCTGGCGATGAACCTGCGGTGGAGCTGGCACCCGCCCACCCGTCAGCTCTTCGCGGGGATCGACCCGCAGTTGTGGCTCGAGGTCGACCGGGACCCGGCGCGCCTGCTCGCGGAGCTCGCCGGTCCCCGCCTCGAGGAGCTCGCCGCGGACGAGGAGTTCTGTGCGCGGGTCGGCGCGGCCAAGGCCGACCTCGACACCTACCTCGAGGCCACGCGGTGGTACCAGGAGGCGACACCGGACGAAGGGAGCCTCCCGGCCTCGATCGCCTACTTCAGCCCCGAGTACGGCATCACCGAGGTGCTCCCGCAGTACTCCGGTGGCCTCGGGATCCTCGCCGGTGACCACCTCAAGGCCGCCTCGGACCTCGGGGTGCCGATCGTCGGGGTCGGGCTGTTCTACAAGACCGGGTACTTCAAGCAGTCCCTCAACCACGACGGCTGGCAGCAGGAGACCTACCCGGTCGCGGACCCGCAGGGCCTGCCGCTCGCGCTGCTGCGCGAGGACGACGGGACGCCGTGCGTCATCACGGTGGCGATGCCCGGGGGCGGAGCGCTGCGGGCACACGTGTGGCGGGCGCAGGTCGGCCGGGTGCCGCTCCTGCTGCTCGACTCGGACGTCCCCGGCAACGACGACGCGATGCGCGTGGTCACCGAGCGGCTCTACGGCGGCGGCGGCGAGCAGCGCCTCCAGCAGGAGATGCTCCTGGGCATCGGTGGCGTGCGCGCGCTGCGGCTGTGGGCTCGCCTGACGGGCGCGCCGGAGCCGGAGGTCTTCCACACCAACGAGGGGCACGCGGGCTTCCTCGGCATCGAGCGGATCAGCGAGTTCACGCAGTCGGCCGGGATGTCCTTCGAGGAGGCCGCCGAGGCGGCACGCGCGGGGACGGTCTTCACGACCCACACGCCGGTGCCCGCCGGGATCGACCGCTTCGACGACGAGCTCCTGGAGCGGTACTTCGGCGGGGCCCAGGAGCTGCCGGGCGTGCCGTTGGACAAGCTGCGCGCCATCGGCGCCGAGACCTACGAGGGCGGCTCGGAGGGCGTGTTCAACATGGCCGTCATGGGACTGCGGCTGGCCGAGCGGGCCAACGGCGTCTCCCGCCTGCACGGCCACGTCTCCCGCGAGATGTTCGACGGGCTGTGGCCGGGCTTCGACGAGGCCGAGGTGCCGATCACCTCGATCACCAACGGCGTGCACGCCCCGACCTGGGTCGACGACAGCGTCTACGAGATCGCCACGCAGCACCTCGGCGGGCGGGACGTCGAGTCCGACGACAGCTGGGGGGCCATCGCAGAGGTGCCGGGCGAGACGATCTGGTCGGCGAAGCGGCGGATGCGCACGGCGCTCGTCGAGGACGCACGGGCCCGGCTGCGCGCCAGCTGGGCCAAGCGCGGGGCGACCGATGCCGAGCTCGGGTGGACCGACTCGGTGCTCGACCCGGAGGTGCTGACGATCGGCTTCGCGCGGCGGGTGCCCACGTACAAGCGCCTGACCCTCATGCTGCGCGACCCGGAGCGGCTCAAGGCCCTGCTGCTCCACCCCGAGCGGCCCGTCCAGCTGGTCATCGCCGGCAAGTCGCACCCGGCGGACGAGACCGGCAAGCAGCTCATCCAGCAGATGGTGCGCTTCGCCGACGAGCACGACGTGCGCCACCGCATCGTCTTCCTGCCGAACTACGACATCGCCATGGCGCGCACGCTCTACCCGGGCTGCGACGTGTGGCTGAACAACCCCCTTCGCCCCTTTGAGGCCTGCGGGACGTCGGGGATGAAGGCCGCCCTCAACGGCGGACTGAACCTCTCCATCCTCGATGGCTGGTGGGACGAGTGGTTCGACGGGGAGAACGGCTGGGCCATCCCGACGGCCGACGGCCTCGACGACGAGGCCCGGCGCGACGACATCGAGGCGGCCGCGCTCTACGACCTCATCGAGCACGAGGTCGCCCCGCGCTTCTACGACATCGACGACGCCGGCCTGCCGCAGCGCTGGTTGTCGATGCTGCGCCACACGCTCGCCACCCTCGGGCCCAAGGTCCTGGCGACCCGCATGGTGCGGGACTACACCCAGCGGCTCTACGCCCCCACGGCCGCCCACAACGCCCGCGTCAACGGCAATGGCCATGCGGGCGCCCGTGCCCTGGCGGAGTACAAGGCCCGGGCCCGTGCCGGGTGGTCGTCGGTGCGCGTCGAGCACGTCGAGGGCTCCGGGGTCTCCGACAGCCCACTCGTGGGGGAGTCGCTGAGCGTCGACACCTATGTCGCGCTCGACGGACTCGACCCGACGGAGGTCGACGTGCAGGTCGTCGCCGGCCGCGTCGCGCTCGGCACGGACGACCTCGTCGACTGGGACGCCACGTCGCTCGGGTTCATGGAGTCCTACGACGACGGCAAGGCGAAGTTCGCCGGGCAGGTCCCGATCGAGCGGACCGGTCAGTTCGGCTGGACCGTGCGCGTGCTGCCCCGGCACGAGCTGATGGCCTTCCCCTCGAGCCTGGGCCTCGTCGCCAACGCCTGACCGCCCCCTTCCCCGGCCCGCTTCCCTCCGCCCCCCTCAACCCGAATCGATGTATCCGGGTGCGCTCTGACGCACCCGGGAACATCGACCCGGCGAGGGTGGGAATAGCTGCCCGCGGCGGGTGGTTGCCGCCCCTCGTGAGATGGAACCGGTGGGGACTGACCCGGCGGCTGGATGTGGACCTGTTGCGCCACTCCACCTGCCGTTGTCGACGCGTGCCCTGACACCGCGCCCCCCTTCCCCTCACCGCAAGGACCCCTGTCCTCATGTTCGCAAAACTTCGCCGCATCAGCTTCGGCACCCAGGTGCTCATCGGCCTCGTCCTGGGTGTCGTCCTCGGACTCGTCGCCCGTCAGATGGGTGGCAGCGCCGATGACCCCAACTGGCTGACCCAGACCCTGGACGTCATCGGCTCCTCCTTCGTCAGCCTCCTGCGCACGATCGTCCCGGCCCTGGTCTTCCTCGCGATCGTCGCGTCGATCGCCAACCTCAAGCAGGTCACCGGAGCGGCACGCCTCGCGTGGCAGACCCTCCTGTGGTTCGCCGCCACGGCACTCGTCGCGGTCGCCGTCGGCATCGGTCTGGCTCTGCTGCTCGACCCCGCTCGCGGTGCAGACGTCAGCGCCGACACGGCTGTCGCGCCGGACAGCACGGGCAGCTGGCTGGACTTCCTCACCGGTCTCGTCCCCGCCAACACCCTCGGTCTGGAGGGCTCGGCCGGCGACGACGGTACGGTCGGGTTCAGCTTCAACATCCTGCAGATCCTCATCATGGCGATCGCCGTCGGCGTCGCCGCGCTCAAGGTCGGTGAGCCGGCCGAGCCCTTCCTCGCCCTCGCCCGCTCGGCGCTCGCCGTGGTCCAGAAGGTGCTGTGGTGGGTCATCCGTCTCGCCCCGATCGCCACCGTCGGGCTCCTCGGCACGGCCGTCGCCACCTACGGGTGGGACGCACTGACCTCGCTCGGCCGCTTCGCCGCACTGGTCTACGTGGGCCTGGCGATCGTCCTCGGCGTGATCTACCCGGTGCTGCTGCGCAGTCACGGCCTGTCCGTGCGTCGCTTCTACGCGGGTGCGTGGCCCGCGATCCAGCTCGGCTTCGTCTCGCGCTCGTCGATCGGCACGCTCCCCGTGACGCAGCAGGTCACCGAGCGCAACCTCGGCGTGCCCAGCTCCTACGCCTCCTTCGCGGTGCCGCTCGGCGCGACGACGAAGATGGACGGGTGCGCCGCCATCTACCCGGCGATCTCGGCGATCTTCGTCGCCAACTTCTTCGACGTGCCGCTGTCGATCACCGACTACCTCCTCATCGCCTTCGTCTCGGTCATCGGGTCCGCCGCGACCGCGGGGGTCACCGGCGCCGTCGTCATGCTCACCCTGACGCTGTCCACCCTCGGCCTGCCGCTCGAGGGCGTCGGTCTGCTGCTCGCGGTCGACCCGATCCTCGACATGGGCCGCACCGCGACCAACGTCGCCGGGCAGGCGCTGGTCCCGACCATCGTGGCCCGGCGCGAGGGGATCCTCGACCGGGAGACCTACGACGCCCCCGTGCGGGGGGAGGCCTGGACACCCGAGGAGGAGTCCGCCCCGACGAGCGTCCCGGAGCCGGCTCCCGCTCCCGCCTGACCGACCCACCCCCTGGGTCGATGTATCCGGGAGCGTCCAGGCGCTCCCGGATACATCGACCCGGCGAGGGGGGGCGCAGGGGAGGGGCGCGAAGGGGGCGAGTCAGGTCGTGTAGAGCCGCAGGCTGAGCGGGGTCAGGGCGTCCGCTGCACCGTCGGGTTCCTGCGGACGCTCCCACGCGCTGTCCCAGCGCAGCCGCCACGCATCCTCGCCCGCGAGGGTCACGTCGATCGCGTCGAGACCGCCGTGGGCGACGACCAGCGCGGAGGGTTCGCCGGCCAGCCGCAGCTGGAGCGTACGGCGCTCGTCCTGCTCCCAGGCCTCGTCGGTCATCTCCGCCCCGGTCTCGTCGAACCACCCGATGACCGACTCGTCGTGGTCGCGCAGCACGGCGACCTCGCGGCGCAGTGCGGTCAGCGCCGA